>JAOPYM010000339.1 GCA_025964615.1 Actinomycetes bacterium
TGGCGGCTGCGCCTTCAGCCAGCCGTCGGACATCATCTGCGTCGCCGCCTCTTTGCCCGCCTTGATGGAGTCGATGAACTCGGTGCTGGTGACAAACGGGTAGAAGGTCGAGACGACGATGCCAGTGTCGGCAAGTTCGAGCCGAGCGGTTGCTGACAGCATCGCCAGACCCTGCTTGGACGCCGCATATGCACCCGAGAGCGGAAGTACCGAGAAGACCGTCCCCGAACTCACGTTCACGATCGCACCGCCACCCTGCGCCCGCATAACCGGCAGCACCGCCTGCATCGTGACCAATGGCGCGGTCAGGTTCAGGTCCAGGACGGCGCGGAAATCGGCCGGGTCGGTTTCTTCGATCGATGCGGTGAGTCCCTGTCCGGCGTTGTTGACCAGCACGTCGAGCCGGCCGAACTTATCCATGGTCGTCCGAACCGCGTCCGCGACTTGGCCTGCGTCGGTGACGTCGCATCCCACTGCGAGGGCATCACCCAGGTCGGTGGCGAGCTGGCGGATGCGGTCCACTCGGCGGCCGGCGAGCACCACCCGGGCGCCGGCCCGCGACGCCGCTTGGGCTGTGGCGGCACCGATGCCGGACGATGCGCCGGTCACGAGTACGACCGAGTTGTTGAGGTCCATGAGGCCATCTCCTCGAAAGTCGAGATTTTCGCAGGCGAGACGATACGTATCGTCTCCCCTTGATACACAATACGCTGCGCCTCGTCTTGCGCTGGGCCGCGGGGGCTAGCGGAGTGGGCCGATCCCCCGGATCAGGGCTGCGACGAGCGCGTCGGGCTGCGTGCGGTCGAGCGGGACTAGGCGGAACAGGCTCCGAAAGAAGATTCCGCCGTAGAGCAGGTCGGCGACGGTATCCACATCGACGTCATCGCGCATCTGGCCGGCGGCCTGCGCCAATCGCAACCGGTCTTTCGTGTCGGCAATGCGCGGAGCGAAGATGCGGGCCGACAGGTCGGCCGCCAGCCGCTCGTCACGCTGGCTGTCTGCGATCACAGCCATGTAGTTGAGTCCGAGCACCGGTTCGACAAGCACGTCAAGCATCCGGGTCAGCTGCGCCCGAAGGTCGGCCTCCAGGTCGCCCGTATCAGGGAATGCCGCGCGGGGCGCGATTACCTCGGCCCAGACATCAACGATGATTGCGGCCTTCGACGGCCACCACCGGTAGATGGTCTGCTTGCCCACGCCCGCCTGTGCCGCGATTTTCTCGATCGTGATGGCGTCATAGCTGGTCGAGGCCAGCAGCTCCGCAGTCGCCGCATGAATCGCCTGCCGGGCTCGCTCACTGCGACGACTCTCATCAGGCTGACGGGACATCATTGCCAGATTGTACTGTACAACGAGACGGCCCGTCTCGTCTTGGCATGGTCCGGCCGTGTCTGTCGCAGTGAAGAAGGTACCGTTGCCCTCATCAACGTCATGGGGAGGATGCGTGCCGTACATCGTCGATTTCGAGAAGGTGTCCACCGTCGGCCTGGAGTCGTCGCCGGTGGCGGAGGCGCTCGCGGGGCTTCGGGCTAACGAGGCGCGCTACTACAAGAACAAGTACGACCACGTCTTCACCGTGAGCCCCGCCAGCGAGGCGCCGGAGGCGCTCGACCTGGTGACCCGCGTTCTCGCCGACGAGCGAGGCCTCGTCATCGCCTCCCGCCCGCTCGAGGCGACCTCGTTCGAGGTGGACGGCATCCGGATGGCGTACGTGTTCTACGAGTCCGGACTGGCCATCAACGTGATGTACACGATCGCCGACGCGGGCAAGCGCGCGGTCGGGTTCAAGCTCTCGGAGGGCATGGAGGTCCCGGAGGAACTCGCGGCGGCGGGCTTCAAGTTCGCGCGGCAGAAGTCCAAGCTGGCGGGCGTGATCCGCGGCTCCTTCTTCGTGATCAAAGGCGAATACTGAAGCGCGGCTATGAGCCGCCGCTGACCAGGGCCGCGGCCTGGGCGAGGAACTCCGTGCAGCGGGCGAAGGTCCGGGCGATCTCGCGCCCGGCCAGCCGCTCCTGGTAGGCGTGATACCTGCTCAGCTCCCACTGGCGCGCCCGTGGCGCGAGCGCTTCCAGCTTCGGTTCTGGCAGCGGGCGCCAGGCCCAGCCGCCGGCCCCGTCGTCGCCGAGGGCAGCGCGGACGAACTCGTCCGGTTCGACGGACTTGCCCAGCTGGTTGCGCACGTAGCGGAGGCCCTCGAGGGTCCCTTCGGTCTTTCGCCGCCGCACGTCCTTGTCCGCCAGCGCCTTCTCGTAGTCACGCGGGTGGTAGCGGACCAGGGTCGCGTCGACCAGCGTGACCCACCACACCGTCTCCCCCACCGCCGCCGCGAGCCGGTGCAGGTCCCACGCACCGGCGGTGGCGAGCCGCCCGGCTGCCTCCGTCATCGCGATGACGGACCAGTCAATTGCCACGGCGGGAGCGGCGGCCACGCCAGCGTGCTCGCGGTTCCACGCCATCCGGCAGCGCGGGGAGCAGAACCGGGCGTGCTCGCGCTGCGGGGCGAACGGTGTCCCGCACTGCGCGCACTCCCGGACGTCGGCCACCGCTCGATCGTACGCGCCCCGGGGGCGGCCCGGGGCAGAGCAGAGGCTGTCCAATTCGACTCCCAGACATATCTCGTCCATTCGCACATCGGCGGAAAGTTCCTTTGGGTGCAGTTCTTCTATCATCGGCGGTCGCGGATGGACAGCTGAGTGAGTGCCGGCAGCGCGGTACCGAGCATGTGGCTAAGATCTGTGATCTCTCGGCTACGCGAGCCGACCACGTAGAGGTCGTCGTTTGCGGCAAGGAAGAGCCAGCGGCTGTCAGGCGACCAGACCATCGATTCCCCTCCAGCATCGACCGAGACGATGCGGAGCGGGAGAGCATGCTCAGCACCGGTGGCGAGGTTGATGATCTCGATCCTCGTCGACGGCGATCCGGCCAGGACTGCGGCCACCGTTCCGTCGGGTGAGATCACGCCGGCGGCGGGATACCCGGCCTGGTACAGGCGAGCGTTGAGCGCGTGCCGGGCTCCGGTGAACCGATCGATGACGACCGGCCTGCAGCGGGCCTGGTTGTCGCACTCGTCGGTCAGCCAGCGGGTGGGCCCGACCGCCAGCACCGTGCCGGTGGTGACCCGGCTGGTCCGGCCGGGCCGGACGTCATAGACGCCGCCAGTCCCGGGGAAGAGCAGGTACCCGGTCTGGTCGGGGATCGCGCTGAGCTGTGAACTTCCGGCCGGGACGGCGATCGGCACACCGGTGCTGCGCCCGTCCATCCCGGCCAGCACCATCTGATCGCCGACGGCGCCACTCGCCACCCACAGATGCCGCGGGTCCGGGCCGGGGAACGCCGGCCCGCCGGCGCCGAACGCCCCGGGAGCCACGCGGGCCGGCTGGCCATCCGGGATCAGGTAGCCGGCCACGAAGTCAATCGGGCGGACCAGAGCCCCCTCCGCGTCGGTGACAAACGACACCGGCCCGCTGCTCTGCAGCGCCGGAAGGGCGGTCCGGGTGATGCGGCCGCGCGCAAACTCAATGCGGACGACCACTCCGGACCCACGGCCGAACAGCTCCCACCCCGCGCCCACCCCGAGCAACGGGTGACCCAAGCTCATGACCGAGACCGGCGACATCGAAGGCGCACCGGAACTCGCCACCGCCGACGAGCCCGGGGAGGACGACGAGCCAGCCGCCGCGGCCGCACGCGCGGGCGGGGAGCCGGGCGGCCTGCTGCCGAAGCGAACAACGGCGACGACCGTAGCGGCCACGACCCCGGCAGCCACCAGGGCTAGCAGCAACCTCGGCCGTCGGCGCACGCCGAGGACGCCAGCCACGCCACGCTTCGGACCGATCTCGAGGAACTCCTCATCGTCCGGCGGCACATCGTCACTGTGGCTCATGTACCCATCATCGGCCCATCGGGAGAGATGTGGGTACGGCAAATTACCCATGCCTGTCAGGTCATCGGTGTAACCGGATACTGAAAGAGGCCTGCTCTCGTCCTGCCGACAGGCACCCGTCGAATCTGATGACCGGAGGGAGGCGTTGAGGACGGCTTGCCATCCCGCCGGACGCCGGGCAGGTCGCCTGCCTTACTGCGTACGACTTCTGCGCCGTCAGCCCACAACCGGCAAATCAATCCGGGGCAGCCGTTTCGCCCCGATCAGTCACTCCGGTCGCATCCCTTCCGGTACTCAGCCGACTCACCGAGAAACCCGGAAACACGAGTGACTCGTGATCTCACTCTAAGCGAGCTGCACCCA
>JAOPYM010000465.1 GCA_025964615.1 Actinomycetes bacterium
CCGTGATGCGTGCCTCGAGTGACGGCAGATCGCGCTGCCGAGCCTCGTCGTCCACGTAGGTGATCATGTAGGCGGCGAAGTAGATGACCTTCTCCAGGTCCTTCGGCGCCAGGTCGAGCAGGTAGCCCAGGCGGCTCGGCACACCCTTGAAGTACCAGATGTGCGTGACCGGCGCGGCCAGCTCGATGTGGCCCATCCGCTCGCGGCGCACCTTGGCGCGAGTTACCTCGACGCCGCACCGCTCGCAGATGATGCCCTTGAACCGGACGCGCTTGTACTTGCCGCAGTAGCACTCCCAGTCCCGGGTCGGACCGAAGATCTTCTCGCAGAAGAGCCCGTCCTTCTCCGGCTTGAGTGTGCGGTAGTTGATCGTCTCCGGCTTCTTGACCTCGCCGTGAGACCACTGCCTGATGTCCTCAGCCGTGGCCAGCCCAATGCGAAGGTCGTCGAAGTAATTGACGTCTAGCACTGTGTAAGTTCCCCCTTCGTTGGGTCAGACCTCTTCGACACTGCTCGGCTCACGCCGTGACAGGTCAATGCCGAGTTCTTCCGCCGCGCGGAAGACATCCTCGTCGGTGTCGCGCATCTCGATCGCGGCACCGTCGCTGGACAGCACCTCGACGTTGAGACAGAGCGACTGCATCTCCTTGATGAGCACCTTGAAGGACTCGGGGATGCCTGGCTCAGGGACGTTCTCGCCCTTGACGATGGCCTCGTAGACCTTCACCCGGCCGAGCACGTCGTCGGACTTGATGGTGAGCAGTTCCTGCAGGGCGTAGGCGGCGCCGTAAGCCTCCAGCGCCCACACCTCCATCTCACCGAACCGCTGACCGCCGAACTGCGCCTTACCACCGAGCGGCTGCTGGGTGATCATCGAGTACGGGCCGGTCGACCTGGCGTGGATCTTGTCGTCCACCAGGTGCAGCAGCTTGAGGATGTAGATGTAGCCGACCGCGACCGGCTCCTTGAACGGCTCGCCGGTTCGGCCGTCGAACAGTCGCGTCTTACCGCTCGGGCCGATCATCTGGTCGCCGTCCCTGTTCGGCAGGGTGGAGCCAAGCAGGCCGGTGATCTCCTCCTCGTGCGCACCGTCGAAGACCGGCGTGGCGACGTTGGTGTTGGGGCCGCTGGCATCCGCGCCGATGGAGCGCAGCCTGGCCTTCCACTCCTCGTCCTCGCCGTCGACCTGCCAGCCAGTCTTGGCCACCCAGCCGAGGTGGGTTTCGAGAACCTGGCCGACGTTCATTCGGCCGGGAACGCCTAGCGGGTTGAGCACGATGTCCACCGGGGTCCCGTCGGCGAGGAACGGCATGTCCTCAACCGGCAGGATCTTGGAGATGACACCCTTGTTGCCGTGCCGCCCGGCCAGCTTGTCGCCGTCGGTGATCTTCCGCTTCTGCGCCACGTACACCCGGACGAGCTGGTTGACGCCCGGCGGGAGCTCGTCGCCGTCCTCGCGCGTGAACACGCGGACGCCGATGACCTTGCCCTCTTCGCCGTGCGGGACCTTGAGGGACGTGTCACGTACCTCGCGGGCCTTCTCGCCGAAGATCGCGCGCAGCAGCCGCTCCTCTGGGGTCAGCTCGGTCTCGCCCTTGGGCGTTACCTTGCCGACCAGGATGTCGCCGTTGACGACTTCCGCGCCGATCCGGATGATGCCGCGCTCGTCGAGGTCGGCCAGCACTTCATCGGAGACGTTCGGGATGTCCCTGGTGATCTCCTCCGGGCCCAGCTTGGTGTCCCGGGCGTCGACCTCATGCTCCTCGATGTGGATGGAGCTGAGCACGTCGTCCTGGACCAGGCGCTGGGAGAGGATGATCGCGTCCTCGTAGTTGTGGCCTTCCCACGGCATGAACGCCACCAGCAGGTTCTTGCCGAGCGCCATCTCACCAGTGTCGGTGCAGGGGCCGTCGGCCAGTACCTGACGCTCCTCGACCCGCTGCCCCTCTTCCACGATGGGCTTCTGGTTGAAGCAGGTGCCCTGGTTGGAACGGCGGAACTTCTGGACGTGGTAGGTCGTGCGGGTCCCGTCGTCGTTCATCACGGTGACGTAATCCGCGCAGGACTCCTCGACCACGCCCGCCTTCTCGGCCAGGACCACATCGCCGGCGTCGGTCGCGCAGCGGTACTCCATGCCGGTGCCGACCAGCGGCGCCTCGGAACGGAGCAGCGGCACGGACTGACGCTGCATGTTGGAACCCATGAGCGCGCGGTTGGCGTCGTCGTGCTCGAGGAACGGGATCATGGCGGTCGCGACCGACGTCATCTGCCGCGCGGACACGTCCATGTAGTCGACCTCGTCCGGCGGGATCTGGTCGACCTCGCCGCCCTTCCGACGGACCAGCACCCGGTTGGTCCCGAAAGAGCCGTCGGTGTTAACCGGCGTGTTGGCCTGGGCGATGACGTGCCGGTCTTCCTCGTCCGCGGTCAGGTAGTCGACCTGGTCGGTGACCACGCCGTCCACCACCCGGCGGTACGGGGTCTCCACGAACCCGAACGGGTTAACCCGCCCGAAGCTCGCGAGCGACCCGATGAGGCCGATGTTCGGGCCTTCCGGCGTCTCGATCGGGCACATCCGGCCGTAGTGGCTGGGGTGCACGTCACGGACCTCGAACCCGGCCCGCTCGCGGGAGAGTCCACCCGGGCCAAGCGCGGACAGACGGCGCTTGTGGGTGAGCCCGGCCAGCGGGTTGGTCTGGTCCATGAACTGCGAGAGCTGGCTGGTGCCGAAGAACTCCTTGATCGACGCCACCACCGGGCGGATGTTGATCAGGGTCTGCGGCGTGA
>JAOPYM010000466.1 GCA_025964615.1 Actinomycetes bacterium
GTGTGAGCGGACCATGAACACCCTCACCCGGCGCAACCTCATCGGCTATCTGGCCAACCGGAACGTGCTGCCCAAGTACGGCTTCCCGGTGGACACCGTCGAGCTGCGCACCGCGCACTGCGACAGCCAGGTGGGGTCCCGGCTGGAACTCAGCCGGGACCTCGCGGCGGCCATCTACGAGTACGCGCCGGGCTCGGAGGTGGTCGCGGGCGGCGTGCTGTGGCGCTCCGGCGGCGTCTACCGGCTGCCTGACCGCGAACTACTCAGCCGCTGCTACACCGTCTGCCGGACCTGCCAGCACTACCGGGAGGGCGACGAGACCCTGGAGCCGGCCTGCCCGGCCTGCGGGCAGACCGGCGACGGGCCACTGCGCGAGTACTACGTGCCCGAGTTCGGGTTCGTCGCCGCGCACCGGACCGGGAAACCGGCCGGATCGCCGCCGAAGAGTTCCTGGAACGGTGCCACGCATGTGGTCTCGCTCGGCGACGAGCTGGCCGAGCAGTGCTGGCGGTCGCCCGGCGGGGCCACCGCCTGGTGCCGTTCGGGATCTCGCGGGCGGCTGGTCGCGATCTCCGAGGGTCCGGCGGGCAGTGGGTTCCTGATCTGTGACTGGTGCGGCTGGGGTGAGCCGAACCTCGGCAAGACCGCCAAGTCGCATGTCAATCCGGTACGGCAGCGGGAGTGCACCGGGCCGCTGCGGTGGCGTTCGCTCGCGCACAGTTACGAGACCGACATCGTGGAGCTGCGGTTCGACACGCCGGGTCTCACCGACGCGGCGGAGTGGCGGTCCGCGCTGTACGCGCTTCTGGAGGGGGCGGCGGACGGCCTGGAGATCAGCCGCGACGACATCGACGGCGCGTTGCATCCCGGCACCGACGGCCGGACCGGGGTGGTGGTCTTCGACACCGTGCCCGGCGGTGCGGGCAGCGCCCTGCGGATCGCCGCTGCGCTGGATGTCGTCGTCGGAGCCGCGCTGCGCAGGGTCGCGTCCTGCGACTGCGGCACGGAGACCTCCTGCTACGGCTGCCTGCGCACCCGCCGCAACGAACGCCACCACGACCAGCTGAGCCGCGGCGCCGCCCTCCGAGCCCTGCGCGCCCTCACCACCACCGGCCCTCTTGTCACCGACGACCGGCCGTACTGACAGACCGCCCTCGAAAGCGCCTTGGAAGGGATCGCCCTGCCTGTAGGCGTCACCGGCTCTGCTGGCGGAGTCTCCGGCGACACCCTGGACTGAAATCTCGCAGTCTGATGCGGCCTGGGCAAGCCGAATGGGGCGGCCGTTGTGGTGCCGGTCGCCTGTCTGCTGGGGTTGTTTCGAGTTGCCGCCCCGTTTGTGGGGCGTACGGGTCAGGGGTCGGGTCCGGTGAGGTACCAGTGGGCGGTGGGGCTGATCCACAGCAGTACGCCGGGCCAGAGGTGGATGAGGTTCCATCCGCCGGCGCCTTTGGCACGGTGGTGGTGGCGGCACAGCGCGGCGAGGTTGCAGGGGCAGGTGGGTCCGCCGAGGTGGTAGGCGAGGGTGTGGTCGAGGTCACACTGGATGGCGGGCCGTCGGCATGCGGGGAACATGCACCGCTGGTCTCGGGCCTGGATGGCGCGTCGCATGGTAGCCGGGGGCCGGTAGCCGTTGTGCCCGTGGACGACGTGCCCGTCCTCGGTGGTGTGGGTGGCGCAACCGGGGACCTTCAGTGCGGTAAGGGTTTCGTGGATCCGGTGGGCGGCTTCGGCGATCAGCCACACCCGCTCGTGTGCCTTCTCAGCCCGGGCCAGGGTGTGGGTGAGGGTTTCGCGCAGCGTGCGGGTGAGGGCTGCGGCGACCCTGCGGTCGGCGGCGAGTTCCGCTTCTGCGTCGACCTCGGCCTGGATCTTGGCCAGGGTCTTCGCGTTCGCTGCGTTCGCTGCGTTCGCTGCATTCGTTGGGGTCGGGGTCCTGGCGGTGGCCTGCGTTCCGGTCTGGCGTTCGGTCGCGGTTGCCTGTGGGCGCTGGGCCTGGTTCCCGTCCGTTCTTTCGGCCGTTCCGATGGGGTCGCCGGTGTGCTCGTGGGGGTCGGGTGGCAGGTCCAGGACGGCACCGAGGAAGGGGTCCTGGCCGAGCAGCAGCGCCTGAAACACCAGGGCGCGTACGTAGTCGAGGGGGCGGGGGTCGCCGTCGGTCTTCAACGCGGTCGCGATGGCGGTGATCCGGTTGAACGCCCGTGATGCCTCTCCCAGCGGCAGGTCGCAGCCGGCCAGGTTCGCGGTGTCGTCGGGCGTCTGCCAGAGCTCGACCCGCGCGGATGCTTCGGCGTTGGCCCGCTTGTCCTCGAACGTGCCGGGGTCGGCGACGATCACGGCTTTGCGGACTGCGGCCCGCAACCACCCGGTCGTGCGGGTGGGGGCCAGCGGCAGGACGGCGTTCTCCACGAACTCCGGCACCCCGGGGGAGGTCAGGTGGGTGCCGTCGCAGATCACCCGCGCTTTGGCGACATCGATCCGGCCGTCGGTCAGGGCGGCGAGAGTGCCGGGGAGGCGTTCGACTAATGACCGGGCCAGGTGCATCAGGTTCCCGGCCGCCATCGCCGTCAACGTGAGGGCGGCCTCAACCTCGCAGGTCACGAACTCGACCGCGTCCACACCGCATGGCTGCTCCTCGGAGGCCACCGCGCGCCGCTCCAGCTCCGCCGCCGCACGAACCTCGAGGGACGCGGCCCAGGACGCCAACCGGCGACCGGCCTTCAACACTTCCACGACCTCGAACCCATCGACCGCCGACAGATCCACGTCGGCCAGAGCGGAAGCGAGTTCGGGACCGGGGCGCATCCCCTCGACGGAACGGGTGGCAGTGGTGACGGTCATCATCACTCACCTCCCTTTCCGGAGATCGGCGCCCTTTACCTCTTCGAACATACTATCTAATACCAGGCTAGGATGGAAGAGGAAACCTGCTCTGAACTGGGCTTTGTGGGCGTGTACCGGGATGGTCGGGTGTCCGCCGGGGCTGGTCTGGCCGTAGTTTGCCGGGGTGAACTCGGTGCCGCCTGACAGGGGCGCCCCATTGTCCTTACGGCGGCCGATGACCTGCTCCTGGGTGGTGACGGGGAGGGTGTCCCACCGGTCCAGGAGCATGCGGATACGGCGGATCACCAGGTAGGAGCCGCCGTTCATCCAGGTGGGCCCGGTGGCGAAGACATGGCCGGTGAAGGCAGGGTCGGCGGGTTTGGGGTTGTTGGTGCCATCCAGCTGGCCCATCAGGTTGCGGGCGGTGGCGGTGTCATCGGCGCCGGCTCCGGGAGTGCGGCCGAACCCGGACATCTGCCAGCGCAGCACGGCGGTGCCGCCGGTGAGCCGCTGCAGGGTGTGCGCGGCGTGGAAGACCACCAGCGCGTCGTCAGCACAGATCAGCACACCAAGGTCGCCGTCGCTGCGGGCCGGGTCCAGGTGCTCGCCGGGAAAGGCGGGCAAGGGGGTGAGTGCGGTGGGTCTGGCCGACAGCGGCAGCCCGGCCTTGCCGAACAGCGACGGGCCGACGCTGACGGTGACGGTCAGGGATGCCGCCCCGGATCCGGCGGCGATCAGGTCGTCGGTGCCGTACGGCAGTGCCTGGGTCAGTTGTGCGGCGGCGTCGGTCCAGCGCCGCAGCAGCGCGGTGAGGGCGGCCCGGTCGGCGTGGGGAGCGAGGTCGAAGGCGGCGATCCACGTGCGGGCCTGTGGGCGGGCGGGGGTGATGATCCCGGCCTGGTGCTGTCCGTGGAACGGTACGGCCGTGCGGCCGAGGGGGACGGGCGCCGGGTTCGTGCGGGGCGTGGGGCCCGAACCTGAGGTGAGGGCCGCGCCCGCGCCGAGGCCACCGAGCCCGGCCAGGCCACCGGCGGTGAGTACGCCCCGGCGGCTCACCCGTTCACCGGGTTGGGTGGCCGCAAGCTCGTCTGCGGCTGGTTCGCCGGGGAGCTGGGCGGCCTTGAAACGCTCGGCGCGTAGCCATAGCGGTAGCGCCAGGACCAGGCCGAAGCCGATCCCGACGGTCGTGACGACCAGCAGCCGTTCGAGCCAGAGCGGGCCTGAGAGGGGGGCGGAGGACCGCCAGAGTGTGGGCATGTCGGTGACGCCGCTGGCCACCGCGATCAGCGCGGCCGCGCCGGTCGCCACCCATACTCCGCTGGTCTTGCGCTGGGCCAGCAGGAAGAACCCGGCCGCCGCGACTGCCCAGCAGCCCAGCTGGATGACGTTGTCGCCGGCGAACGCCGCAACGAACCCACCGGCCGCCGCCGCGATCAGCGTCGAATGTGACATCCACCCCGATCAGTACCGCCAATGCGGCGGCGACCCACCGGTGGCTGAGGGAGGGAAGCCCGAACCCGGTCCAGACGACCAGTAGCACGATCAGGATGAGCCACCCGTCCGGGTTGGGGCCGGGTACCCAGTCCAGTTCCCCGGAGGCGAGGAGTTGCTGCCCGCCGTAGTGCAGGGTGATCGTCCAGGTGCTGATGCGGTGGAAGTCGGCGGGGAAGCGGGCGACCGCGGGCGGCATGGTGGGCAGCATCCAGTGGATGCGGTGGTCGTGCCAGCGCAGCAGCGGCGCATCGGAGATCTTCCGCCACTTCGGGGTGGCCTTGGCGTCGACCCCGGCGGGGACGGCGGTGCGGCCGTAGCGGTCGGCGTTGACGTAGGTGGCGGGCGAGTTGTCGTTGAGGTAGGTGCCGGCCGGGCCGACCCGGGCGTACGGCTCGCCGACGTAGCCGTCGACGGTCACCTCGGCCGGGGTGGTGTTGCGCAGTTCCAGGCGGCTGCCGTTCTCGATCACCCGCAAGGTCAGGCCGGGCACGCTGGGGGTGATGCCGGTCAGCACGGTCTTGAAGTTGGTGGCGCCGACCCCGCTGACGGTGTGCGCGGACGCGCTGCCCGGCGCCACACCGGCCAGGACGAGCAGCAGGACGAGCAGCAGCATGACCAGGGCGGACGCCTGACGCAATGCCGCGCGGGTCACAGTGGTACGGGTCGGGGCGGGGCTCATCGGACCTCCACGGGGATGGTGACGGTGGTCTCGTTGATGTCGTCGGTGCGCACGGTGATCCGCAGCTGCCAGCGGCCGGAGATGGGAATCGGCGCGGTGGCCAGGTAATGGCCGGGCCCGGCGTTGGTGAGGGGGACCGGCAGCGGGCCGAGCTGCTGGGCGGGCAGCAGCAGCGCGGCCTGGACTTGGGCGACCTGCTCCTGCTGGCCGGTGGCGGCCAGGATGTAGAGGTGGATCGCGTTGGCGCCGACCTTGGCCGGGTCGACGATCAGATTCACCGTGCCCGTGCCGCTGGGGCCGTCGGTGTCGAAGGCGACACTGGCGGTGACCGGGGCGGCGTAGGCGCTGCGCGCGGGTTGGACGTTGACCAGGACGGCGGTCAGCGCGAGGACGGCGCCGCCGACGCCGACCTCGACGCCGATCGAGCGGCGCAGCCGCGACAGTTTCCCGTGGTCGAATCTGGGTGGTTCACCCGGCTTGAGGTGCTGGGCGATCCACAGGCGGGCCAGGTAGCCGAGCCCGATCAGCAACCCGAACGCGCCGATCTTGACCAGCAGGAGCCGCCCGTAGGTGGTGGAGGTGAGCGCGGGAAGGGTGCCGACCTGCCGCCACGTCTGGTAGGTCCCGGTGACCGCCAGCACGACCACGCACCCGAACGCGATCCTGGAGAAGCGCGGCAGCGCGTGAGCGATCTCCTTCACCTCCGCTCTGGGCAGCAGCACCCCGGCGAGCATGGCGAGCCCGCCCAGCCACACCGCGGCCGCCGACAGGTGCACGACCGCGACGGGAAACGCCAAGGGAACCTGGATGCCGGTGCCAGCGTGATCGGCCAGCGGCCACGTCGCCGCCGTAC
>JAOPYM010000523.1 GCA_025964615.1 Actinomycetes bacterium
CCCGGTGGCGTACGGCAGGCCAGGCTGAAGGACCCGGCCAGCTGGGTCTGGCCGGTGCCGTTCCTGACCCTGCTGTGCGTCCTGCTGGCCCGCAACTGGTCCCTGTTCACCACCAGGTTGTACGAGAAGGGCGACTCCGGGGCGAACTCCCTGCTCATCGAGCAGGCCAAGCACTTCGGCCTCCTGCACGGCAACTACTCCCGGCAGGGCTTCAACCACCCGGGGCCCGGCTTCCTGTACCTCCAGGCGGGCGGGGAATGGCTCTTCCACGACCTGCTGCACCTGGTGCCGACAGCGTGGAACGGGCAGCTCCTCGCCGTCTTCCTGTTCGAGAGCGCCCTGATCGCCACGGCGGTGTGGATCCTGTACGACTGGACCCGTTCGCTCTGGTCCGCCTCCGTCGGCTTCGCGGTCATCCTCGGCTTCGTGGCGCTGCATCCGCCGATCGTCAACGAAGCCTGGATGCCCTACCTGTACGTCCCGGCGTACCTCGTCTTCATCCTCGCCACGGCGTCCGTCGCCGCCGGGCGTACCCGGCATCTGTGGGTCGTGGCGTTCACCGGCTGCCTGCTGATCCACGGGCACGCGAGCTTCCTGATGTTCGTGCCGGTCACCGTCGTGGTCGTGATCGCCGCCCGCTGGCGCAGCCTGCGCGACGGGCTGCGCGGGAACCGGGCACAGTGGATCACGGCGGCGGTCATCTGCGCGGTCTTCGCACTGCCCCTCGTCGTGGACACCGCCCTGCACTGGCCGGGCGAGTTCGGGAAGTACGTCTCGTACGGCCTGTCCTCGAAAGCCGGCGGCCACCCGCTCGGCGCCGCCGTGCACTACGTGCTCTTCTACTGGTCGCCCGGCCGGTATCGCTGGGTCGTCGCCATCGGGCTGGCCGGAGCCGCCGCGGTGATCGGTCTCAGGCTGGTGCGGGGGGAACTCCGCCGCTTCATGATCGCCGCACTGGCGCTGGGCGGCCTCACGACGTTGCTGGCGCTGTACTACGCGGTACGCGGGATCGACAACCTGGCCGCCCCCTACATGGAGTACTTCTACTGGTCCGTGCCGCTCGTGATGATGATCATCATTGGCGTCGGCGTCGCGGAGAGGCTCCGTGTGTTCCCCGTGGCCCGGGTCCTGCTCGCCGTCGTGGTCCTGGCCGGTGCAGGTCTGGCGGCCTCGGCTCCGAAGATGCACACGGACCTGCGCGACGACGAACCCGCTCTGAGCGCCGCGGTCGGCGATCTCGCCGGCCTGGCACCGGGCCGGCCGCTCGTGCTGTCCATCGACAGCAGCACCTGGAGTGATGTCACCGGGTTCCTGGTACTGGCCGAACGGCGGGGCATCCGCGCCTGCGTGGTCGGCCGGAAGTGGTCGGTCCTGCTCTCCCCCGGCCTCATCTGCGGGCCGCACGACCTGGCCACCGGAGCCACCTTCCGGTTCCACGACAATCGCCGCACACCAGCGGCCGGAGGCTCGCCCGTGATCGTCCGTCTCGACGTCTCGGCGGTCACCAGATGAGCCGGGCGCTGCCGGGAACCGATTCCACCGGCGGGCGCCTGCGATGGGCCACCGCCGTCTTCATCCTGTCGCTGGGAGCCTGGTGGGCGCTGGCGGTCAGTCGCGGCCGTTATGCCCTGCCGACCAGCGACCTCACCGTGTACCGGATGGCCGGGCTGTCCCTGTGGCATCATCCGGGCGCCCTGTACCACGCCCTCTTCGGCTTCCCGGCGGCGCTGCCGTTCACCTACACCCCGTTCGCGGCGCTGCTGTTCGCTGTGCCCGCAGGCCTGCCGCTCACGGTATGGCAGGTCGTCCTCACCGCCGCGGGCATCGTGTCCCTGCCTCTCGCGCTGTACTTCGCTGCGGGCATGGCGGGTATCCGGGAGCGTGCCGCCTGTGCGCTGGCCTGTGCGGCCGTGGCCCTGTGGTTCGAACCCGTCTTCATGAACTTCTACTTCGGCCAGATCAACCTGATCCTGCTCCTGGCGGTGGTGGCCGATCTGTCCGCCGGCACCGAGCGCAGGTGGCGGGGCGCCTTGGTCGGCATCGCCGCCGCGATCAAGCTCACGCCCCTGATCTTCGTTGTCTATCTGCTGGCGACCCGGCAGTTCCGCGCGGCCGCCACCGCTCTCGGCGTCTTCGCGGCGACCATCGTGGTCGGCCTGGTACTGCTCCCCGGCCCTTCGATGACCTACTGGTCGGGCGGATTCCTCGGAAACACGGCCGTCAAGATCGGCGCCCTCGGCCGCGAACGGGTTCAGAACCAGTCCCTGAACGCGATCATGGTCCGGGCCACCCACGACGGCCCGCACGCACTGGCATTCTGGCTGGCGGCGTCGCTCCTCATCGTGGTGATCGGGATCACCACGGCCGTGTTCGCAGCCCGGCGTGGGCAGCCGCTGCTCGGCCTGCTGCTCACCGCCGCCACCGGTCTGCTGATCTCTCCGGTGTCCTGGACCCACCACTGGGTGTTCGCCGTCCTCGGCCTGCCGCTCGCGGTCGCTGCACTGCGGAACGGAGGGCTATGGGCGCGGGTGGCGGTGCTCGCCGCCGCACTCCTGATCACGGTGTTCACGATCTGGCCGACCGATCTGCGGGCCCCGCAGAAGTTGAGCGGGCTGCTCAGGCTGGCGCCCCATGCGGGCGGTCTCGAGTACCGCTGGAGCGGCTTGACGCTGGTCCTCGGCAATCTGTACGCGGTCGCCGCTCTCGCCTTCATCGCCATCGCCGCCGCGGCCGTGCTGCCGTCCCGGAAGAACGACCAGCACCCGACGCGCAGTCCCGATCTGCACGAGACCGATTCACCGGCGCCGGCAGTTCGAGCCAGCCGACCTGGGGAATGATCAAAAATCCGGACAGTGTGATCAATATCACGGTGGACGCGGGCGGTGAGAGATCATTTAATTCGATCAGCGTCGTCGAAGGGACTTCCTCATCACCACCCGCGGGGTAATGATCACCCGGAGCTCGCGGCACGTCCGGTCCTGTCTCACCGCAGCGATCCTTATGACCGGCCCCGTACCGGCCCCTGCGACCATGTCCGGAGCTCCGTCGCCCACCCTGGTGACCCACACCGTCCTCGAGACCGCCGGAGCGCACAGCGGGGGCACCCTCAAGGGTCAGATCTGGATCGCCGCCACCGGTGCCACCGCCCGCAACGCCACGATCACGATCAGCGCATCCCCCAAGGCATCGGTCATCACCGCATCCTGTACGCTGACCGTCGATGGCAAGTGCAAACTCGGCGACCTCGACACGGCGGGAGTCACCGTCCCCATCACCGTCGCCACCCCAAGCCGGACCACGACGCTGACCCTCATCCTTACCGTCACCGCCGCGGCGGACAACGCCACCACTGCGATCGTGACCACCCGGGCATCCCTTCCGCCCGTGCCCACCCCGTCCCCCAGTCCTTCACCCAGGGCCACCACACCCAGTCCCAACCCCGGACCGTCGATCACTCCGACGGTGACCCCGACCACGAGCCTCACACCGTCCGCGAGTACCTCTCCGGTTCCCACCGTCGAACTCCCGCTCGTCGCGGCCGCAACGACCGGCCCGACCGGAGGCCCCACCCTCCCGCCGGCCCGGTCCTCGGGCGCCCAGTTGCACGCCGCGTCGTCCAGCCTGTCCATCGGGACGGGTGTCTGGCTCCTGCTGCTGCTGGTGGCAGCGGTCATCGCCGCCGTGGTCCCCGCACGTAAACGGCGTTCGGCCACCGCGCGGGCGCTAAGTGCGCGCAGACCTGCAGGGCAACGCGAGATCGATACCGCCGGAACGATGACACAACGAAGTCCCCGCCTTGACCTGGCCGTGCTCCTCCGGTTCAGGATCTTCAACCGCGGGCCGGGCCGGAGCACACCTCCGCGGCTCGAAGCCTCGGTCATCAAGATCGATGCCGAGCCCGACGAGGACCCGCCCATCACCTGAGGACGTCGTGCGCCATCTGGCTCAGATGGTTCCGGCCTCGACGGCGGCGACGATCCACGGGATGACCTCGTCGAGCATCTCATCCAGGCTGGTCCTGGCCTCGAACCCCAAAACCCGGGCGGCCTTGTCAACCGACGGAACCCGC
>JAOPYM010000291.1 GCA_025964615.1 Actinomycetes bacterium
TCCTCTAGGAGCCGCTGCGCCACGTCCGGCCGGGAGACCACCAGGCTGGAGATGGTGATCGCGGACTGGCCGAACAGCGCGACGGCGGCGTCGGCGAGGTTGTCGAGCACCGTGTTGGTCCCCGCCACACGGCCCTGTTCGCGGCCCGGCTGGCGCCGCTGGGGCTGCGGCCCCGGCACTGCGCGGTGCTCGAACTGCTGCGGGGCGGGCCGCTCGGCCAGCTGGAGCTGGCCAGGGCGATCGGGGTCACCGCGAGCGTCGTGGTCGACATGCTCGACGAACTGCAGGCCCTCGACGCGGTACGGCGGGTCCCGGGACACCGAGGACCGGCGGCGCCAGCTCATCGAGCTGACCCCCACCAGCCGTGACCTGGGCCGTCAGGCCTTCGCCGCGGCCACCGAGGCCGACGCGGAACTCCTCTCCGGGCCCGACCCGGCCCAGCTCACGGCCGCTGCGTTCGGTGCTCGGGGCCATGGCCGCCGAGCGGGGTCTTACTGGAAGGTGACGTGTTCGGGTCGTACGACCAGGATCACCCGGCGTTCGGCATCCCCGACCGGCCGCTCGTACTCCAGCCCGTACCGCACGGCAAGCACGTCGAAGAAGTCCCCGTTCGGGTCCTTCTCGATGCGCTCTACCACGCCCCTGACCTCCAGGTAGCGGTACGGCTGGTCGGGATCGTTGACCGAGATCGAGACGCGCGGGTCCTTGAGCACGTTCAAGTGCTTGCGCCGGTCCGTGGAGGTGGTGAATCGCAGGTACTCGCCGTCCCAGATCGTCCAGATCGGGTTCACGTGCGGTCGCCCGTCCGGGCCGATCGTCGCCAGGTGCGTGAACAGCGGCCTCGTCAGCAGGTCTTCATGGCTCTCGGGGATCATAGTTCTGAACCTTATCAAAGCTTTGATGGTTGTACACTTCTTGACATGGGGATGCCTGCGGAGGAACGGCTCGGACTCGACGTCAAGCGGGCCGAGCAGGAACTGATGTCCGCCAAGCACGCGGCGGTGAAGCCGTTGACGGTTCCGCAGTACGCGGCGTTGTTCGCCCTGTCTGGCAGCCCCGGCATCTCGTCGGCGGCACTCGCCCGCGCCTGCCTGGTCACCCCCCAGGCCATGACCGTCGTCCTCAGAAACCTGGTCGAGCTCGGCCTGGTCTCACGAGCCCGGCATCCGCTGCACGGCCACGTGCTGGAAACCCGCCTCACCCCGGCCGGGCTCGCCGCCCTCGACACCGCCGACGCCTCGGCCGTCACCATCGAACGCCGCATCGCGGCAGCCTTCACCTCCGCCGAGCGAGATCAGCTCCGCACCCTGCTGGCCCGCTTCCGTGCCGCCATACACGAGTGAATCTTCACGATCTCTAGGCACACCGTGTTACCTAGCGGAGTATCGGAGATCACGAATCTGATCAGGCTGGAAGAGCCAGTAGCTGGCCGGTCTCGATCGCATCCCGCAGGCTCCGGGTGAACTGCTCCTCGACCTGTGTTACCTGCGCGGAAAGCCCCGCGACCGAGTCCTCATCGTGAGTGGCCGCCAGAAGCCTCCGATATTTGTCGTTCCCTTCCAACAGCTTGCGGGCAGAAGGCGGGCGGATCTATGGATCTCAGGCGATCAACCTCGTGATCCTGAAGGATCTGGGACATCAGATCCTTGAGAATCAGGGGGCGAGGGTGTGGCCGGCCTCCAGGGCGGCTTGGAGGCTGGTCTTCAGGGTGGCTTCGAGGGCCTGGGCCTGGGTGGTGAGGCCGGTGATGGCGGACTGGTCGTCGGTGCGGGCGAGCAGCTCGACGTAGTCGTCGTTGTCTCCGAGCAGCCGCTGGGCCTGGTAGGCCGACTCGACCAGGGCCACCCGGTAGGAGTACTCCTCCAGGGCCCGTACCCGGGCGGTCACCACGGCGACGGACCTGTCCAGAGCGGCGCGCTGCGGGTTCAGGACGGCCTGGAGCTCGGGGGTCATGATCCCGGTGGACGCGGTCTGCTGGCGCTGCCTGAGCACCGTCTGGTCGTGCAGCAGCCCGGCGATGTCCCACACGCACTGCGGGAGTACGACCGTGTTCCCGATCCGGTCGAGCAGACCGTCGCGGTGCACGGCCGAGGACAGCACCGACGAGACCGCACGCTGGGCCCGCCACAGCAGGTCACGGGAGCGGGCGTCGAAGTCCTCGGGGCAGTAGTACTGGCCGTGGTACGTGCGGGCGGTCCGGGGGGCGAGCGGCTCGCGCCGTACGGCGGAGACGAACCGGCCGGTGTGGAAGACGTCGGCGCCGACGACGAGCAGCGCCGCCAGCCCGCCGATCAGGTCGTTGAAGATCGCGGCGGCCAGGCCTCCGGCGACGGACAGGGCGAGCAGCGCCATGACCTGCAGGTTGGCGATGGTCTTGATGGTCTCGCCGCGCCGCTGGTTCCAGGTGGTCGACTTCGGCGGGAAGTCCCGGCTGATCGGAACGAGGTACCCCCCGTACCTGCGGAGCACCCGGAGATCCCCGTCAGGGATCTCCGGGGAGAACACCGGCTCTGGCCAGCGCGAGTCCAACGCGGCACCCCGCATTCACGTGTCCGACAGGAACCATTTGATGCTAGTTGGACGTACGGGCGTCATGGATGGATCCACGCGGGTCAGGCGGTCAGCTTGCCGCTCATCCACTCCATGGCCGGGCCGAGGACCCGCTTCCAGGTGTTGAAGTTGTGCCCGCCCTGGTCGAGGATGATCGAGTCGGCGTGCATCGGCGCATGGACCGCGGCCAAGAACTGCTCGGTGGAGACGTAGCCGCGCTCGCCCTTCCTGCTGGAGGTCACCATCACGGAGATCGGCGGCTGGGGCAGGCTCTTCAGCCGCCAGAACAGGTCGTTCTCCGCCCGCACCAGCTTGCTGCCGCCGTACAGGTCACCGGTGGTGAAGTCCTGCATGGTGGTGTAGTAGCCCGACAGCGCGGCTGCGGCGGAGAACCGGTCGGAGTTGCGCATCACGAGCTTGAGCGAGCAGTAGCCGCCGGTCGAGTCGCCCATCATCCCCCAGCCGCTGCGGTTGGCCGAGACCCGGTAGTGGGTCTTGATCACCTCGGGCATGTCCTGGGTGAAGTAGGTGGCCGCCTGCGGGCCGCCGGGCACGTCGGTGCACTCGGTGTCGCGGGGGTAGTCGGGGGAGGAGCGCATCAGCACGAACACGGTCGGCTGGAGCCGTCCCGCCTTCATCTCCTGCTGGGCGGTGCTGACGACGCCGAGCCTGGTGATCAGGTTCTTCGCGTCACCGGGATAGCCGGTCAGGACGACCACGACGGGGAAGCGCCGGGTCTCGTTGCCCTTCTGGTAGTACGCCGGTGGCAGATAGACGTAGGCCGGGCTGTCGAGGCCGGACCGCACGCCCTTCATGTCGACGAACTCGATCTTCCCGTCCTGCGTCGGGTCCTTCCCGGCGGACAGGTCCGCCGCCTTCTGGGTGAAGGTCGCCGCGGCCGGGGCGAGCACGCTGTTGCTGCTGCCCTGGACCACCGTGCCCCGGGTGGTGTCGGTGCCGAACAGGTCGGTCCAACTGGTGAAGAAGCCGAAGTAGAGGTTGGCGCCCGCCAGCGCCGCCGTCATCACCATGATCTGGGTGGTGACCAGCAGGCCCAGGCGCATGGCGACCGGCCGGGGGGCCTGTCTGGCCAGCCGGGGCCAGAACCAGACGGTTCCGGCTGTGGTCAGCGCCGCCAGGGCGATGAGAGTGCCGAGAAACGGCCAGCCATCGAGTGTCACGCGTTCTCCGTTCGGGTGTGTCCGCGTGACAAACGGTCACGACCAGCCGATCTGTTCCGAAGAACAGGTCAATAGCTGCATGTTTAACCTTAAATTAGCGTATGAGCCGGGTGAAATGTTACTCGATGTGAAAGCCGCCCAACCGGGTGAAGGCCTCCTCGGCCTCGGCCATCACACGCTCGATGAGCTCCGCGCAGCTGGGCAGATCGTTGATCAGGCCGACCACCTGGCCCGATGCCATCACGCCGAGGTCGGCCCTGCCGTCGACCATGGCGGCCTTGAGCAGCATCGGGGTGTTGGCGGCCATCAGGACCTGCGCCCAGGAGAGCTCACGGCCGTGCTTCATCCGCTGTCCCTCGCGGATCATCTCGCCCCAGGACAGCCCGGAGAGCTTCTTGAAACGGGCCCCGGACAGGACCGCTCGCAGCAGGCCGCGCAGGCGCCCCGCCGATTCGAGCGACTCCACGAGGGCGGAGGACAGCACCCGGTGCGGCACCCCGTCGACCCGGGTGGTGACGACCGTGTCGCGTACCGACTTGCCCAGGTAGACCTGCTGCACCTCCTCGGGCACCGTCGAGTCGGTGGTGAGCAGGAAACGGGTGCCCATCGCGACGCCGGCCGCGCCGTAGGACAGCGCGGCCACCAGGCCGGCGCCGCTGAAGAAGCCGCCCGCGGCGACCACCGGGATGTCGACGGCGTCCACCACGTCGGGCAGCAGCAGGGTGGTGGGCACCGCTCCGGTGTGCCCGCCGCCCTCCCCGCCCTGGATGATCAGGGCGTCGACGCCCCACGAGGCCACCTTCTCGGCATGGCGCCTGGCCCCGACCGAGGGCATGGTGACGACCCCGGCATCCTTGAGCTTGGCGATCAGTTCCCTCTTGGGGGCGAGCGCGAAGGACGCGACCCGTACCCCCTCTTTGATCATGATGTCCACGCGGTCGCCAGCGTCGTCGGCGTCGGAACGGATGTTCACCCCGAACGGCGCGCCGGTACGGTCCTTGACCTCGTGGATGGCCTCGGTCATCTGTTGCACCGACATGGTGGAGGCCGCGATGATGCCCAGGCCGCCGGCCTTGGAGGTGGCGGCGGCCAGCCGGGCCCCGGCCACGTACCCCATGCCGGTCTGCACGATGGGGTACCTGATCCCCATCAGCTCGGTCAGCGGGGTCTTGATCATGAAGGCACCTCGCGCTCGCGGAACCCGCGGACGTCCAGGACCTCACGCATGATCCGTAGCTCCTCATCGGTGGGCAGCCGGGTCTCTTGCACGTCTTCGATGGAGAGTTCGAAGCCGGTGGCGGCGACAACATCGGCCACCGTAATGCCGGGATGGACTGAGCGCAGGCGCATCCGCCGATCCGGGGTCGCGAAGTCCAGTACCGCCAGGTTCGTGACGACCCCCCGCAGCTCGAAGGCGCCCCGGTCGTACCCGATGCCGCTCACGAAGTCGACGCGCTCGGTGAAGACGCGGGTGCTGTGCTTGGGGATCCAGAAGCTGGTGGTGTTGCACCTGGTGTTGCCGGGGGCGCCCCGCGAGCCGAGCAGCTGCGACTTGGGCCTGGCCCAGTCGCCGATGTTGGAGATGTTGCAGTTGCCGTACGCGTCGATCTGCGACGGGCCGAGGACGACGTGGCGTCTGCCGTTGAGCACCAGCCACAGGTGGTCGCGGAACGGCAGCCAACCCTCGACGATTCCGGCAGGGGCGCCCAGGGGCACTGGCTCGGCGGTGAGGAACGGGCCGCCGTCGGTGGTCAGCAGGTCCGGTTCGAACGTGGACCTGGCGAGCCGGGCGCCCAGCGCGGGCGTCATCCCGGCGACGGCCGCCGCGACGATCTCGCCGTCGCCGCGGAACATCTCCGCACAGGCGACCGCGCATACTTCGGCTCTCGTGGCGCTCACTTGCCGTCCTCCTGCCACCGGCGTACGGCGTCCTGGTACGCGGCCTCGTCACCTTCGAGGAACCGTGCGCGGAAGGCCGCCCACTGGTCGGGGTCGGCCGCGGCCGCCACGTAGTGCTTCTGGAAGGCCTCGTCACGCCGGTCGGTGTCGCCGGTGGTGAAGTGCGATCCGTTCGGGGTTTCGATGACGCCGGTGACCTGGGCGCGGCTAATCAGCAGTGACTGCACCGGGCCCTCCTTGAGAAGGTCGGCGGTGTCGACGAGCTTCTCGCAGGACACATAGGTACGGTCGGCGGCCTTGGCGTACAGGTCGTCGAAGTACGGGTCGGCGCCCAGGTAGAGGGCATTGCCCCGGGCGTCGGCGCGGTTCATGTGCACCAGCGCCACGTCCATGGTCAGGGCCGGTACGGCGAGGAGCTCCTCGTCGCCATAAGGGGACTTGACCGTCCTGAGCGAGGGGTTGACCCGCATCACGTCCGAGCCGAGCCCGGCGTACGTCGGCAGGAACGGCAGCCGGTGCGCGGCCGCGTAGAGCCCGAACATGAACATGCCCTCGTCGTACTCGGCGAACTCAATGGTGCCGTTCTGCCGGGCCCGCCGGAAGTGCGGTTCGAGCGCGATGGAGTCGAGGGTGACGAACGGCGCGATGAGTTTGCGGATCTTGCCGTACGCGCAGAGCAGCCCGACGTCGGCACCGCCGTAGGAGATGATCGTCAGGTCGGTCAGGTCGGAGCGCAGGATCGCCCGGACGAGCGCCATCGGCTTGCGCCGCGAGCCCCATCCGCCGATCCCGATCGTCATCCCGCTGGAGAGCGAGCCGACGACCTCCTCGATCGAGACGACCTTGCCGGACATCAGCCCTCCTTCTTCCCGGGCGCGTCCTTCTTTGCGACAAAGGCGTCGCGGTGCTTGTCGCCCGCGCCTGCCAGGTTGAGCTCGAAGGTGAAGCCCTGCTCGAACCGGTAGGACCGCTTGACGTCCACCGGGTCGATGCCGTTGAGCGACTCCTTGGCCCGCCGGATCACGTACGGGTCCTTGTCGGCGATCTTCGCGGCCACCTCGAAGGCGGCGTCCCGCAGCTCCGCGCGCGGCACCACCTTCAGCACGCTTCCGTAGTGCTCGAGCTGCTGGGCGGTCACCGTCTGGCAGGTGTAGACCATCGCCCGCATCAGGTGCTGGGGGACGAGCCGGGCCAGGTGGGTGGCGGCGCCGAGCGCGCCCTGGTCCACCTCGGGCAGCCCGAAGGTGGCGTCGTCGGAGGCCACGATGATGTCGGCGTTGCCGACCAGGCCGATCCCGCCGCCGAGGCAGAACCCGTTGACGGCCGCGATGACCGGGACCTCGCAGTCGTAGACGGCGGCGAACGCCGCATAGCAGCCCTTGTTCGCGCCGATCAGCGCCTCGAATCCGGAGGTGCGCTGCATCTCCTTGATGTCCACCCCGGCGTTGAAGCCCCGGCCCTCGGACCGGAGCACGACCACCCGTACATAGGGGTCGCGCCCGGCCGCGGTGATGGCGTCGGCGAGGTCGTACCAGCCCTGCACGGTGAGCGCGTTGACCGGCGGTACGTCGACCACGACCTCGGCGATCCCGGGGGCGGCGACCTGATGCGTGATGCCCATGCCCACCCTTGTGTCGGCGGCCCGCCAGGGGTCCGCTACCTAACGCTTGCTTGGTACCGTAGCATGACGGACCATGACGGTTTCGTACGACTACGCAGGCCGGTCGGTGCTGGTCACCGGCGGTACGAAGGGGATCGGCGCCGGCATCGCCACCGCCTTCCTGGCAGCCGGCGCCGATGTGGTCGTCTGCGCCCGCAAGAACCCAGGTGAACTGCCCTCGGCCGGGGGCCGTACAGCGAGTTTCGTGGCCGCCGACGTCCGCGACGCCGACCAGGTCGCCGCCCTCGCCGACACCGTGATCGAGCGGCACGGACGGCTCGACGTGGTGATCAACAATGCGGGCGGGTCGCCGTACGCGATGGCGGCCACCGCCCCGCCCCGGCTGCACGCGCGGATCATCGAGCTTAACCTGATCGCCCCCCTGCACGTCGCGCAGGCCGCGTACAACGTCATGAAGGACGGCGGTTCGATCGTGATGATCGGCAGCGTCAGCGGCGTCAGGCCCTCGCCGGGCACCGCCGCGTACGGCGCGGCGAAGGCCGGCCTGCACCACCTGGCCGCCTGCCTCGCCGCCGAGTGGGCGCCTTTGGTACGGGTCAACAGCCTGGTCGTCGGGCTCGTCGACGCGGGGGAGGACCAGGCCGGCCACTATGGCGGTCCCGAGGCCCTCGCCGAGGTCAAGGCGACCATCCCGGCGGGCCGGATGGCCTTGCCCGCCGACGTCGCGCGGGCCTGCCTCTACCTGGGCGCCGAGTCCTACGTCACCGGCTCCACCCTCACCATCGACGGCGGCGGCGAACTGCCCGCCTGGAACTACATCGTGCAAAGGGAGAAGTGAATGAGCTTGCTGGCGGGCCGGGTCGTCATCGTCACCGGGGCGGGACGCGGCATCGGGCGGGAGCATGCCCTGGAGTTCGCCCGGCAGGGGGCGCGCGTGGTCGTCAACGACCTGGGCGTGCAGCTGGACGGCGGCGGTGCGCAGGCGGGCACGGTGGCGCAGGAGGTCGTCGCGGAGATCGAGGCGCTCGGCGGTGAGGCGGTCGCCAACGGCGACGACGTGGCTTCCTGGGACGGCGCCGAGTCGCTGGTCAGGACCGCCGCCGACACCTTCGGCGGCCTGGACGTGCTGGTGAACAACGCCGGTTTCGTCCGGGACCGGATGCTGGTCTCGATGGGCGAGCAGGAGTGGGACGACGTCGTTCGCGTGCACCTCAAGGGCCACTTCGCCCCGCTGCGGCACGCCGCGGCCTACTGGCGCGAGGAGTCCAAGGCCGGTCGGCGGCCCACCGCCCGGGTGATCAACACCTCGTCGGGAGCGGGCCTGCTCGGCAGCGTCGGGCAGGGCAACTACGGTGCGGCCAAGGCCGGCATCGCCGCGATGACGCAGATCGCCGCCGCCGAGATGGGCCGCTACGGGGTCACCGTCAACGCGATCGCGCCCGCCGCCCGGACCCGGATGACCGAGGAGGTCTTTGCCGCGACCATGGCGGCACCGGAGACCGGCTTCGACGCCATGCACCCGGGCAACGTCTCCCCGCTGGTGGTCTGGCTCGGCAGCGCGGAGTCCGGGCACGTCACCGGCAGGGTGTTCGAGGTCGAGGCGGGCGTCATCAGCCTCGCCACCGGCTGGCGGCATGGTCCCCGGATCGACAAGGGCGCCCGCTGGGAACCCGCCGAAGTCGGCTCCGCCGTGGACAAGCTGCTCGCGCAGGCCCCCGAGTCCGAACCGGTCTACGGCGCGAGCTGAGCTCGGGGTCTCCGAGCGCCGGGCGAGCTATTCGTCGGGGAGTTCGGTGTAGGCCTCGGCGGCCTCGACGAGGCGGCTGCGCAGGGTCGCGATGAGCGCGTCGCCCTGTTCGGCGAGCCGGTGCAGCGGGGGTACGGCGAGTTCGTCGCGGATCGCGTCGGCCAGCAGCTCGTCGTACTCGTGGGCCCGCGCGGACAGCTCCTCCAGCTGCTGGTGCGCCCGGAACGCCTGATCGGCGGCGAGCGCCCGGTCGGCGTAGTGCTCAAGGGCCTCGATCCGGCGGGTGACGGCCTGCACGGCGAGGTCCAGTTTGTCGCGTAGCGGACCCAGTGCCGCCTCGACCTGGGGTTCCACCCCGGCCGCGAGGATCTCCGCCTGATCGGCGCGCAGCCGGGACTGCCTGGCCAGGGTCTGCGCGGTCTCCCATTCCTGCTGGGGCAGGGTCAGTGCGTTGTCGGCCGCGTCGAGCAGCCCCTCGGCGTGCACCTGCGACTCCAGTACGGTCTGCACCGCCCGCTGTGCCCTGGCCAGCAGCTCCTGTGCCTCCGGGTCGAGGTCCTCGGGCGTGACGTACCGATCCCGGCGCATCCGCAGAGCCCGCGCCCGGTAGGCGTCCTCGCTCATCTGGCGGCTGAACAGCGCCACCAGCGTCAGCGGGATCAGCATCGTCGCGCCCCACGAGCCGAGGGCCATGAAGCCGACCAGGCAGGCGGCCAGCGCCGTCATCGGGGTGAGCCGCAGGAGCGGGCGGCGCCGGGAGACCATCCGGTCCAGCTCGGGGCGGAGGGTCGGATCGACGGAAGGCCGGGCCGCCTGACGGGCCGCCTCACCCTCGGGGGTGGCCGAGATCAGCTGCCAGGACGTCGGCACCCGGGTCTCGAACGCGAAGTCGGCCGGTCCGATGTCCACCTCAGCGGGGCCCGGCGGAAGCGGCCACATGCCCACGGGCATATCGCCCCCCTTGCCGGTGAACCGCACCCACCAGCCGCCCTTGCCGTTCTCGCACCGGTACCGGCCGGGCACGACGTCGATGCCGACGAAGAACGTGCCGGTCCCCGGGATGGTGTGCCTGTCGATCCCGCTGGTCACCGTGGCGACCTCCGACCTGACGGCCCGGTTCTGCCGACCGGGCGGTATCGGTTGCCGTACCCATACTGCGTGGTGGAAAGTCGTTTTCGCCCGGACCGGCTCCAGTGTTTTATATGGGCTGTGGTTTCTTAGGGCGATGGAGATCTGGGCGATGCAACTGGTCGTACGGGCAGAGAAGACGGATCCGCCGACCCATCGGGCCGCCTGTGCGGCCGCCGCGATGGCCGTCGTCCACCTGCTCACCGACCCCCGCGCCGTTGAGGTCGAGGGGGAGTGGCACGAGCGGGTGCGCACGTGGGAGGACGTGCAGATCCGGAAGGTGGCCAGGCGGGCCAGGGGCGTCAGGTGGGAGGCTGTCCAGGAACTTCCGGGTGTCTCGGTGGATCACGAGGGGGCCCAGGCGCGGGCGTTCGTCCCGGGCCCGGTCGCCGAGATCCCCCCGGAGCTCGCCAGGCTCCAGGTCGCGGGCCTCGACCTGCCCGACGAGGAGGGCCCGAAACCGCCGGACGGGCCGTACGCCGCCATCGCCCTCAACCCGTCGGTGACCATGACGACGGGCAAGGCCGCCGCCCAGTGCGGCCACGCCGCGCAGCTGCTGCTCCGCCAGGGCGACCCGGGCGAGGTGCTCGCGTGGATCGCCGCCGGACTGCCGGTGCACATCGTCGGCGACGTGCCGTGGAACGAGTGCGTCGGGCGGGCGACCACGGTCGTCAGGGACGCCGGGTACACCGAGGTCCCGCCGGGCACGATGACCGCGATCTCCTGGCTGCGGCGTCTTCCGTCCGGCCGGTGAACGTGGTTCGGTTCGGGCGGCAAACTAGGCGCTTGGGCCGCCCGTCAAGGCCGGGGCGCCGACCAGCCCTGCACCTGGGGACCGCCGGGCGGCGGTCCCCAGGACGGCGGCGGAACCTGCGCAGGCCCATGGGGAGCGCCTCGCTGCCAGCGGTTGAGCGCCGCCAGCGCGAACTCCTGGGTACGGGTCAGGTTGCGTGGCGTCAGGCCGGGTCCCGCCGGCGGGCGGCCGACCCTCGCCTTGACCCCGAGGGCGTACGAAATGAACAGCACAAGTATGAAGACCGCCAGGAAACCGGCATGCTCGGCCAGCATCCCGAAGGTGCCGGCCCACAGGTCCAGAACGCAGAAGACCGCGAACCCCCCGATCCAGCCGAGCAGGGCGGGCAGGAACCAGACGTCGCGGCGGCGCAGCACCCCCGCCAGCGCGATCAGCACCAGCAGCCCCTCGATGACGTGCAGCCCGATCAGCACGGGTGTGGCCGGCCCCTTGCCCAGTCCCGCCGTCCTGGTGAGGTAAGTCGCGATCTGGTCGCGGTGGGCGGACCAGCGCAGTACGGTGCCGAGCAGCCCGGTCGCTCCGAAGACCACGAGGAAGAAACCGACCGGGTAGTGGTAGCGATGCCAGTTCTGCGGCTGAGGGCTGGACATGAGGGAAAAGATATCCCGGAACGTCCTGGTCCGCATCGGCGGTGCGGCGAACAACTTTCGGGATGTCGCTTGCAGACGGCCCTTGCGCGGAGAATGCTGAGCCGTTGTCGGGCCGCACGCCGACCACACGGGAGTGATCGAGGATGACGCCTGGCGATACGGGAACAGCCGCGTTGGCGCGGACTCGGATCGAATATCTGGAAAGACTCGGAGACGAACTGACCGGTCGCGGAATGCGCGTCCGGGTCACGGTCCCTCGGGGCCGGCCACCGAGTCTGCACGTCATGAACCCGGACGCGTCCGCCCTCACGGAGAACATCCTGGCGGAGAGCGGCGTGGACGGCTGGTGGTACTGGTGGTCGTGGGCGGAGCGCATCGCCGTCGCCGACGATGTGGCCGGTGCGGCCGATCTGGTCGTACGGGTCTTGGCCGCCCCATAGGGCGGACGAGACGGCCTGATCAAAAAAGGGCCGCTGACGGGATGGACGACACCATGCCTGGCGGCGGTCCTCAGCCCTTCGGAAGTCCCAGGGTGCGTTCGGCGATGATGTTGCGCTGGATCTCGCTGGACCCCGCGTAGATCGTGTCGGCCCGGCTGAACAGCATCAGCCGCTGGGCGTCGCTCAGGTCGTACGGTGCGGCGTCGGCCACCAGCGCGGCGGCGCCCTGCACGTCGAGGGCCAGCTCACCGAGCCTGCGGTGCCACTCCGACCAGTACAGCTTGGCGATCGACACCTCGGGTCCCGGCTCCCCGGCGCCGAGCGAGCGCATGGTCCGCAGCGCGTTGAACCGCATGATCTCCAGTTCGATCCACGCCTGGGCGAGCCGTCCGCGCAGTACCGGGTCGTCGCCCGCGCCGGTCCGCTGGGCGGTCGCGACGACCGCCTCCAGTTCCCGGCGGAACAGGATCTGCTGGCCGAGCGTGGAGGCGCCCCGCTCGTACCCGAGGGTGGCCATGGCGACCCGCCAGCCGTCGCCGGGCGCGCCGAGGATGTTGGCGGCGGGGGTACGGGCGCCGTCGAAGAACACCTCGTTGAACTCGCTGGTCCCGGTGAGCTGCACGATGGGCCGTACCTCGACCCCGGGCTGGTCCATCGGCACCAGCAGGTACGACAGGCCCTTGTGCCGCTTTGAACCCGGCTCGGTACGGCAGACCACGAAGCACCAGTCGGAGGCGTGCGCCAGGGATGTCCACACCTTCTGCCCGTGGATGACCCATTCGCCGCCGGCCAGTTCGGCGCGGGTCTGCACGTTGGCCAGGTCCGAGCCCGCGTCGGGCTCGGAGTAGCCCTGGCACCACATCTCTTCGCCGCGCTGGATGGGCGGCAGGAAGCGGCGCTTCTGCTCGTCGGTGCCGAAGTCGATGAGGGTGGGCCCGATCAGGCCCTCGCCGATGTGACCCATCCGGTGCGGGGCGTCGGCGCGGGCGTACTCCTCGAAGAAGGCGACCTGCTCGTCCAGGGTGGCGCCCCGGCCGCCGTACTCCACCGGCCAGCCCAGGCAGGTCCATCCTGCCTTGCCCAGATGCCGCTCCCAGGCGAGCCGCACCTCGATGCCCTCGTGCTCACGTCCCGGGCCGCCAAGACCTCGCGCCCCGGCGAACTCACCGGACAGGTTCGCGTTCAGCCAGTCCCGGACCTCACCCCTCCAGTGCTGATTGGCCTCGCTCCGCTCGGGCTCACCCATCAAAGCGTCCGTAGGAGCCCTGGTAGAACAGCAGCGGCTCGCCCTCGTGATGCTGGTCGAGGTGGTGCACCCGGGCCACGACGATCATGTGGTCGCCGGCCAGGTACTCGTTCTCGACCGTGCACTCGATCCAGGCCAGCGCCTCCTTGATGACGGGGCTGCCGCCGGGCGAGGTGGTCCAGTCGATGTTGGCGAACTTGTCGCCGCCCCTGATGGCGAGCTGCCGGCAGACGTCCTGCTGGGGCTCGCTGAGGATGTTGATGCACAGCCGCTCGGCGACCTTCAGGCGCGGCCAGGTCGAACTGGTGTGCGCTACGCAGAACGCGACCAGCGGCGGGTCGAGTGAGACGGAGGTGAAGGAGTTTGCGGCGAGCCCGGTTGGCTTGCCGGTCTCGGAGTCGATCGCCGTGATGGCCACCACCCCGGTGGCGAACCGGCCGAGGACAGACCGGAACCGTATGCCGTCGATATCGGTCACCTGTGTCACGACCCCCACCTCCTTGACTTAGCCAAGCGCTTGCTTGGACGATAAGCGGGCACCGATCCGGGTGTCAAGCCGGTTCGGAGCGCTCAACCCTTGCGCACAAGGGAGAAGGCGCTGTATGCGTCATTGATTCCAGGCCGCCAGAAATCTCAGCCGAAAGTCCTAGCCGCTG
>JAOPYM010000530.1 GCA_025964615.1 Actinomycetes bacterium
ACTCGTGGCGTTTCCCCCACCGAACCGGGAATGGGTGCGGGAAACGCCACGAGTCAACGGAAGCCGAGGCGGCGCAGGGCCATGCCGGCGGCTCCGGCGGCTCCGTCGCCGGCCGGGGTCGGGGGGGTGGCGAAGCGCTCGAGGAGGCCGTCGCGCACCGCGTCGGCGACCGGGCCGCTGCCGAGCACCGAACCAGCCATCACGACCGGCGCGGAGACATCGGCGGCGGTCCGTACCGCGTCCACGTCGAGCAGCAGCCATTCGGCGGCCTCGTCGGTGATGCGGTGCGCCACCGAGTCGCCCGCGAGGGCCGCCGCGCAGACCACGGGACCGAGCCTGCCCAGCGCGGCGGGGGGCTGGGCGTACACCTCCTTGACGATCGCCTGGGTGATGGCGGTCCTGTGTGATGTCCGCCTGCGCGTGGCGGTGGCGAGACCGCCCCAGAGCGCTTCGGGTTCGGGTTCCGGCTCGGCCACCGCGGCCGGGGGTACGAGCCCGGGATCGAAGTGGTTGCCGAGCAGCGCGCGAGGCACCGACTCGGCGAGCAGTGTGGGCTGCCCCCGGCCGTCGAACGCGGCCAGCGCGGCCCGTACCGCCTCCTTGCCGATCCACACCGCCGAACCCTCGTCACCGACCAGCCAGCCGTAGCCGTCGGCGCGGCGCACGATGGTGCCGTCGTTGATGAAGGCGGCGCCGGCACCGGTGCCGGCGAAGACCACGATCCCGGCCGCCGCGTCGGTTCCGGCGGCGAAGGCGACAGCGATGTCGGTCACCACGGAGGGCGCTCCGGTCAGCCCGCAGACGCGCCACGCCTTGTTCGCGGCGCGCACTGCTGCCGGCCGTCCGGCGGCTCCGGCGCCTGCGATGCCGAAGACGCCGGCGATGACCAGCGCGGGGTCGAGATCGCCCAGCGCAGCTCCCAGAGCGGTCGTCAGGGAGCCCTCGGTGTCGCCGCCCGAGTTCGGGTTGGCGCCCGGTGCGTACCCGGAGCCGGCGACGGCTCCGGTCAGCGTCATTACGGTGCAGCGGGTTTTTGTGCCACCCGCATCCGCACCGACCACGTACGGCCCTGCCAAATGGGTCAACACATCGTGACCGTAGACCTTTCGGCATTGACGTGATATTCCTCTTGTAAGAAACTTTCTGTCATGAGGAAACCCGTAGGACAAGACCCAGCGGACGCGGAGTCCGCACTGAGCGGGGGAGCTCCGCTCAGTACGGTCGTGCGCGTGCGGTCGTTGCTCCCCTCCCTGCCTCCGGCCGAACGGCGGGTCGCGCAACGGGTGATAAACGACCCTGAAGGGGTAGCGAACTCCACCATCACGGAACTCGCTCAGTCATGTGGCACATCTGAGACGACTGTTATCAGGTTCTGCCGGGCGATCGGCTTCGCCGGCTACCCGGAGCTGAGGCTCACGCTGGCCACCGAGGCGGGCCGGGCGCAGTCGGCCGCGGGTGGCAGGGTGGTCGGCAGTGACATCAGTGCCGACGACACGCTTGAGCAGGTCGTCGAGAAGGTCACCTTCGCCGACGCCCGCGCCGTCGAGGAGACCGCCGCCCAGCTCGACATCGCCGCGCTCCGCCAGGTCGTCGACACGATCGTGGGAGCCCGCCGGATCGACGTGTACGGGGTCGGCGCCAGCGCGTTCGTGGCCCTGGACTTCCAGCAGAAGCTGCACCGCATCGGGATGACGTGCTTCGCCTGGAACGACGCGCACATCATGCTGACCAGCGCCGCCGTACTCGGCAAGGACGACGTGGCGGTCGGCATCTCGCACACCGGCAGCACCGGCGACACCATCGACGCGCTCGCCACGGCCCGCAGAAGGGGGGCGACGACCGTGGCGCTCACCAACTTCCCGCGCTCGCCGATCGCCGAGGTGGCCGACTACGTGCTGACCACCGCCGCCCGCGAGACCACGTTCCGATCGGGGGCCACGGCCAGCAGGCTGGCCCAGCTGACCGTCATCGACTGCGTGTTCGTCGGGGTGGCGCAGAAGACGTTCGGCACCACCGCCGAGGCCCTGGAGTCGACCTATGACGCGGTGCGCGGCCGGCGGGTGCGCCAGGACCGGAAACGTCGATGATGGTGCCGCTGAGTGATCTGCCCACCGAGCAGCGCAACCCGAGAACCCTCGATGTCGACACCATGCCGACGATCGAGGTGCTGCGGCTGATCAACGCGGAGGACGAGCGGGTGGCCGCCGCGGTCGCGGAGGTGCTCCCGCAGGTCGCGCTGGTCGTCGACCAGGCGGTGGCGACGCTGCGCCGGGGCGGCCGGGTGCACTACTTCGGCGCCGGTACGTCCGGGCGGCTCGCGGTGCTGGACGCCGCCGAACTGCCGCCGACGTACGGCATCGACCTGGGCCTTTTCATCGCGCACAACGCGGGCGGCCTGGGCGCGCTCTACCAGTCGGTGGAGAACGTCGAGGACGACGCCATGCTGGGGGCCGGGGACGCGGGGAGCGTTCATCCGGGCGATGTGGCGTTCGGGGTCGCGGCCAGTGGCCGTACGCCCTATGTGGTGGGCGCGCTGCGGACCGCCAAGGAGGCGGGTGCCTTCACCGCGCTGCTCAGCGCCAACCCGGTGGCCCCGTTCGGCAGCGAGGTCGACGTGCACATCGGCCTCGCCACCGGACCCGAGGTGATCAGCGGCTCCACGCGGATGAAGGCCGGCACCGCCACCAAGCTGGTGCTCAACGCCTTCTCCACCACGGTGATGATCAGGATGGGGCGTACGTACTCGAACCTGATGGTCAGCGTCAACGCGCTCAACGGCAAGCTCCGCCGCCGTCTGGTCCGCATCCTCACCGAGGCCACCGACCTGGATCCGTCGGCGTGTGAGGAGGCGCTGGCCGAGGCCGGCGGGGACACCAGGGTCGCGCTGGTGGCGCTGCTCTGCGAGGTCCCCGCCGACCGTGCCGCGCTGGTCCTGGACGCGGCGGGCGGCTCGGTGCGCGAGTCCATCCATCTGCTCCGCACCCCCTGGGAGGATCAGGCTCTGGCCTAACGGAAGTAGCATCGGGGCGTGATCAAGGGTGTCATTACCGACTGGGGTGGCGTGCTGACGTCGCCGTTGAACGACTCGATCGCGGTATGGCTGGCCGCCGAGCGGCTCGACGTGCCGCACTACCGGACGCTGATGCGCGAGTGGGTGACCGAGGCCTACGACGGCGCCGGGCGTAATCCGATCCACGGGCTTGAGGACGGGAGCCTCGATCCGCAGGAGTTCGAGCGGCTGCTCGCCGGCCGGCTGCGGACCCTGGACGGCGGCGCGGTGCCCGCAGCCGGCCTGCTGAACCGGATGTTCCTGGCCTTCGAGCCGGTCCACCCGATGTACGACATGCTCCGGGCGGCCCGCTCGCACGGGGTGCGGACCGGGCTGCTGTCCAACTCCTGGGGCAACGACTACCCCCGTGAGCTGTGGGGCGAGCTCTTCGATACGGTGGTCATCTCCGCAGAGGTGGGGCTCCGCAAGCCCAACGAGGCGATCTTCCGGCTGGCCCTGGACAGGGTCGGGCTCGAAGCGGGGGAATGCGTCTTCATCGACGACATCGACCACAACGTGCGGGCCGCCGAGGCGCTCGGCATGGTGGGCCTGCACCACACCTCACAGGCCGCCACCGTGACCCGGCTGGAAGAGCTGCTCGGCGTCCCCCTCGGGTGATCCGGCCCGTGCCACACTGATGACCGGCAAATCTCTGAGATCCAGGACTGACATGCGCGTATATCTGCCTTCCACGCTCCCCGGCTTGGCCCGTGCGCTCGCCGATGGGGAGCTGGGGCCCACGCCGCTGGTCGCGTACGCGGTGACCCCGGCACTGCGGGAGTGGTACGCCGACGGTGACTTGGAGGAGCTGGAGTACGCGGCCATGATCGCCGCGGCCCGGGCCTCGCTGAGGCTGCTCGCCGAGGACCCCGTACTGCCGCCCCGGCGGGTCGTGCTGGCCGCCGAGATCTCCGACGACCTGGTCTCCTACGAACCGGGCGACGCGGCGCTGAACGCCAAGTGGGAGCGGGCGCTGGTGCAACTGCACGACCCCGTGCCGGTCAAGAAGATCGCGTCAGGGCACGTCGACGACGTGATCGCCGGGCCCGCCATCCGGGCCGCGCTGGGGGCGCTGGTGGCCGCTGACGCCGGGGACGAGGACGCCAGGTTCACCGTCGACGGATCCGAGGGCCACGAGCTGATGTGGTACGCCAGCCAGGAGCTGCCGCACCTGTTCGGTTGATCGGCCGTCCACCCTGGGTAGGTTCCCCGGAAATCGGCAACGATGTCGGGAATCCGGTGGGAGCAATGCAGATGGATGCCGTCACGAATGTCCCCATACCGGGCAACGAGCCGGTCAAGGGGTATGCACCGGGGAGCCCCGAGCGGGCCGCGCTGGAAGCCAGGCTCAAGGAACTCGGTGCCGAGCACACCGCGCTGACCATGACCATCGGCGGCGAGCAGCGACCCGGCGGTGGCCTGCCGATCGAGGTGGTGCAGCCGCACGACCACGCCCGGACCCTCGGGACGCTACAGAACGCCACCGACGGCGATGTCAGGGCCGCCATCGAGGCCGCGCTGCAGGCCGCGCACGCCTGGCGGGCGCTGGACTTCGACGAGCGGGCCGCGATCTTCCTCAAGGCGGCCGACCTGCTGGCCGGGCCATGGCGGCAGATCATCAACGGGGCCACGATCCTCGGCCAGTCCAAGAGCCCGTTCCAGGCGGAGATCGACTCGGCCTGCGAACTGATCGATTTCTGGCGCTTCAACGTGCACGATGCCCGGCGGCTGCTCGCCGAACAGCCGCTGAGCGGCCCGGGGATCTGGAACCGGATGGAATATCGCCCGCTTGAGGGCTTCGTGCTCGCCATCACGCCGTTCAACTTCACCTCGATCGCCGGCAACCTGCCGACCGCCCCGGCGCTGATGGGGAACGTGGTGGTCTGGAAGCCCTCGCCCACCCAGCAGTTCTCCGCGCACTTCCTGATGCGGCTTCTGGAGGCCGCCGGGCTGCCGCCCGGTGTGATCAACCTGGTCACCGGGGACGGGCAGGCCGTCTCGAACGTCGCGCTCACCCACCGGGACCTGGCGGGCATCCACTTCACCGGCTCCACGGCGACGTTCCAGCACCTGTGGCGGACCGTGGGGGAGAACATCACCGGGTACCGCTCGTACCCCCGTCTGGTCGGTGAGACCGGCGGCAAGGACTTCATCGTCGCGCACCCCTCGGCCGACCCGGCCGTGCTGCGGACCGCGATGATCAGGGGCTCGTTCGAGTTCCAGGGGCAGAAGTGCTCGGCATCGTCCCGGGCGTACGTCCCGAGGTCGCTGTGGGAGCGGATGCGCGACGACTTCTGCGACGAGGTCGAGGCGCTGACCATGGGGAACGTGGCGCAGGACCTGTCACTCTTCATGGGCGCCGTGATCGACAAGCGGTCCTTCGCCAAGCACACCGCCGCCCTGCACCGGGCCAAGCACACCGACTCGATCCGGCTGCTCGCGGGCGGGGAGACCGACGACAGAGAGGGCTGGTTCGTCCGGCCGACCGTCCTGGAGGGTTCCGACCCGGGCGATGAGATCTTCACGACCGAGTACTTCGGGCCCATCCTCGCCGTGCACGTCTACGAGGACGGGTCCTACGACTCCATGCTCTCCCAGATGGAGAGCGCCGCGCCGTACGGCCTGACCGGGGCGATCATCGCGCAGGACCGGTACGCGATCGCGGCGGCGAGCGAGAGACTGCGGTTCGCGGCGGGCAACTTCTACATCAACGACAAGCCCACCGGGGCGGTGGTCGGCCAGCAGCCGTTCGGCGGCGCCAGGGCCAGCGGCACCAACGACAAGGCCGGGTCGATCTTCAACCTGATCCGCTGGGTCAACGCGCGGACGATCAAGGAGACCTTCGTGCCGCCCACCGACCACCGGTACCCCCACATGGGATGAGGGAAGGTCGTCCGGTGCGTCGGATGCTGGTGGGAGGAGTGGCCGTGGTCGCGGGCGCCGGCCTCGCCACGGCCGCGATCATGGCCCTGGTGGACACCAGCGACGTACATCACCCGGATCCCGCCGTGCGCCTTTCCGTGGACGCCGCGCCCACGCCGTGGACGCTGACCCCGGGCGGCTCCTTCGTGTACGAGTTCAAGGTGGCCAACATCGGTACCAAGACCGTCACGAACGTGGCCGTACGGAGCGGGAAGGTCACCGAGGGCCGCGCCGGGACCGACCTGAATGTCGTGTCCGTCAGTGACCGCTCGTGCTCCGGCAGCGGCCGGGTCGCCTGCCTGTTCCACCGCCTGGCGCCGGGCGAGACCCGGACCGTGCGGGTGGAGGCGAAGACCGCGGCGACCCGCAAGCCCGGGGACACCCTGACGATCAAGACGTTCCTGGCCGAGATGGTCCCAGGCGTGGGGAAGGACGTCGACTATGACATCATCGGCAAGCCCTTGACCACCACCGGTCGTTTCGGGTAGTCCCAGGTTGCGAGGATCGACCGGCAGACACCACGATGTGCTCATGGAATCCGAATGTCGCTGACGCACCGTCTCGTACTCTGGAACATCGATCACACGCTGGTCGATGTGGGACGGGTCACCCGTGAGGCCTACGCCGAGGCCTTTCAGCGGGTGACCGGCCGGCCACTGGTCAGGCTGCCCCCCACGGCGGGCCGGAACGAGTCAGAGATCATCTTCGAGGCGCTCGCGTTCAACGACGTGGTCACGACCGATGATCATCTGCCCGCGTTCATCGACGCGCTGGCCACGTCCTTCGCGGCGCGGCGGCGGTTGATCGCCGAGCACGGCCGGGTGCTGCCCGGCGCCCGCGAGGCCCTGGTCGCGATCGGCCGGCTGCCGGAGGCCGTGCAGTCGGTGATCACGGGGTCGATCCGGCCCAACGCGCTGATCAAGCTGAGCGAACTGGGCCTCGATCGCTTCCTGGACGCGGAGGTGGGCGGGTACGGCTCCGAGACCTTCACCAAGGGCGCCCTGATCGAACTGGCCCGCATCCGGGCCGGCCGGAAGTACGGAGTGCCCTTCGGGGAGTCCGCCACCGTCTACATCGCCGACTCCCCGCTGGACGTGCAGGCCGGTCATATCGCGCACTCCACCGTCATCGGCGTCGCCACCGGCACCGCTACCGAGGCCGAACTCCGCGCGGCCGGCGCCGACGTCGTACTCCCCACCCTCGCCGACACCCCCACACTGGTACGCGCGGTGGAACATCTCACCGGCCGCAACGCCCCATAGGAGTGACATGGTCGCCGAGGGAGTCCCGCTCTGGGAGCCGTCCGAGGACGTGGTGGCGCGCGCCCAGATCACCCGCTACATGCGGTGGCTCTGGGACCGTGGCGTGCTGGTCGAGTCCTACGACGATCTGTGGCGCTGGTCCACGACGTCCGTGGACGAGTTCTGGGAGTCCATCTGGGAGTACTTCCCGGTGCTCGGCACCCGGGGAGCGGGCCCGGTTCGCGCCGGTGGCCCGATGCCGGTGGACGGGCTGCGCTGGTTCCCCACAGCGACGCTGAACTACGCCCAGAACGCGCTGCGCCATCCGCCGGAGCGGGTCGCCGTGATCGCCCGCTCGGAGACCGGCCCGCCGCGCGAGATCACCTACGGGGAGCTCGCCACCGACGTCGCCCGGGTCCGCAAAGCCCTGCACAGCCACGGCGTCCGGCAGGGCGACCGGGTCGCGGGCTACCTGCCCAACTCGCCCGACGCCCTGGTGTTCTTCCTGGCCACGGCCTCGCTGGGGGCGATCTGGTCCTGCTGCTCCCCGGACTTCGGGGCGCCCAGCGTCATCGACCGGTTCAGCCAGATCGAGCCCAAGGTGCTGGTCGCGGTGGGGTCGTACGTCTACAACGGCAAGCGCTTCTCCCGCCGGGACGACCTCAAGGCCATCGCCGCCGCGCTCCCCAGCCTGAAGGCCACGGTGGTGATCGAGGACAACCTTCCGGAGTTCCTCGCGACCCCGGGCCCCGAGGCGCCCGGCTTCGCCCAGGTGCCCTTCGACCATCCCCTCTGGGTGGTCTACTCCTCGGGCACCACGGGCCTGCCCAAGCCCATCGTGCACGGCCACGGCGGCATCGTCATGGAGCACCTGAAGGCGCTCAGCTTCCACCAGGACCTGGGCCCGCAGGACGTCTTCTTCTGGTACACCACCACCGGCTGGATGATGTGGAACTACCTCATCGGCGGCCTGCTCCTCGGCTGCACCGTGGTGCTGTACGACGGCGCCCCCGTGGACCTGTGGGAGTTGGTGGCCTCGACGGGCGCGACCTACTTCGGCACCGGCGCCCCGTACCTCATGGCCTCGCTCAAGAAGGGCCTGGAACCCGGGAGGACCTCGGACCTGTCCGCGCTGCGCGGGATCGGGTCGACCGGCTCCCCGCTGCCGCCGGAGGGCTTCGCCTGGGTGTACGAGTCGGTCTCGCCCTCGGTGCTCCTCGGTTCTCTTTCGGGCGGTACGGACGTGTGCACCGGTTTCGTGGGCCCCTCGGTGCTTTTGCCGGTACGGGCCGGGGTGATCGCCTGCCGGGGTCTGGGCGCCCTCGTGGAGGCGTACGACCCGGACGGGCACCCGCTCGTCGACGAGGTGGGCGAACTGGTCGTCACCGAGCCGATGCCGTCCATGCCCGTGTCCTTCTGGAACGACCCCTCCGGTGCCCGCTACCGAGAGTCCTACTTCGAGGACTACCCAGGCGTCTGGCGGCACGGCGACTGGATCAAGATCCTCCCCGACGGTGGCTGTGTGATCTACGGCCGCTCCGACTCCACCCTCAACCGAGGTGGGGTACGGATGGGAACCTCGGACTTCTACCGCGTCGTAGAGGCCTTCCCCGAGGTTCTCGACAGCCTGGTCATCGACACCGGAGTCCTCGGCGCCGAGGGCCGCCTGCTCCTGTTCGTGGCACTCACTCCGGGCACCGGCCTCTCCGACGACCTGGTCGCACACCTGCGTACCGCGCTGCGCACCTCACTGTCGCCCCGGCACGTCCCCGACGAGATCCGCCAGGTCCCCGGCATTCCGCGGACCCTGTCCGGCAAGAAGCTGGAGATCCCGGTCCGCAAGATCCTCCTCGGCACCCCTGTCGCGGAGGCCGCCAACCCCGACTCGATGGCCAACCCCGACGTCCTGCGCCACTTCACCCCGTTCGCTCCGGAGGCATGACGGCCTCGCGGCCCGCTCAGGAAGGGGCGACCATCGTAGTGAAGATCACCTCGAACTCTTCGACGCTGCGCAAGGTCACATGCGCCTTCGCGGTGATCATGCCCCGGGCCGCAGCCTGGCTGCTTCGGGATGCCACCAGCGCCTTATGGTCGATGTAGAGCACGCCCACCATAGCCCGGCCTGCGGCGCGGTCGATGAACAGCGATGCCCCGGCGAAGCCGGGGATGTGCTCCAACGTGGGCAGTGTCGTGCTCTCGAACGTGTCCACCATCAGATCGGCGTCGGACGGGGCGCACTCCAGTCGGCTCAGCCGGAATCCCGCGCCGGTCCGGAGTTGTCCGGTCGGGGGGCGTACGACCGCCGCCTCGAAGTTGTCGATCGCGATGGTCTGTGCGAAGGGCGACAGCAGTACCGCACGCTGTTCGGCGAGGCTCTTGTCGCTGGCCTGCCGGGTCTTCTCACTCTCCCACCACGTCCCCACCAGGAGCTTGCCGAGCTCGCGGTCGGCGAACAGGCTCATGCCGCGGTATCCCGGCTGGTCTGACAGCAGCTTCTGCCCCTTGGTACTGAGCGTCTTGCAAGCATCGTCGATCTTGCCCGGATCGCCGGTGACGTAGAGCATGCGAACGTACATGGTGTCTCCCCCGTGTGTCACGTAATCTCCCCCTTGGCTCTGGCCAGATGATTCCCCAGGTCAGAGCCGTAGTTCGTCCTACCCTGCGCCCCGGGCCTCACACCCTGCACACCGTGACCGGCAGGGCAACGGAGCACGGCTCGTGGGACGAGTACTACGCGGCCGAGGTCTTGTCAGAGGGGGCGCTCGTGCATCGCAGTGGTCACGGATCTACCGAAAGCCTCCACCGGCTGGGGGATGGTGCCCACCATGGAGATAGCCGGTGCGCAGAACCACGAGCCGAGGGGCGGGCGATGCCCGATCACGAGGAGACCGTCAGGGAGCTGAAGCGCAGATTCCCCGCGTGGATGATCTGGCATGGCAACGCGACGGGTACCTGGTGGGCGTACGGGCCGACGCGGCGGCTCATCGAGGCCGAGACCCCGCAGGGGCTCGCCGACCGGCTCGACCCCGCGGGTGCGCGCACCCGGGCCGTCCAACCGCCGGCGGGGCAGGCCGTGCTGGGGCTCGACGGCGACCCGGTGCCGGTGCGCACGGCCAGGCGGGCGGTGCGGGACGCCGTACGGGCGTGGGGGCTCGACCATCTCCTCGACGACGCCGAACTGGTCGTCTCCGAACTGGTCACGAACGCCGTCGCGCACGCGGGCCCGCCGATCGTGCTGCGGCTGGCCAGGGCCGGGGCGGTCCTGACCATCGAGGTCTCCGACGGCTCCCCGGAACCACCGAGGGCGGCCGATCACGGAGGCTTCGGCGGCCTGGTGGTCGCTAGCCTCGCCGAGATCGACGTACGGCTCCGTAATGACGGCAAGACCGTCCACGCCACGCTGCCCCGCCGGGACGGCTGAACCGCCCTACCGAGGCGATGCTGAGACGGTCGGGACCGGGGGGGTGCGTACGGTGTACAGCGCCACAGTGGCGCTATTCACGAAGGTCTTCATCGCGACGGTGTAACCGGACCGGAGCGCGGCGGCCTCGTCGTCGGGCAGGGACGTCAGCGGGTCGTCCAGCCGGCCGCTGGCGACCAGCCACACCCGGCGGACTCCGGCCAGCCGGGACTTCGGGTCGGTCGTCATCCGGGGCGTGAAGTCGCTCGCCATGGCCGGGGTACGGGCGATGAAGACCGGGCGGGGAGCGGTCCGGCCCGCGGGCAGCAGGCCGGGAAGGTAGTACCGGACGCCGAGTTCGACCATCTGGTACCCGTTGGGGTTGCCGTAGACGATCGCATCCCCGGGCCGGGTGCCCTTGGCGACCAGGGCCGCGGTGGACTTGTAACTGATGAAGTTGCTGTCGGCGCCGTAGGGGTAGGTCGTCCAGCTGTGCGACTGCGGCTCCCGCAGATGCAGTTGGTCGGGCAGGGTCATCGCCAGCAGGGCGGCGCAGGCGACCAGCAGGTACCGCAGGCGCAGCTGTGCGAGCCCCGCCCCCGCCACAATGGCCCAGACCGGCAGCACGAACAGCAGGTAGCGCGGGAAGAAGAACGACTGCGAGACCTGGGACACCAGCCAGAGCGCGACCAGGGGCACGGCCGCGGCGGCGACCCAGGCCGATGCGGCCCGGTGCTTCTGCGGGGCGAACGCGGCGAGCACTGGAACGGTCCCCGCCATGGTCCCCGAGCAGAACATGCCCACCCAGAACTCGTACCCGTTGGCCACCGACGGTGCGATCAGCCAGGCGATCTGGCTGCCGACCTGCTGGTGCGCGAGCAGGATGAGAGGCACTACGACCAGGACGGCGGCCAGCCCGGCGGGCACGAACCCGAGAAGGCCCCGGTCGCGCCGCCGCCAGTACTCGTACCCCACCACGATCAGGTGCCCGGACAGCAGGATCAGCGCCACCATGTGGGCGCAGGCCAGCAGCACGACGGCCCCGGCGTAGGCGGCCCACCATCGCCAGGACGGGGCCTCGATCGCGCGGACCAGGAAATAGCACGACAGGGCTGCGAACAGGATCATGAAGGCGTACGGGCGGGCCTCCTGGGCGAACCGGGTGCTCGCGGGGATGATCGCGAAGACCACCCCGGCCGCCAGTCCGGCCCGTACCCCGAAAAGACGGCGGGCGGTGACGGCGGTCGCCGCGCACGCGCCGGTCATGGCCAGTACGGTCGGCAGCCGCAGCGCGAAGGCCGAGTCGCCGAACACCCCGGTCCACACGTGCAGGAACAGGTAGTAACCGCTGAACACGGCGTCCAGGTGGTGCAGCAGCGCGAACAGCTGCGAGATGGACCGGGTGGCCGCGGACCAGGAGGCCAGCTCGTCGCGCCACAGCTCCGGCCGGGTCAGCCGGTAGAGCGCGAGAGCCAGCATGAGCGCCGTGCCGGGCGCCCAGCTCGCGGCCGCCAGGCGGGCCCGGGCTCGAGCGCGGACGGGCGCCTGCCTCTCCACTGCCTCGGGGGCAGGAGTCGCCTCAGTGACAGTGAGTGGCATATAAGGAAAAATACCCGATGCAGGGACATCGGGGCATTCCTGATCTTCGGCTACGTTCCATGCTGTACACCCGGGACGCCCGGGAAGGCCGGGCTGGCGAGGGACAGCCCGCGGTGAGTGGTTAGTGTGATCAGGGGTGTGCGGCACCACAACGGAGTGCTGCCGCCGCCGTTCGTCCGCGCAGAACGTTCCGGCCCGGTGTGAGGACACCCGTACCCGGAGCCGCGATGCTTGGAGGGTCGGCAGCCACGGGACAAGGGGTGTGGGATCAGTGGGCGGCAAGCTCGAAGCGGCCAAGGACGATCTGCTCAAAAGTGCGGCGGAGGCCTGCCGCACCGAGGACGCCTTGGAGTTCCTCAGGCTCTACTACCGGGGGGTCGATCCTGAAGATCTGCTCCGGCGGAGTCCCGAGGACGTGGGCGCCCCCGCGATGGCGCACCGGGCGCTGGGCGAGGAGCGGCCGCAGGGCCGCGCGAAGGTACGGGTCTTCACCCCCACCCTTGAGGAGTATGGCTGGGACTCGGGCCACACCATCGTGCAGGTCGTCACCGATGACATGCCGTACCTGGTGGATTCGGTCACCATGGAGCTCAACCGGCACGAGCTGACGACCCACCTGATCGTGCACCCGTTGATCGGGGTCGACCGTGATGTGGCCGGTCACCTCAAGGGGTTGCGGGGCAATATGGAGACCGACCAGGACATCGACGAGTCCTGGATCCATCTGGAAGTGGACCGCACCAGCGACCGCGAGACCCTTGAGCAGCTGGAGAAGGACCTGCTGCGGGTCCTGCACGACGTGCGGGCCGCCGTCGAGGACGAGCCGAAGATGCGCTCGCTGGCCGGCATGATCGCGATGGAGATCGCCGAGAAGGCGCCCCCGCTGACCGAGAAGGAACTCGACGAGAGCATCGAGCTGCTCGACTGGCTGGCCGACGGGCACTTCACCTTCCTGGGTTTCCGCGACTACACCCTCAGTGAGGACGGCATCGCGCTGCGGCCCATCACCGGTACGGGTCTGGGCATCCTGCGCGAGGACACCGCCGAGTCGGGCAGTTTCGCCGCGCTTCCCCCCGAGGCCCGGCGCAAGGCGCGCGAGAAGCGGATGCTGGTCCTGACCAAGGCCAACTCCCGGGCCACGGTGCACCGGCCGCACTACCTCGACTACATCGGCGTGAAGAGGTTCGACGCGAATGGCGAGGTGGTGGGCGAGCGGCGGTTCCTGGGCCTGTTCACGCATGTCGCCTACAGCGAGTCGATCTCGCACATCCCGGTGCTCAAGCGCAAGCTCGACGAGGTGCTCGCGCTGGCCGGGGTGCAGGCCGAGGGGTACGACGGCCAGGACCTCATCGAGATCCTCGAGGCGTACCCGCGTGACGAGCTGTTCCAGACCTCGGTTGAGGACCTGCTGCCCATCGCCCTGGGGGTGCTGCGGCTGCGTGAACGCCGGCAGCTGAAGCTGTTCCTGCGCAAGGACGACTACGGCCGGTACATGTCCTGCCTGGTCTACCTGCCCCGTGACCGGTACACGACCAAGATCCGGCTGCGCATCCAGGAGATCCTGCGCAAGGCCTTCGACGGGGTCGCCGTCGACTACAGCGCCCAGGTGTCGGAGTCGAACCTGGCCCGGCTGCACGTGGTGGTGCGCGGGGAGCGCGGCAAGCCGCTGCCCGACGTGGACACCGACGAGCTGGAGCACCGGCTGGCGGCCGCGACCAGGTCCTGGGCCGACGACCTGACCGAGGCGATCATCGAGCAGTGCGGCGAGGAGGGCTCCTCGGCGCTGGCCAAGCGGTACGGCGACGCGTTCCCGGAGGGCTACAAGGCCGACTTCCCGGCGCGTACGGCGGTCTCGGATCTGCGGCGGCTCGATGCGCTCACCGAGGACGGCCAGACCAGCATCAACCTGTACGAGCCGTACAACGCGGGACCCGGTGAGCGGCGGCTCAAGATCTACCGGCTCGGGCCGTCGATCTCGTTGTCGCACGTGCTGCCCCAGCTGCAGAACATGGGCGTCGAGGTCATCGACGAGCGCCCGTACGAGATCGTGCCGACCGGGCGGCCGCGCTGCTGGATCTACGACCTGGGCCTGCGGTACACGCCGTCCGGGGACGTGGACGAGGACCGGATCAAGGAACTCTTCCAGGCCGCCTTCGAGGCGCTGTGGCGTGGCGACATCGAGGACGACGGCTTCAACTCCCTCGTGGTGCACTCCGGCCTGACCTGGCGGCAGGCGATGGTGCTGCGGGCGTACGCCATGTACCTGCGGCAGACCGGCAGCTCCTTCAGCAAGCGGTACGTGGAGCGGGTGCTGCGGGCCAACTCGCCGATCACCCGGCTGCTGATCCGGCTGTTCGAGAGCCGGCTCGACCCCTCGTTCGCCGAGGGTGAGCAGGAGCGCTCGGCTGCCCTTGCCGAGGAGATCTCCGGCCGGTTGGACGAGGTCGCCAGCCTGGACGAGGACCGCATCCTGCGGGGCTACCTGGCGATGATCACCTCGACGCTGCGGACCAACCTCTACCAGGACAAGCCGTACCTGTCACTGAAGTTCGACCCAGCGGGCATCCCGGACCTGCCGCTGCCCAGGCCCAAGTACGAGATCTTCGTGTACTCGCCCCGGGTGGAGGGTGTGCACCTGCGGTTCGGCGCGGTGGCCCGCGGCGGGCTGCGCTGGTCGGACCGCCGGGAGGACTTCCGCACCGAGGTGCTCGGCCTGGTCAAGGCCCAGGCCGTCAAGAACACCGTCATCGTGCCCGCCGGGGCCAAGGGCGGTTTCGTCGGCAAGAAGCTGCCCGACGCCGCCGACCGGGACGCCTTCATGCAGGCCGGGATCGCCTGCTACCGCGAGTTCATCAGCGGCCTGCTGGACCTGACCGACAACCTCGTCGGCGGGGAGGTCGTGCCCGCGCCGAACGTGGTCAGGCATGACGGGGACGACACCTACCTGGTGGTCGCAGCCGACAAGGGCACCGCGACCTTCTCCGACATCGCCAACGAGGTGGCGGCCTCCTATGGCTTCTGGCTGGGCGACGCGTTCGCCTCGGGCGGCAGCGTCGGCTACGACCACAAGGCGATGGGCATCACCGCGCGCGGCGCCTGGGAGTCGGTCAGGTACCACTTCAGGGCACTCGGCCGCGACATCCAGAACGAGGACTTCACCGTCGTCGGGATCGGCGACATGTCCGGGGACGTGTTCGGCAACGGGATGCTGCTGTCGGAGCACATCAGGCTGGTCGCGGCCTTCGACCACCGGCACATCTTCGTCGACCCCGCGCCCGACCCGGAGACCTCCTTCGCCGAGCGTATGCGGCTGTTCGCGCTGCCCCGCAGCTCCTGGGCCGACTACGAGACGAAGCTGATCTCCAAGGGCGGCGGGATCTTCCCCCGCAGCGCCAAGTCGATCCGGCTCACCTCCGAGATCCGCGTGGCGCTCGGCATCCCCGACGAGGTCAGCGCACTGACCCCGGCCGCGCTGATCCACGCGGCCCTGTGCGCCCCCGTGGACCTGCTCTGGAACGGTGGGATCGGGACGTACGTCAAGGCCTCCACCGAGAACAACGCCGACGTCGGCGACAAGGCCAACGACGGGCTGCGCGCCGACGCCACCGAGCTGCGCTGCAAGGTCATCGGCGAGGGCGGCAACCTGGGCTTCACCCAGCTCAGCCGGATCGAGTTCGCCCGGCGCGGCGGCCTGGTCAACACCGACTTCATCGACAACTCGGCGGGCGTGGACACGTCCGACCACGAGGTCAACATCAAGATCCTGCTCGACCAGGTGGTGCGGGACGGCGAACTGACCGTCAAACAGCGCAACGCCATGCTGT
>JAOPYM010000548.1 GCA_025964615.1 Actinomycetes bacterium
CTCGTCGCGGTGGAGAAGGACGCGACCGGCGACGCCTGGCCGCTGGTCCTGTCCTACGCCAAGGGCATCGGCGGCCTGCGCGCCGGCGGTATCAAGACCACCTTCACCGAGGAGGCCGAGACCGACCAGTTCGGTGAGCAGGCCGTGCTCTGCGGCGGTGTCTCCGAGCTGATCAAGGCGGGCTTCGAGACGCTGATCGAGGCCGGTTACCAGCCGGAGGTCGCCTACTTCGAGTGCCTGCACGAGATGAAGCTGATCGTCGACCTCATGTACGAGGGCGGCATCCAGAAGATGTACTGGTCGGTCTCCGACACCGCGGAGTTCGGCGGCTACACCCGCGGCCCGCGCATCGTCACCGCCGAGACCAAGGCGGAGATGAAGCGGATCCTCGATGAGGTCCAGTCCGGGCAGTTCGCCCGTGAGCTGGTCGAGGAGTTCGACGGCGGCCAGGTCAACCACCTCAAGTACCGCGAGGAGCTCGGCAACCACCCGATCGAGCAGACCGGCGCCAAGCTCCGCCCGATGATGAGCTGGCTCAACGACTGACAGTGCGCATCAACTGACAGTGCGCAACGACTGACAATGCGCGACAACTGATCATGCGCATGATCATGCGCATCAAGGGAAGGCGCGCCGCCACCCGCGGCGCGCCTTCTTCGCACCCTCGGCGCCGGCGCCGGCCCCGTCCGACGGGCCCGGCGCCGAGGGCGCGAAGATGGCCAGGCTGCCCTCCGGGGTGAAGAACACGGTCAGCCCCGCGTGCCCACGGGCCTCGGTGGTCAGGCCCGGGGTGCGCACGGCGCCGAAAGGGGCCTCCCTGGTGAGCCCGAGGGTCCGTACCGCGACATGGGCGTCCCAGTGGCCGGGGTCCAGATCGGTGCCGTCCACAAAACCCTCGAAGCCGTCCCCGCACGGCGTGGTGGCCACCCGGTGGTCGCGGGCGCTGCCGCGCAGCACGAGCTCGACCCGCACGTCCCTGGAGACGACCCTGGCGATGGCGGCGTGGCCGCGCACCCGGAGCCTGCCGCCGGTCCAGGCGACCGCGTCGAGCCGGTGCACGACCCGGACCTCGTCGGTGATGTCGGCGTCGTGACGGGGTACGCCGCGCAGGTACGGGTACATCGCGTACACCCGGCCCCCCACCACGACGGCGCCCTCCATGCGTCCCTCCGTCTCGTCCCTGATGAGGCGTTCCAGCTCCTCATGCAGCCCGCGCTGGATGCAGAACGCACGCAGCCGGTACGCGGCGGGCAGTGCGTCGCGGTCCTCCTCGGGCAGCCCGTCGCCGATGACGTGGCTGGTGGCGGCCATGAGCCGGCGGCGGCGGTCCTCGTCGAGTTGCAGGTATCGATGGTCGTACACGCCAAGGACGTCCTGCAGGACGCTCACCTCAGGCCGCATCGGGACCTCCAGAGTCGGGGTGTCGCACACGGTCACGCTAAGGCCCGAAACGGTCGCCCACCGTGTACTTGACCCCCGCGTGTCGCCCAGCGGACCATTCTTCGGCGATTGCGTTGCGTAACCTATACGCGGTATGCATACTTCGCAGGTATGCCTATCCGCCACGGCCTGCTGGCCCTGCTCGCCCAGGGACCCCGCTACGGGTACCAGCTACGGGCCGAGTTCGAGTCCTCCACCGGCGCCACCTGGCCGCTCAACATCGGGCAGGTCTACTCCACCCTGGCACGCCTCGAACGCGATGGTCTCGCGGTCCGGGTCGGCGCGGACACCGAAGGCCGCTTCGTCCACCGCATCACCCCGGACGGCCTGGACGAGCTGAGCTCCTGGTTCCGTACCCCCATGGCCAGGTCGGACCGGCCACGCGACGAGCTGGCGATCAAGCTGGCCATGGCCGTCACCACGCCGGGCGTCGACGTGGCCGAGGTGGTGCGGGCCCAGCGCACGGCCACACTGCGCAGCCTGCAGGATCTGGCGCGGCGCAAGGCCGTCGCCGAGGATGACGCCTGGCGGCTCGTCCTGGAGTCCATGCTCTTCCAGGCCGAGGCCGAGGTGCGCTGGCTCGACCACTGTGAGGTGTACCTGGGTCAGGGGGAAGGCGGGGAAGGCACGCGGAGCAAGCGGGATAGACTGCCCATGGGCGAGGGCACGAGGGCGTGACTCGCGGGTCTAGCTGCACACACTCACTCCAAAAGGAACTCTTCCGTTGAGCAAGCTCGTCGTCCTCGTCGCTGAAGAACTGTCCCCGGCCGGTCTCGCCGTCCTGGAGACCGACTTCGAGGTCCGCCACGTTGATGGTTCGGACCGTTCCAAGCTGCTGCCCGCCGTCGCCGATGTGGATGCGCTGATCGTGCGCAGCGCCACCAAGGTCGACGCGGAGGTGTTCGAGCACGCCCGCAAGCTGCGGGTCGTCGCCCGTGCCGGCGTCGGGCTGGACAACGTCGCGGTGGAAGCGGCCACCAAGGCCGGCGTCATGGTCGTGAACGCCCCGACCTCCAACATCGTGACCGCCGCCGAGCATGCCATCGCACTGCTGCTCGCCACTGCCCGGAACGTGCCGCAGGGCCACGCCGCCCTCAAGAACGGCGAGTGGAAGCGGTCCAAGTACACCGGCGTCGAGCTGATGGGCAAGACCGTCGGCGTGCTCGGCCTGGGCCGCATCGGCGTCCTGGTCGCCAACCGGCTCGCCGCCTTCGAGATGAACGTCATCGCGTACGACCCGTACGTCCAGGCCGCCCGCGCCGCACAGCTCGGCGTCAAGCTCGTCACCCTGGAGGAGCTGCTCAAGGAGAGCGACTTCATCACCGTGCACCTGCCCAAGACGCCCGAGACCCTCGGCCTCATCGGCGACAAGGAACTGCACGAGGTCAAGCCCAGCGTGCGTATCATCAACGCCGCCCGCGGCGGCATCGTCGACGAGGCCGCGCTCGACATGGCGCTCAAGGACGGCCGGGTGGCCGGCGCCGGCGTCGACGTGTTCACCACCGAGCCGTGCACCGACAGCCCGCTCTTCCACCACGACAACATCGTCGTCACCCCGCACCTGGGCGCCAGCACCCACGAGGCCCAGGAGAAGGCCGGTACCCAGGTCGCCAGGTCGGTCAAGCTCGCCCTGTCCGGCGAGTTCGTACCGGACGCGGTCAACGTGCAGGGCGGCGCGGTCGCCGAGGACGTCAAGCCGGGACTGCCGCTGGCCGAGAAGCTGGGACGGATCTTCACTGGTCTGGCCGGCGGTGTGCCGGTGCGCCTGGACGTCATCGTGCGCGGCGAGATCACCAGCCACGACGTCAAGGTCCTGGAGCTGGCCGCACTCAAGGGCGTCTTCGCCGACGTCGTGGAGGAGACGGTCACATTCGTCAACGCGCCGCTGCTCGCACGGGACCGTGGCGTCGAGGTCAACCTCACGACGAGCGAGGACAGCCCCGACTGGCGTAACGTGGTGACCGTCAAGGGCACCATGGCCGATGGATCCGTCGTCTCGGTGTCCGGCACGCTCAGCGGGCCCCGGCACCTCGAGCGGATCATCGAGGTCAACGGTTATGACATGGAGCTGGTCCCGGCCGAGCACATGGCCTTCTTCGGGTACATCGACCGGCCCGGTGTGGTCGGCATCGTCGGCAAGCTGCTCGGCGACCTCGGCATCAACATCGCGGGCATGCAGGTCGGCCGGGACGTCAAGGGCGGCAAGGCGCTCATCGCGCTGACCGTCGACTCGGCCATCACCCCGGACGTGCTCGAGGCGATCACCGGCGCGATCGGCGCCGACATGGCCCGGCGCGTCGACCTCGCCGACTGAGCTGATCGAAGCGGAGCATCACATGAGGAGCGACACCCACGACGAAGCGGCCCAGGCCCTCCAGACGGCCCTGGATCGACGGGACAACGGCGGAGCAAGCGCCAAATAGTCCACGTTTCCCCGCTCCGTGATATGTAGTCGTCTGTGCGCGGAGCGGGGAAGGACTACGTGGGGATGGACAAACCGACGGCGAGTACGACGAGCGTGCTCAGGGTCATCAATGAGCGCGCCGTCTACGAGCAGATCCGGTTGAACGGACCGGTGTCGCGACCGGAGGTCGCCAAGGCCACCGGGCTGTCCAAGCCGACGATCTCGCTGGCTCTCGCGGACCTGGAGCGGGTCGGCCTGGTGCGCACAGTCGGCCTGCGCACCGGTGGGGCCGGGCGGGCGGCTGCGCTGTATGAGATCGAGCCCGCGGCGGGCTGGGTACTCGGCATCGACATCGGCCGGGAGTGGGTACGGGCCGCCATCGCGAACCTCGCCGGGGAGATCGTGGCCCGCCGTCAGGACCGGTCGCAGGCGCACAGTGCGACCGCGCTGACCGATCAGGTCGGCGGCCTCGTGCAGGAGCTGGCCGCGACGGCCGGCATCGCCCCGGCGGACCTGACCCACATCGTGCTCGGTACCCCCGGTGTGCACGACGTGCAGAACCGCTGTCTGCATCTGGCCGCCAACCTGCCGGGCTGGCACCGGCCCGGCGCCACCGCGCGGCTGGCCGAAAGGCTGCCGTGCGGGTTCACGATCGAGAACGACATCGCCCTCGCGGCCCTCGGCGAGCAGGCGTACGGGCTCGGGGCCGGGGTTGCGAACTTCGTCTACTTCTCCATCGGCACCGGCGTGGGCATGGGCTTGATCCTCGACGGGCGGCTCTACCGGGGTTCCAGGGGGGCGGCCGGTGAGGTCGCGTTCCTGCCACTCGGCGAGTCCGACCCGCTGGCCAACGCGCCGGGCGCCCGGCAGCACGGGATGCTGGAGAGCATCCTGTCCGCCTCCGGTGTGGTGGCCACCGCCCGCCGGTACGGGATGACCGGCCGGTTGACCCCCGAGAAGGTATGGGATGCCGCCCGTGCCGGGGAGGCCGCTGCGCTGCAGGCCGTCACCTACGAGGCGGGCAACGTCAGCCGGGCCCTGGCCAGCGTCATCGCGGTCCTCGATCCCGAGCTGGTCGTGATCGGTGGCGGGATGGGCCGGGGCGGCGAGGACATCCTGCTGGAGACCGTGCGGGACATGCTGGAGAGCATGACGCCGCTCAGCCCCCCGCCCATCCAGGTCTCGACGCTCAGCCACGAGGCGGTCGTGCTCGGCGCTCTGGCCATCGGCCTGTCCCAGGCCAGGGAGAGCGTCTTCAACAGGGCCGTCGCCGAGCCCGCCGTGGGCTGACCATGATCGCGGAGGTGCTGAGAGAGGTCTCCGCACTCGGCCCGTTCTTCGAGATCTCGGTGGACCCGGCCGAGGAGGTCGACCCGACCTGGGCCCGTCTGACCGATCTTGATCCGGTACGGCTCGTGGGCCTGATCCGGGGCTACGCGGACCGGCTCGGAACGCGGGAGCCGAGAGTGGCCGCGTCGATCCTCTTCCAGGCCGTCGCGGCCCGGCTCTGGTCTCCGGTGGTCGCAGCCTTCACGCTCGGCGCCGTACCCGATCTGAGCTCGCTGCACTGGCGCTGGGCACCGGGCGCCCCCATCGCCCTGTGGCTGGCCGATCCGGCCGAGATGACCGGTCCGGACCCGGTCCTGCACACGGTGGTGACCGGGCAGTTGCGACCCCTCCTTGAGGTCTTCCGCCCGGTCGTGAAGGTCGCCGACGGCCTCATGTGGGGCAACGCCGCCTCCGCTCTGGCCGGCACGCTCCGGGTTGTACGACCGGATCTCAGGGAACCGGTGACCGGTCTCGTCGAGGAGCTGCTCACCCGTGAGCCACTCGCCGGGACAGGTGGTTTCGTACGGCCCGGAGCGTTCCTGCGGCGCAGCTGCTGCCTCTACTACCGGGTCCCGCCCGGCGGCTTCTGCGGCGACTGCCCACTGCGATGATCAGGCGGGCTCCCGGCGCAGTCATCGTCCGCGCCTGCGACGCCGGTCACTGATCACGGAAAACGCGGATCGGCGAGGACCAGTTCGCGTAGTGGCCACGAGCGAACCTCATCAGGACAGCGCCTACCGAGATTCGGTCCGCCTCGGGGGCAGCCAGGATCAGACCGTCGACCGGGACCAGCCGGGCCGCCACGCCGGATTCGCCCTGCAACCGCATGGGCCCGTTTGGAGTCGTGATCACGTGGCTGGGAAAGGATTGGACGGGGTGATGCTCGGGCTTGTAGCTTGCAGTTGACCGTGACACCGCCCGAGGAGGTGAGACCCATGAACGCTGTATCGATGTGGGTGCTCCCCCTTGCCGTCACGGCCGGGCGATTGACGTAGGTGTCGCCGGGAGCGCCTCGCCAACAAGGCACTCCCGAAAGGCAACACCTATGCACTCTCCGCAGTTCACCGCCGAGCCGTCGTCGAACGGCATGGCCGAGCGCGACTTCACCGTGGGCGAAGTCCCCGGAGTTCTCTGGTCGCCGGCCTCCGGCGCCGATCGCGCGCCCCTCATGTTCGATGTGATCATTGCCGGGTGCGGGCCGACTGGTGCGATGCTGGCCGCCGAACTGCGGCTGCACGATGTACGGGTACTCGTTCTGGAGAAGGAAACCGAGCCCGCGTCGTTCGTCCGCATAGTCGGTCTGCATATTCGCAGTCTCGAACTGATGGCAATGCGCGGACTGCTGGAGCGCATTCTCCAACACGGAAGACGGCGTCCGGCCGGCGGTTTCTTCGCCGCCATCGCCAAACCCGCGCCCGAGGGCCTGGATTCTGCGCACGCCTATCTGCTGGGCATCCCGCAGCCGGTCATCGAGCGCCTGCTCGAAGAACACGCGATCGAACTGGGTGCGCAGGTCCGGCGCGGTTGTGCGGTGGCCGATTTCGAGCAGGACGACGAGGGTGTGACCGTCGAGCTGGCCGACGGGGAACAGCTGCGTTCGCGCTATCTCGTCGGCTGTG
>JAOPYM010000569.1 GCA_025964615.1 Actinomycetes bacterium
GGGTCTTCGAAGACGATCACGAGCTGTTCCGGGAGTCGGTCAAGCAGTTCGTCGAGCGGACGATGCTCCCGCTGGACGAGCAGATCCGGACGGAGCGCACGATGCCCCGCGAGGTGTGGCTGGAGGCGGGCCGGCAGGGTTTCCTCGGCATGCAGGTGCAGCGGCGACACACACTTGGCCGTTGACAGAACCGGCGCCACGCAGCGATACAAAGACTCTGGGCTTATTCCTTAAATAGCAGCAATGCGTCCCGGCTACCCGACCCCGTACGCCTCTTCAGGTTGTCCCGCCCCAGGACCAGGGCGCTGCCCGGCGATCTGCTGGAAGACTCGTTTGAACTCGGTGTAGATGTCGGCGCCGACGGCTTGGGCGTGGCGGTGTTCGATGGCGGCCAGGATGGCATCCGATCGGGTCATCTCGTCCAGACCGAGTGGGGTGGGGACGATGAGCTTGGCGCGCCGGTCGCCGGGGTCGGAGTGGCGTTCGACGTAGCCGAGGGCCTCCAGTTCGTCGATCACCTTGCCGACGACCTGCTTGTGCTGGCCGGAGCGGCGGGCCAGGTCGGTGGCGCGGCTGCCTTCGACGTCCAGGTAGGCCAGCACAGCGCCGTGCTGGGGTCGCAGGTTCGGGTGCCCCTGTTGGGCGAGAGTGTCGAACAGTTCCTCCTGGATGGCGAACAGCAGTCGGCCTGTGAGGACGCCCAGGTCGGGGTTTGTCTGCTTACGTTCGCTGCGACGCATGGCCACCCTCCATCTGGTCACCTATCTTTATAGTCATCAATCTTGACTATCGTTAAGGGTGACTATATCGTCCTTGCTGTCAGAACGCGAGCAAGGAGGCAGTGGTGGCCACGACTGTGGAGCTGACCCGGTTCAAGGTGGCGCCGGACAAGACCGAGGCGCTGCTGGCGGCCCGTCCGGCGATGCTGGCGGACTTCCGCGCCGACCGGGAGGGGTTCCTGGGCGCCCGCCTGGTGGCCCTGCCGGATGGTGAGTGGCTGGATGTCGTGGAGTGGCGCTCGGCGCAGGACTTTGCGGCCTCCCGCGCCAAGGGCGCCAACCTGCCGGGCATCGCCGCGTTCTTCGCCGCGATCGGCGAACTGGTCAGCGCCGAAGAAGGCGTCCTGGCCGGGTTCGACCTATAGGCCCTGGACCGGCACACGAACCGGTCACCCAAACGATCCGCACCCCGTTCACGCAACCTGAGGAGCTTTTCGTCATGGATACCCGCGTCAAGGTCGCCGTCATCTACTACTCCGCCACCGGCAACATCACGCAGATCGCCCAGGAGATGGCCGAGACCGCCGAGAAGGCAGGCGCCGAGGTCCGGTTGCGTAAGGTCGCCGAGCTCGCGCCGCAGGCCGCCATCGACTCCGACCCAGTGTGGGCGGCCAACGCCGCCGCGACCGCCGGCATCCCCGTCGCCACCGCCGACGACCTGGTGTGGGCGGACGCGGTGATCATGGGCTCGCCCACCCGGTTCGGCAACATCTCCTCCCAGCTCAAGCAGTTCCTGGACACCCTGGGCGGGGTCTGGCAGCAGGGGCTGCTGGCCGACAAGGTCTACAGCGGCTTCACCTCCACCGGCACCCTGCACGGCGGCCACGAGTCCACCCTGATGGCCCTGTCCCACACCTTCCACCACTTCGGCGGGATCGTCGTGGCGCCCGGCTACACCTACCCCGACAAGTTCGTCGACGGCAACCCCTACGGCACCTCCCACCACGACGCCGGCGGCACCGTCCCCGTCGACGCCACCACCCGCGCCGCGGCCCGAGTCCAGGCCGAACGCGTGGTGAAGTTCGCCCGCGCCATCACGGCACCCGCCGCCGCCTGACCACGGCCGGCCCCACAGGCACCATCCATAAGCACCCCCGGCGGCTCCCGCCGTCGGATCTCCGCCTGTGCACACGACGAAGTCAACGGCTCGGCAACCAGGGCGGCCGCCAGCGCGTCACGGTGGGCACCACCCGGTACTCGCTGGAGCAGATCGCCGACGCCCACCGGGCTACCGAACAGGCAGCGGCCACCGGGGCCGCATCGTCATCGACCTGTAAACGACGTCAAACGATCATTAGGGAGCGAAGATGTTGAGCGGGGCCGGTGTGCTCGCCGAGCTGCAGGACATCCTGGTCGCCACAGCGGTAGCACTGGAGCCGGGCTGGGACGAGCGTTACGTCGCCACCCGCCGGCTGGTGCTGTCCGCTCCGGCCCTGCTTGCCTATGTGGAGCACTACCGCGCCGGCATCGAGCGGCAGGTGATCGCCTGCCTGGCAGACAAGCTCGACATGGATTCCGGGGATCTCCGGCTTCATGTGCTGTCCGAACTCACCACCACCGCCTGGAGCGTTTCCGGTCGCGACTGGGTTCGTCGCGGCGGGCAGGGCGGTCGCAGGGCCCTCATTGAGGGCCTGGAAGATGCTTTCCGCGCCATTCCGGCCAGTCTGGACCTCTCCGCCTCGCAGGCCGTAAGCGACAGGCCCTCGATTCCCTGATCGACGTGGATCCCGATGGTGCGCAGGTCTTCGTGCCCGGACGGGCCACGAGTATGAGGCTGACCAGCAGTCTTCGCCCAGATGGGTCAGGCGAGAGTGCCTGTCCGGCACGGTGTTCAAGATCGAACGTGCCCGCCTCGGTTTCCGCGGGGATCGAGATGCGGCCAGTAGAACTGCCGGCAGCCGGTCGGAGTGATTCGGAATGAAATTCGCGCGACAGCGAGGTTCTCGCTGGTCGGCGGTGCTGTCTCGGCCGGGGGCCGTTCTGTGGCGTGTTAACGCTGGGGTGGGGATGGCGAGCGGACGTTTGGGCACTGCGGTCAAGACACCTATGAGAGATTCATGGCAATCTGGCCGGTATGGAGCTTGGGCACGGCTCGTGGAGCGCGATGACGGACTGTCCGGCTCGGCGCCGCAGCGGGCGACAGGTAGGCCGAGAACCGTCACGCCCGTCGTCGGTCGGTCGACGCGTGCCGAGGTCCGTCCGGAAATGAGCGCCACACACCGGGAGATGCAAGAGTTCGCCGCTGTGCGCGGCTGGACGTTCGATGTCTCGGATCGATCTCTCGTCGAGACGTTCCGTGGTGAGCCGTTCCATCCCGAGCAGA
>JAOPYM010000035.1 GCA_025964615.1 Actinomycetes bacterium
CGCGGCTGCACCTGGCATCGCCAAGGCAACTGCTGACCGACACGGTCTACGACGCGGTACGGCAGCGGCTGGTCGACAACGAGATCGAACCCGGCGACAAGATCAACATCAACGCACTGGCCCAGGAACTCGACGTCTCCCCCACACCGGTCCGCGAGGCACTGGCCCGGCTGGAAGCCGAAGGGCTGCTCATGCGGCGCTCCCTCGCCGGCTACGCCGCCGCTCCCCAGCTGAGCGTCAAGGAGTTCAACGAGCTGTTCGAGATGCGGCTTCTCCTGGAGCCCGCCGCAACGGCCAAGGCCGCAGAGCGGATCGAGGAGGCCGATCTGGTGGAGCTAGCCGGGCACCTCGCCGAGATGCGCAACACGCAGGCCCACACCGATCGCGACACCCGACGCACATTCCTCAACCGCGACGCGCTCTTCCACGACCAGATCGCCCAGGTCTGCGGCAACTCCCTGATGCGCGAAATGCTCGGCCGGCTGCACGCTCACGCGCACCTGTACCGGCTCCATTTCCGTCACAGCCTTGCCGCCGAAACCTGTCAGGAGCATGCGTGGATCCTGGAAGCGCTGCGCGAAAAGGACGCCGATTTGGCCGAATCGGCGATGCGTAGCCATATCCGCCGGTCCCGCGCGCGTCTGGTCGCCGGCTTCGGCGACAACGATCCCCCCAGCCCACCGGGCTCCCACTGACCCCGTTGCACCTGCCCGCCGATGCACCAGTTTTCATCAAACCGCTACGATCCGCGCCAACTGCGGCAGCGTCCGATGGCGCCTAAGCACCCCCGCCACCTGCGCAAATGCCGTAACTACCGGCATTGAGTTACAGGGACGTTAGGGGTTGACATCATACATATTACGAATTATGTTTCTCGCGGTCCGGGCATGTACCGGAAGCCCCCCGAGAAGTGGAAAATGCATGTCAGGTCGTCTTCGGAAGCGGGCGATGCGTGTTCTCGCCCACGTCACCGGCACCATCGGGATCGCGGCCGCTGCGCTGCTCGCCGTGTCGAGCCCTGCGCCGGCCAACGTCAACGCGGTCTATGCCGCTCCTAACGGGCACGGCGCATCCTGCACGGTTCACCAGCCCTGCTCCATCGAGCAGGCCAAAACCTCGGCCGCACAACTAGCCGCACACATCCAGGGTGACGTCCACGTCGAACTGGCCGGCGGAACCTACGGGCTCAAAGCCCCGTTGAGCTTCGGCCCGAAGGACTCCGGGCGGGGCGGCCACCGCATCGTCTGGGAGGCCGCTTCCGGAGCGCAGCCGGTCCTCAGCGGAGGCGTCCCCGTCCGCGGATGGCACCTGGACTCCGCCAACCCCAAGCTGTGGTCGGCCTCTGTGCCGGCCGGCCTGGCCACTCGTCAGCTGTACGCCGACGGAAGGCGCATTCCGCGAAGCTCCGGCGCCAGCCCGGTGCAGCTGACCCAGACCGCGGACGGATTCCTGGCGGCAGACAACACGTTCGCGTCCTGGCGGAACCCGTCCAACATCGAGTTCGTCTTCGACGGGGGCCACGGCGACTGGACGCAGCCACGCTGCGACGTCGCCGGCATCGCCGGCCAGGTCATCACCATGCGCCAGCCGTGCTGGTCGAACATGTTCTTGCCCAGCACACCGAAGGCCCCAGACGGCGACAACCCGTCGGGCGGGTTCCCCGCACTCAACAAGTCTGCCACCCCGACAAGGATCGAGAACGCGTACGAACTGCTCAGCCCCGGCACCTGGTACCTCGACCAGACCCGCCACGTCGTCTACTACGACCCGCGGCCCGGAGAGAACCCCGCGGCCATGAGCTTCGTCGCGCCGACGCTCGAGCAACTGCTCACTACCTCCTCGACGGCCGATAACCCGCTGCACGACGTCACCTTCAACGGCATCACGTTCGCCTACACCACGTGGCGCAGCCCAAGCAGCAACGACGGCTTCCCCGACATGCAGGCCACCATGTACGTCAAGGGGCAGAACGGCGCCAGCACCCAGGGCCTCTGCCAGTACGTGTCTCCAGCCGGCACCTGCCCGTTCGCCGCGTGGAGCCGCCCGCCGGCCGCGGTCGACCTGGTGGGCACCAGGAACGTCTCGATCACCGGCAATGTGTTCGAGCACCTCGGCGCCGCCGGCTTGGGTACCTATCACGGTGCCAGCAACGACCTCTTCTCCGGGAACGAGATCGTCGACGTGTCCGGGAACGGGATCCAGTTCGGCACGACCGATGATCCTCAGCCGACCGCATTCGCGACGGACCTCTCCCGTGGCCGGCCAGCGACGCAGTCGTCGACCCAAGGCGGCGCCGACGCTCGATTTGCCGTCGACAGCATTGCAGGACATACGTCGGGCAGCCGGACGAAGCAGCAGGACAACCCCTGGTGGCAGGTGGACCTCGGGAGCGTGAAGCAGCTGTGGCAGACGAGCATCACCGCCCCGGCCGGCTCCGACCTCAGCGACTTCTGGGTGTTCGTCTCCAGCACCCCGTTCGACACCCGGTTGACCCCACAGCAACAGACCGCCCAGCCCGGCGTCTGGTCCAGCCATCAGGCCAGCGCCCCGAACGGCCAGATCGTCGTGCCTACCGACACCACCGGCCGCTACGTCATGATCCAGCAGGCCGGCGTGCACTCCCTGGCCCTGGCCAAGGTCGTCGTCGGCTCCGGAGCCGAGATCTCGGTCGGCGACACCATCACCAACAACTACGTCCATAACATCGGCGTCGAATACACCGGGGCAGTGGGTATCTGGGGCGGATACGCGCGCAAGACCACGATCAGTCACAACGAGGTCGGCGACCTGCCCTACAGCGGAATCAGCTTCGGCTGGGCAGGCTGGCACACCAACGCGACGACCCCGTTCACCAACCCGAACATCCAAGCCGACAACGTCATCTCCAACAACGTGATCTACAACGTGATGGGGGTCCGGCGCGACGGCGGACCCATCTACACCAACGGCCCCCAGGGACAGAGCCTTGCCCATGGCCTGACGGTGCAGGGCAACGTCACCTTCGGCAACAAGGCGACCAGCTTCGCCAATTACAACGATGAAGGCAGCGCCTACATCACCATGGACGGCGATGTGCAATACGCCGACGGCGGGTACTTCAACGGCGGCTGCTCGACCACAGGTCACATCGTCGTCAAGAACTCCTACCGAGTCGGGCAGTTGAACAACTACTTCTGCGACAACGTCGGCACTGATTTCGTTGACGGTGGTGGCAACACGCTCATTGCCGCCAACCCGGGTCCCGGCGTCATCCCGGACAGCATCCTCGCCGGGGCCGGCCTACAGGCAGGCTTCCAGCGGCTGACGACCGCCAACGCTCCGGCCGTTCTGGCCGTCAGCCCGATCGTCAACCACCAAGTGCTGATCTCCGGCCGCGGCTTCACGCCGACATCAACCGTGAAGATCAACGACGTCACGGCGACCCAGGTGAACTACATTGGCCCGAATCAGATCACGGCCGTACTGCCGGCCAGCGTCTATGACGGCTACGTCAGTGTCGCCACCGCTGCGGGCACGGCCGCGATCGGCGACACCAACTACACCTACGACCCAACGCTGAACATCGCGCAGGGTAAGCCTGCGACGCAGTCCTCCACTTTGTACGGCAGTGACGCGTCGCGCGCGGTGGACGGCAACACGAACGGTTCGTGGGGGTCTGGCTCCGTCTCGCACACTGATTACAACCAGTACGCCTGGTGGCAGGTCGACCTCGGCTCGTCGCAGCCGCTCGGCGGCATCAACCTGTGGAACCGCTCGGACTGCTGCAGTGAGCGGGGCACCGACTACTGGGTGTTCGTGTCCAACACGCCGTTCGACCACTCACTGACACCCACCCAGCAGGCGGCCCAGCCCGGAGTGTGGTCTAACCACCAACCCGGGACGATGGGTCGACCGACCAGGGTGGCCGCACCGACTACCGGTCGATATGTGATGGTGCAGTTGGCGGGTACCAACTACCTGGCGCTGGCGGAGGTACAGGTGTTCCGGACGCCGTAGATCGAATCGACTGCGACGGTTACTTAGCCTCCATCTTTCATCAGCCGGTCGGGTCGCTCCGCGACCCGACCGGCTGCTGTTTTTCAGTGACGGGTCAGCGTTCCTGCGTTCCGCAGAATTCAGGTGGCCTAGAGCTCGAAACTAGGGCGTGATAGCAGAGCACCCGCTCACGCCGATGAGTCATGTTTTTCGGCATTCGGTGTCTTCAGCTGTTGGTCTCGTTTGTCGGTGTCGTGCGGGCTACCTTGAGTGAACGGGGAAATACTCCGGCATTGATTCCCGGGAACGTGATGAGGTTCAACCCCCCTCCGGGGTGGCCATCGCCGCCACCGGGCTGGACCCCACCGCCTGGTTGGCGGCCTGATCCGTCATGGCCGCCACCGCCACCAGGGTGGCCGCTGTGGCTTGCCGGCGCATGTACAGCATGTCCGGCGGACGGCGAGGGACCTGCTCCTACCACCACGGCGAGGGACGCCCAGTCCGTCAGAGCTGACGTTCGGCCGCGACCGGCTGGAGCGCGATGCGTTCCGGCGGCCGCCCGGACCAGAGTCACCCCTCCGCACGGAAGCCCAGGTAGGGCGACTTCAGACCCGCGGACCCTGTCTGACGGTCCACGCTCATGCCACTGGTCGGTGGAGCCTCGGCCGTATCTCGTGCGTGTCCCCGCCCGCTGTGGCAGGTGATGGCCGGTATTCACCACTGGTAGGGCAGGAACTTCCCGTCCAGTGTCACCACGACCCGGTCGCCGGCCGGGTCGGGTACGCGTTTGACATCGAGGCGGAAGTTGATGGCGCTCATGATGCCGTCGCCGAACTCTTCGTGAACGAGTTCCTTGATCGTCGGCCCGTAGACCTGGAGTACCTCGTAGAACCGGTAGATCGTCGGATCCGCCGGCACCGCGCTCTCCCCCGTCCCACGAGTGGGCTGAAGCTGCAACGCCTGCCGAACATCCTCATCGAGATCCAGCAACGACGCCGCAGCCTCAGCCTGCGCGGCGGTCATCGGCTGCTGGCCCAGCAGCGCCGACGTCGTCCACACCGGGGGCCGCCCGACCGCCTCGGCGAGCTGAACCCACGTCACACCCAGCCGGGCCTTGGCCCCGCGAACGGCCTCCGCCGCATCCTTCTTGGTCATCAACGCGTTCCTCCCAGGATCGGCGCACAGCGTGACACGCTCACATCGCAGGCACGCTACGCCACGAAAGTGCCGCCCGCATTACATGGGGGCTTCGAGACGAACGGACGTAACCTCAACCCGGCGGCACATCCGCTCATGCCGCTGCCGCGATCCGGGTGCTCGGTGTCGGCGCAGGTCCCGGGCCTACAGGTGATCAGTGATCAGCCGCCAGGGTCAGCCCGGCGAGCATGTCCCCCACCGTCTGGGGCCGGCGAAGGGGCAGCACGCCCTGCAGCACCCCACCATCGGCGTATCGGGCCCAGCACGCTGTCGGCCTCAGCACTCCAACCGACCCGGGCGAGATCTCGCTCGAGCCATCGGTGCCGATGAGCTCCTCGACATCAGCTTGATCGCATGGATCGACGACCATCTCGAGGAGATCTACGCCGGCTTGGCCGAAACTCCCACCGACGTCGACACGACTCACCAGTTCTTTGCCGCCCCGCAGGTCATGCTCGCTGACGACACGTCTGAGCAAGACCGACTGCTGCGCCGAATGGGCAGGACACCCGGACGCAGTAGGTGAGATCGAGGACCCCGTCCTGTCATGCCGCTGATCGGGTGGGTCTGCGCAGACTGGTCATATTCGTCGAACCGGGATGGTTCATTGCGGGTTCTGGTACCAGCGGTGGTGGACCCACGGTTCGACGGTCAGGACGCCAGCCGCTGCCAGGATGGTCACGACCCAGATGAGGGTGTCGGTGGTGCCGGTGAGGGCCAGGGCCGCCCCGGCGAGGACCACGGCAGGGCGGATGAGGGTGAAGGGTCCCAATCCGACCAGGATGACGAAGGTGCTCTCGCGCATGGGCAGCATCCAGTACGCCGCGAGTGAGATCACGACCACCAAAGCATACGGTGTGAGCGGCACGAGCATCCTCGTCCCGGCGTGGACCAGGTTGTCATAGCGAGTTCCCCGGCCGTCTGTACCGGCCAGAGCGGTGCCGGCCACGACAGCGATGATTGTCAGGAGCACCGTGGAGGTGATCAGTCCGCGCCAGGCGGCGCCATGCCGTGCGGGGTGGCTGTCACCGCGCCGGGCCGAGGCGTGCGAGGAGCGCTGTGAGCGTCGGGCCGAGCGGGGCGTCGAGGGTCACCAGGGCGTGGGCGTCACCGCGGGTCGGCCCGTGATTGATGATCACAACGGGTATCGCGAGCTCGGCCGCACGCCGGACGAACCGGTAACCGGACATCACACTCAGCGACGACCCGAGAACCATCAGCGCACCGGCGCGCGCTACCAGCGCGTAGCACTCCTCGACCCGAGCCCGCGGCACGTTCTCCCCGAAGAACACCACATCAGGCTTGAGCAGACCGCCGCAGTCCTCGCAGTCGACCACGCGGAAACCGTCGGCCCCGTCATCGGCCAGAACGGCGTCACCGTCGGGGTTGATCCCACCCACCCGGACGTCCCAGCCGGGGTTGGCCGCACGCAGCCGCTGGTCGAGCACCTGCCGGGAGATGCGCCTGCCGCAGGCAACACAGGCCACCCGGGCGAGGCCGCCGTGCAACTCGATCACCTGCTGCGCACCGGCCGCCTGATGCAGGCCGTCGACGTTCTGCGTGATGATCCCGGCCACCAGCCCACGCCGCTCCAGCTCCGCGACCGCACGGTGACCCGCGTTCGGGATGGCGTCGGCGATGTGCCGCCACCCCTGATGGCTGCGCGCCCAGTACCGCTGGCGGGCTCCGGCGCCACCCATGAAGGTCTGGTACGTCATCGGCTGGACCCGCCGGGCCCGCCCACTCGCCCCCCGGTAGTCCGGGATACCGGACTCCGTCGAGAGCCCGGCCCCACTCAGGACCACCACACCGCCGGCCGCGATCAGATCGGCCGGCACCCCCAACGGCGGGCCGGTGAGCACCTCCCGCGAGCCCTCCGGCGCCTCGAGCACACCGCCGTGAGCGTCGTCTGCCATCGAAGTCACCCTCTCATGGTGCCTGACATCCGCACTTCTCGAAGCCGCCGCACCGGCTCACCGTCAAGCTCGGCATCGACACGACACCCCCACGGCGTCTGCGCTCACAGAGCGACCGGAAGCCGATCTCCCGCTCGATCACCAGCTGCTCGTACCCCTCGTCGTTGGCGAACGTCTTCAGACCGAACCCCCCGCGGGGTGAGCATCTCGTCGTAGGCACGGACCATCCGGCCGGGCGTCTCGGCAAGGCTTTCGCCGCTCAGGGTCGACGCCCAGCGCGGCCTGCAGCGTCGCTGCGGCTTCCTCGGCAGCTCGCAGATCCCGTGGACGAGGGTCGTGGCGGTCGGAAACGTCACCAGCCGCTCGACGGCCGTCATCACAGGTCCTCGGTCGTGAAGTCGGCGGGACTGCGTTCGATCATCACACCGACGGTGTCGGCGAACCGGAGCGCACCGGGCTTGTGCACCCGGACCATCACGTACGGCGCGCGGTGGCCGACGACCACGATCCGGGCAATCGCGGTGGCCAGGGCCTCGACCGTGGAGTAGGTGGACTCTTCGACGTGGGAGATGATCGCCTTGGTAGCGGTGCGGTAGTTCCAGGCGTCGGCCAGTTGGTCGCTGCGCCCGGCCGCCCGGACATCGGTACCGATCCGCAAGTCGATCACTACGTCTGAGCGTTCCCTCGTTCCTCGGCCCAACAGCCGATCACACACCGCAGGCGCAACGCGTCGATCTCGATGAGGTCCACGTAGGTCTTCCCCCCACGAGAGTCGATCAATGGCGACGCGGGCGTCTGCTCACCGATGTCCGCGAGGTCGCCGATGTACGGCCCGCCAATCAGGAACGGCTTGCGAGTGCCCGGTGCGACGACCGGAAGGACGGCTCTAACGATCTTGCCGTCGGGCTGGGGGTGGAAGCTGAGGTCAGCGAGCGCTGTGACAACGGTCAACCCGAACCCGCCGTCATCTCCCCCACCGCGCCTGACCGGCATCGTCG
>JAOPYM010000058.1 GCA_025964615.1 Actinomycetes bacterium
TACCGGCGAGAGAGTCCGCATGGCGCTCGTCGGCGCCAGATAATGACCTGAACACCACGAATTGTTAGCTTCCAGCAAAAGTACGGCATCTATCTCGAAAAGGTCATTTAGGTGATATCGACGCACAAGCTGTACCAGGCCGTACTCCGCGACAGCCGCCCTGACCTTGGTAAACGTATCCGGCGTGTCTTCTCCGACTGGCTCCATCAGCGTGGCAACCCGGCCCGCAGCGTAGATCCCCATCTCGAGCACAGGGTGGACGGAATGCTGGTCGGACTGGACGCGCACGACACCTATGGGCGGGTGCTGGTCGATGAGGGTGACGTACAGACCCGGCTGATCTACGCGCAGCAGCACGGGCGGATGCACGGCTGGGTGTCGGTCACCGTGGAATCCAGTACTGAGACCGACGACCGCTACGCGCCCGAGTTCATGCCCGCCTACCTGCAAACTGGGCAGATCACCGACGGCTGGGTCCAGCTGCCGCACAGCGCCGAGGCGCTCGATGAGGACGGCGTCCACTATCTGCTGCCGGCGCTGGAGGATCCCCGCCGGCGGGTGCCGTATGTCTTGCTGGCGGTGGACTCCAGAGATCCCGAGGCCACCCGGGAGCGGGCCGAGAACGTGGCGGCCCTGGTCGCCGGGGCCGCCGTCGTCCATTGGTTCGCCGACCTGCGGGCACAGGAGCGGTTCAACGCCGCAGTGGGCAACGAGCTCGGCGTATTCGGCGGGGGTATTCGCACCTACCTGCCGGGCCTGACCCCACGCGGTGAACCGCACCCGTTCAAACACCCGGTCATGGGTGGACAGATGGTCCGCGACCTTGGAGGCAGGGCTCTCCAGACCCTGGCCGGGCATGTCCTGGGCGCGACCGCCCACCAGCATCCGCCCGAGGACGTACGGCACGGAATCCGGCTCGTGACCAGGATCCTCAGGGGTCAGGAGCCGCCCGAGGCGCTGGTAAAACCGGTCCGCAAGCCACCCGCATCGGCCTACGAACTGGAGCAAGCGGCCCTTCGCCACAAGCTCATGGCAGCAGTGTCGAAGCCCGGGCAACCGCCCGCTCGCGTCCCGGCCGAGCCGGCACCTGTCCAGGAGCCAACTCCTGCACCGGCATCGGCCTCCCCTGCGGTGATCGATGCCGCCGGGCTCACCGAATCCATTATCCAGCGGGTCACGGCGGACCTCGCCGAGTCCGTTGCGGCCCGGGTCGTGGCGGGCCTGCAGGGCGAGCTCGGCGCGGTCTTGGACCTGGCGGCGTCGGCCGCCGCCGATCCGGCACAAGGCTCGGCCCTGACCGGCCAGATGAAGATACTGGGTACCAAACTCACGACCCTGGGCCAGGACTTCGACCGCGCTGAGGCTGAACGGCGGCGGGCCGACAGCGAACGGGAAGAGGCCGAATCCGAATCCGACCGCCTCCTGTCCGAACTGAGCAGCGTGCGGCAGGAGTACGAGTTCCTGGAGCTGGAGCTGAGCGAGTCCGTCGCCAAAGAGCGACGGCTCGCAGACCGGGTCCGCCGGCTTGAGCGGCTCCTCGCGCAGGCCAATCAGCCCGCCTATGGCTCCGAACCTGAAGACATCTTTGAGCCGTCCACCCTGGTCGAGGCCCTCTACCGGGCACAGCAGACGCTCCCCCGCCTTCAGATCGGAGACACCTTCGAGACCGCCGAACGCCTCGACCGCGCGGGCGCCGGCACCACCCGGGTATGGGCCGCCAAGGCGTGGGACGCCCTCCTCGCGCTGAACGAGTACGCCGCCTCGGCCGACACCTTCGCCGGCGGCTTCTACGACTGGTGCCAGGGCGATCACGGCCGCCGCGTCGTACCGCCGGGGATGCTCTCGATGAAGGAGTCCGCCAGCGTCGAGAACCGCGACAAGTTCAGCGAACGACGCACGTTCCATGTCCAAGCCGAGGTCAACCCCGCAGGCCTCCAGTACATGCCCGCCCATGTCAAGCTCCGCCGGATCGGATCACCAGCCCCCCGCATCCACTTCCACGACGACACCCGCGGCGCCACCGGCAAGATCTGGATCGGCTACGTGGGCGACCACCTCCCCAACACCCGCACCAACTGAGTTGTGCCTGTCGTCCGTCCTCCCAGCGATGCCGGCGCCTTCCAAAGCTCACTCTGTCGACGCGCAGTACACGCCCTCGGGGTCCTTGCGGAGGTCGCCGGCTAATAGCTCCCCTCGGCGATCTGGAGGGTGGCGATTACCCGCCAAGATCGCCCCAAGCTGGCTGCCGTCGACTTCCTGCGACGGCCCCTCAACATCCCAGAGCCTGTTCAGGGGGATCTTGGCCTGACCGATGGTAGCCCTCCATGAGCCGGCCTCCCACCTCGTCGAGGATGTCTTTAACCACCTGCTCAAATGGCTCGCGTTGATTGGTCGCGATGACCCCGCGGTAGGCATTCAGTAGTCGTTCGGTGAGTACGGGGTCGGCCCGCCGGAGCCGCCGGAGCATCCACTTGCCGGTACCCAGCCAGGACCGCCGGGCCAGCAGGACGGTCTCGGCGGCTGTGGTCAGCAGCCGCGTGGACAGCAGGTCGAGGATGACGAGCTGGCCCGGCGGGTGAACGCGAACCTGCTCGTGTCGATCCACCCAGTCGTCCGGGTGCACCCGGAGACCGGCGAGAAGGCACTCTTCGTCAACCCCGGCTTCACCAGCCACATCATCGGTGTGACGGCGGCGGAGAGCCGCCGGATCCTGGAGCTGCTGTACGAGCACATCACCCAGCCCCAGTACACGGTCCGGTTCCACTGGGAGCCCGGCAGCGTGGCGTTCTGGGACAACCGGGCCACCTCGCACCTCGGTCCGACCGACCTGGGCCACCTCGACGTTGAGCGAGTGCTGCACCGGGTCACCCTCGTCGGCGACCGACCGGTCGGCCCGGACGGGTTCATCTCGGAGATCGTCGCAGGTAAGGAGTTCCGTACGGAGGCGGACGTCAAGGTCGCCTGAGCCACGCACCTCCGCACAACCAGCGACCCGGCCGTACAAAACGATTCTTGGCCTTGGATACACCGGTCAGTGAGCCGTTCTCCGTAAGCCCGGACACGTTTCGAGCGTTTGGCATGCAGATATGGCTGCCACCGTTTGGCTCCTCCGCTCAGCCAGGCTTCGCGGCGCAGCTTCCGGCCGCCGACTTACTGGCCGCCGATCGGCCGCTGCAGGCCGGTGCGCATCTTCGGGTCGGCCCCGATGGGGTTGAAGTACCGGAGGGACACGATCCTGATCGGCAGGCCGACCCGCAGCGCCTCGTACTACCCGAAGCTCCGGTCTTCGCGCGCTATCGACTTGGGCGCCGTGTACCGGGCCGGGATGCTCTGCCAGCTGACCGTGTATCCCGCGTTGCGTTCATGCGGCACCCTCCTCATCGACGCCGCCGAACGGCGCATCCCCAGGGCGCGAGCCCTCTATGCTCGGTCACCTCGAATGGACTCCCCGCCTGTACGCCGGCGGCCGAGTACGACCCGTGAGCTACGACAACTTCTGTGGCGCTCCGGCGCTGATCTTCGCGGTAGAGGTGACGGAGAGACCCGAGATCGTGTAGGCCCTGCCGACGCCGGCCGGACTTACCGTCCACAATCCCGGTACGCCACCGGGAACGAAGTTGGCCGCCTGCAGGGTGGGGAAGGTTGCTCCCTTGTTCCAGCTCTTGGAGATCTGGTACTGGGTGAAGGTGATGGCACCCGTGAAGTTGCCGTTGTCCTTCACCTTGACCCCTTCCCAGAGGTAGAGCGCACCCGTGGACGGCTTCCACAGGTACATGGCGGTTCCGGACGGGACCTGGGTTGTCGTCATCTTCCAGTTCTGCCAGTCGGGGGTTCCGTCGGGGGTGTTCGTCGAAATCTCGAGCTGGGGCGGCGACAGAAGGCTGCCGTACGATCCGGACTCGTAGTAGTTCAGGTAGTATCCGTTGATCGCGTCACCTGAGATCGCGATGAGGTCGTCGCCGCCATTCGCACCGGCGGAGTTGTAGGCGTTGGCGAACTGCAGGGGATTGTCGCCGTTGTAATCCGCCAGATTGCCGAAGAGGTCCATCCCGTTGCCGGAGATCGGATCGACTACGGAGCCATCACCGCTTCCGGCCAGCAGTACGGCGCCGCTGTTGGCCCGCAGGCCTGACGTGAAGTAGACCAGGAAGTCCTGGAAGCCGTCACCGAAGTAGTTCCCTACGATGACCTGACCGCCGTCGAAGTCGCTCGGTGACGGCGCGGTGTTGAATCCGGCGCCCAGGGCACCGATGTTCTTCGCCGGAACGCGCACGCGGCCGTTCTTGACTCCGGAGGCGAGCCAGAGTCCCGACGTCAATCCCGGAGTCCCGCCGACCGTGACCAGGTCCGGGACTCCATCGCCATTGATGTCCTGGTTCGCTGCGGGTTTGGCACCGATGCCGATGAACTTCTCGGAGACCTTGGAGCTCCGTGTCCCGTCCACTGCGACGGCGGTGACGTTCAGCGACCCGGTGCGACCAGTCGGCACTACCGCAATGTTCGCCGAGCCCGACGCCGCCTGGACAGTCTTGATCTGGCCGCCGTTGACCTGCACCAGGTATCGAACGGGCGTTGCGCCTGTCCCTGGAGCGAGGGTCAATGCGATGGGGACCCCGGTCTTGAAGGGACCAGGCGCACCGACGTAATAAGCGGGCCAACCCGGCCCCGACAGTGTCGGCGGGCCGATGACGGTGGCGGCCTGAGCTGCGGGGACCGACGTCAGCGAAACGGCCAGGACGGCTGCCGAAGCCATCGGCAGAAACGGGTACGCGAGCCGGTGCCTGATCACGAAGATCCTCCAAGGGGGTTTACGGTCATTTCGACGACCGATGGCAGAACGCTAGCACCGACTAAGGACATTTCGACGCGACCATCCTGCTTCCCTCTGCGGGGGGAGCGGCAAGTCCTACCGGCATTCTTCGCGCGTCGCCGAGTGGACTTAGGGAGCCCCGGAGGAGATCGCCTACGTTGGCGATCACCCGGGCAGCGAGGTGCTCGTGGCCAGTGCGGCGGGGTTGCGTACGGCGTTGGTCCGTCTGGGCCCGTGGGGGCATCTGTGGGGCGATTGCTGACCGGGGCGTTTGCCAGATTCAGCGAGCGCCCTGGTCGGGCTGGTGGGGCGGGTGGGACTCGAACCCACGACCAAGGGATTATGAGAGGTGAAGGCGAGGAGGTGCGTGCCTGGCCCGTCCACTGACCCGCTCCGGAACCGATACCACCATGCGCCCGCCTGAGGCCCACCACACCACGAGCTGAACTCCCAGCCGGATCCTGCGCCTCTTCCGCAGACCTGTATCGGCGCAGGTCGGAAGCTGGTTCGTTGAGATTGATCAGGGTGTTTGGCGGCCCGTCGAGGTTCCAGGTCATGGGGAGCTACGGCACCGCAGATCACGCAGACGAAATGATCGTCGTTGACGACATTGCGTTCCTGGCACTCGGGGCAACGGCGAAAGACGATGGGGTAGGTGAAGTGGCCAGGGTGGGGGCCCTCGCCCAGGGAAACCCGGCCATCGACCTCCTCACCGCCGAGGTCGATTCCGCCCGCTGCGTCGGCCACGTCTCCCGGCTCGTCGACGACCTCGCCCCGTACCGGCGCTCGCCCGGCGTCCGCGAGTTCACCGCCCGCGCCCGGCCGTTCCTCGCCGGAACCACTTGATGTGATGCGGCAGCCCTCGGGAGGCCGCGAGTCTTGTTGCTGACTCAGCAACAGCCTCAAGACCCTCCCCCGACGCCGCGCCCCGCAGGGCTCAGGCCCAACAGCCGTGCGACCGCGTCAGTGACCAGTCCGGTCGCAGCCTCGGAGCCGGCAGGCAGCCCTGGGTCGGCGAGCGCGACGGGGATTCCGATGCCATCGACGAGGGCTGTCAGCTGATAACTGATGGTCTTGGGATCGAGGTCGGCTCCGAAACGACCGCTGGCTACTCCTTTGGCGATCACCTCTTGGACGATCTCCCGCCACCGGCGGTAAACGCCATGTGCATCCTCGCGCAACTCGTCGTCGCGCAGGGCGGCCCGCCAGAACTCCACCCAGGTGCGCCAGGTGCGCACCGATCGGTCGCCGTCAGCCACGCCCACCCGGACCAGGCGGACAATCTGCTCCCACGGGTCCTCGTCGGAAGCTACGGCGTCGGCCATCGCGGCCAGTTCGCGGGCGCACTCGTGCCGGAAGATCGCGATGAGGAGGTCCTCGCGGTTGCCGAAGTAGTACTGCAGCGTGCTCACGGGCACTCCACAGGCCTGACTCACGTCGGCGAACCGCGTCCCATCAGCTCCGCGTTCGGCTACGACACTGGCTGCGGTGGCGAGGATGTCGGCCTTCCCGCGCCCCGATCGCCGAGCCCAACGGGCTCCTGCGGAGAGGCTTCGGGAGGCGTCTTCGGCAACATCGTCCATCGTCTGTACGACTATACAGGTTAGCCGTATGGTTACTTGATCCAGACGGTCGTGGCAGGGCAAGAGGTGGGGTCATGATGGAGGCCGGAGTATGGGACGTGGTCGTGGTCGGCGGTGGCCACAACGGACTGGCATGTGCCGCGTATCTCGCGCGAGCGGGACAGCGGGTGTGCGTCTTGGAGGGCCGCGACCTGCTGGGCGGTGCGGCCGTCACCGAGGAGCCATGGCCGGGGTATCAGGTCTCGTCAGCGTCCTACGTGGTAAGTCTCCTACCGCCGCAGGTCGTCGACGACCTGCGGCTGCGGGACTTCGGCTATCGAGTCTCGCTGATCGAGCCGGACTACTACCTGCCCTACAAGGACGGCACGGCGCTGACCATTTGGGGTGACGCCGCCCGAACTGCGGAGCAGATCGCGTCTCGCTCGGCAGCCGACGCCGCCGCCTATGTGGAGTTCGACCGTTACTTCGACCGGGTCGCGCATCTTCTGCGGGAGCTGATGATGGTGGCCCCTCCCAACCTGACTCTGCGCGACGTGCCGGAGTGGATCAAGGTCGGCGCGCGGCTCCGGCGCTGGACCCGACGCGACATCGTTGACATGGTGCGGGTGTTCACCATGAGCGCCGCGGACTTCCTCGACGAGTGGTTCACTGACGAGAAGGTCAAGGCGGCGTTGGCAACCCAGGCGCTCGTCGGCTCCTGGGGCGGCCCGATGAGCCCCGGGTCGGCGTATGTCCTCATGCACCACTGGGTGGGTGAGGTCGAGGGGCACACCGGGGGCTGGGGCTGGGTGCACGGCGGCATGGGCGCCCTCAGCGAGTCCCTTGCCGCCTCAGCCCGAAGCCATGGCGCGCACACCCGAACCGGAGCGCCCGTGCAGTCGGTTCTCATCGAGGCGGGTCGCGCCCGCGGTGTTCAGCTAGCTGATGGAGAGGTGGTGCGTGCTCGCCGAGTCATTTCCGCAGCGCACCCGGTGACGACGTACCTGGACCTGGTTGGTGAGACCCACCTGCCCGCCGATGTCGCGCAGGCGATCCGGCGTTACCGCAGCCGCTCGGGCTCTGTGAAGGTCAACCTCGCTCTCGACCAGTTGCCCGTCCCAAGTGCATGGAAGGGCGAGGTGCCCGGGGACCCGCACCAGGGACTGATCTCCATCTCGCCGTCGGTCAACTACCTCGAGCGGGCCTGGGATGACGCGAAGTACGGACGGACATCGGCCGAGCCGTATGTCGAACTGGTGCTGCCCACCGTCCTCGAGCCCAGCCTGGCTCCTCCGGGCAAGCACCTGGCCCTGTGCTTCACCCAGTTCGGCCCCTACGAGCTCGCCGAGGGCTCCTGGGACACAGAGCGTGAGATCTACGGCAAGCGGATCGTCTCCCTGCTCGACGAATACATGCCCGGGTTCGCCGACAGCGTCGAGCACATGGAGGTGCTCTCACCCCCCGACCTGGAGGCGCGCTACGGCCTCATCGGAGGCAACATCATGCACGGTGAGCTCAGCATCGACCAGATGTTCAGCTTCCGGCCGGTCCCGGGCTACGCCGACTACCGCACCCCTGTCGAGGGGCTGTACCTCTGCGGGTCCGGGACCCATCCCGGTGGCGGCGTCATGGCCGTCCCCGGGCGTAACGCCGCCATGGCAGTGCTGCGCGATGTACGCCGTGGGCGGTTCCGTCCGGGTTCGCGCTGACCCGTGGCCGACACCCGCACAGACTCGCAGCGCAACCGTCTCTACCGGCAACCACTCGAGGAGATCTTCGCCTCCCGAGTGGCCTCCACCGACCGCTTGCTGCTCTACTGACCGGGTGAGCGCCCGTGGTGGCCTACCCTCGCTCGTGAATGACGGCCCCAGGCGGGCGACTTGAGGAGGTTGGATGACAGAGGCAGACGAAGGCGTCCGAGAGTCTCTCGTCGCGTCGATCGCTCGCGACCTGAGGGAGCAGATCCTCGAAGGCCAGTTGGCCCCGGGCCGCCGGATCTCTCAGCTGTCCATCGCGGAGCACTACGGCGTTAGCAGGCTTCCCGTGCGGGAAGCCCTGCGCGAGCTGAGCAGCGAAGGCCTGGTCATCCTCGAGTCCGGCAAGGGGGCCAGGGTGGCAGCCATGAACGGGGGAGACCTTCGGGAGGTCTATTTGCTGCGGGAACGGCTGGAACCCCTGGCGATTGGCCTGGCTGTCCCGCTGGTGACCGGCGCCGACCTCTCGGAGGCCGAGGAGGTCCTACACCGGATGGAGGCCATCGAGCCTCCTGACGCTGAGTGGCTTCGGCTCGACAGGCAGTTTCACATGATCTGGTACGAGCGCGCTCAGATGCCCCGCATGATCCGAACCATCGATCAGCTGTGGGATGTCGCTCAGCGCTATCGGAGCACCTATTCCATGACGCCGGGTATGGGGGGGACCTCGAACCTCGAGCACTGGCAGCTGCTCGAGTCGATCCGACGGCGGTCGGCGAAGGACGCCGAGTTGCTGTTGGAGGTGCATGTGCGGCGTACTCGATTGGCCTTGGAGCCGACGATGGCCGTTTCACCGGACGCGCGTCGGCAGGGTTTGGAAGCCTGACTCAACCTGGGTCCACCGATCGCGCCGCACCCGTGACGGCCGCGCCTCTTCCCGGCACCGCCCCGAGCCTCCCTCAAAGCTACGAAAGCCGAGTCGGCTCAGTAAGCGCCCCCACCGACTGAAGGCCGTCCGGGGTGGCCTGCCAGCGAGCTGGCGTCCTGCATTTCTGGAGACCTGCCCCGTCGGATCCGTGTTGCGCTCACCCACGGGCCAGTTGGATCTATAACTCCTGAACGGGATCCACTTTGCTTGCAACAAGTCGGAAACACCCAGGCAATAGTCGCTTAGTGGCCACAAGTTGTCCTTGACTGGATCCACTTTCCCCCTGTAGCTTCCTGCTGGGTCACACGTGGTCGCCCGTCCTATGCCGAGGTCTCTCGGCTCGGAGGGCTGGGGCAGGCTCCGCAGTGGGACCAGCCGTGTCCAGATCTGATCTGAGCAGGAGCGTGAATGAGCGGCAATACGGCGGGATCGGCTAACCACACACACCTTGAGAGTGGCGCGGTAACCCTGTTCGGAGACTGCGTTGCAGCCATCACGAACGTGGCGCCATCGACCAGCATTGCGCTGAGCCTGGGCGCAGTGATGGCGGTCGGAGGCTTCGCCAGTCCATTCATCGTCTTGGTGGTCGGCCTGGCGATGCTCTGTATCGCGATCTCGTATCACTACCTCAACCTGTGGCAACCGTCGGCTGCGGCACAGGCCATCTGGATCGCGCGGACGATCCGCCCCATTGTCGGCCTGGGGATCGGCTTCACCGTCCTGCTCATGACGATCGTCTCGAACATCGGCAATATCACCCTGTTCGGCCCCTACCTGCTCGGCGTCATCTATCCGAGCCACCAGAACAGTGCTGTTCTGCAGTGGACGTGCTCTGCGGCGGCCACGGCGTTGGTCGCCTACATCGCGATCGAGGGTGTCCGCCGCGCGATCAAATTCCAGCAGATCGTCGTTTGGATCGAGTACGCGGTCGTCATCGCTTTCGTCCTCGGCCTCCTGGTGGCCGAGTACACCGGCCACGCAGGGACTACCCACCCGCAACTGTCGTGGTTGCTCCCCGGGACGGCGCCGAGTTTTTCTGGCATCCTCAACGGCGCCGTGATCGCAGTGTTCATGTACGGCGGCTGGGAAGGGTCGGTCTACCTTGCGGAAGAGGGCACCGACACGAAGCGGAATCCCGGACGGGCCGGGATCATCTCCGTGGTCTTCTGCATCATCTGGTACTTGCTCCTGACAATGGCCATCCAGGCGGTGGCTCCGCAGAAGGTGCTGCTCGCCCATGCGGGCAACATCATCTCCTACAGCGCCGGTGTCATCTGGCCGCAGCCGTGGTCGTCACTGGTGTCCTTGGCCGTGCTCTCGTCAGTCGTGGCAGTGACCCAGTCGCAGCTTCAGAACTTCAGTCGGATGAGCTTCGGTCTTGCCCGCGAAGGACTGATGCCTGCCTGGATCGGACGCCTCTCCTCACGGCGGACTCCGAAAGTGGCGCTCTTGCTCTCCGCTGTCATCCCTGTGCTGGTGTTGATCATTTACCTGTCGAACGCATCGGCAGCGACGGCCCTGGGACTGCTGAGCGCCACAGCCGGTCTGTTGTACATCGTGATCTACGTAGCCGGAGCGGTGGCCTGCATCTGGTTCTACCGCAGGACCCTGAAGCAGAGCGGTCGTCAACTCCTCATGGCCGGGGTCCTCCCTCTCATCGGTGGGGTGATCTTGGTTTGTCTCGCCATCTTCGCGATTCCCACCCTTCCGAGCGGAACCCTCTACCCGTTCATCGTCATGCTGCTCGCGGTTGTCCCCATTGCCTGGATCGTCAAAAGGAGAACCAGAGCGCCGTTCTTCGACCAGCTCGTTCTCGTCGCCCCATCCGACTCGGGTGCCGGCGGATCGGGAGTCACTGAGGCGCCCGTACGAGAAACCACCCTGGAGCCCTAGATGGCTAGATTGCGTGGCAAGCGCGCTGTGGTCACCGGGGGTGCTCAGGGCATTGGCCGAGGAATTGCTGTCGGATTCGCCGCAGAGGGTGCGGACGTCGCGGTCCTGGACGTGCAGTCCGCAGAGGTAGGTGCGAGCGTTGTCCAGGAGCTGGAGGCGTTTGACGTCCATGGCGTCTATCTCCGCGTGAATGTCGCCGACGAGAACGAGGTGACCAGGGCGTTCGACTCGCTGGCGCAGTCACTTGGCCCCATCGACATCCTGGTGAACAACGCCGGAGTGGTCAGTGAGTACGAGGTTGCCGAGATGCCTGTCGATGAATGGGATCGGATCATCGCAGTCAACTTGCGCGGGCCGTTCCTGTGTGCGCGGGCTGTTCTACCGGGGATGATCGCCAGGCGCGACGGACGCATCATCAACGTCGCCTCACAGCTGGGGCAGCTGGGCGGAGAGACCATGGCCCACTACAGCGCGAGCAAGGCGGGCGTGATCGGCCTGACCAAGGCTTTGGCTCGGGAAGTTTCGCGGCACAACATTCTGGTCAACGCGATCGCCCCCGGCCCGATCGAGACGGACATGCTGGCGAGCGAGTCGGACGAATGGCTGGCACGCAAGCGCGCACAGCTTCCAATGCGACGATTCGGGGCGGTGAATGAGGTGGTTCCCACCGCGGTCTTCCTGGCCTCGGCGGACGCGACGTATTACACCGGACAGACCTTGGGACCGAATGGTGGCGATGTCACTCTCTAGCTGCCGGCGCTCGCTCCTCAGTCCAGGCCACGCGGCCCAAGCACCTAGATCTGGATTGAGGCGATCATGTTCTCCCTCGCATCGCGCGTAGCCCTCGTCACCGGCGCCGCCTCAGGCATCGGGGCCGCCACGGCACGGACGTTCGCCGCCGCAGGCGCGGACCTCGCACTCGCTTGGTACCCGCCCGATGGGCACGACATCGAGCCCGTGCTCGAAGACGTGCGCAGGCTGGGCTCGAAGGTCGTGGTTCGCGAAGTCGACGTGCGTAAGCAGAGCGACGTCGTCGATCTCACCGAGATGGCGGCTGAACAGCTGGGCGCTGTGGACATCGTGGTGGCCAACGCGGGGATCGCTCGGCGGGAGCCGATTCCGGAGGCGGTGTCCGAGGAGCAATGGGGTCAGATCCTCGATGTGAATCTAACCGGCGTGTGGAGATGCTTCCAGGCAGCCATCCCCTACATGCGGGATCGGCAGTATGGGCGGCTACTGGCGACCACGTCCGTCTCTGGGCCGCTGCAGGCATGGGTCGAGCACACGTCGTACGCAGCGAGCAAGGCCGCGCTCGTAGGGATGATCAACTCGCTCGCCGTCGAGCTGGGACCGGCCGGAATCACCGTCAACGGCGTCGCGCCGGGGGTCGTGACATCGCCCCAGTCGATGGACGAAGTGAACTCGCTGGGGCCGGCTGGGGTAGCTGCCCAGGCCGAAGGAACACCCGTCAAGCGGGTAGGAACCACGGATGACATCGCGGCAGCCTTCCTGTATCTCGCGAGCCAAGAGGCCTCGTTCGTTACCGGGCATGTACTGGTCGTCGATGGTGGGCGTTGGCTGGCCGGCAGCGACTAGGCACGGCAGTGATCAAGGAGCTCCGCGGTAGGGAGCATCGACAACCAGGAGGCAACAATGAGTAAAGACATCAGGTGCACGTTCGGAATCGACGTGGATGCCGTCGCCGGCTGGCTCGGCTCTTACGGGGGTGCGAACTCGCCGTCAGACGTGCAGAGAGGAATGTTCGCCGGTGAAGTAGGAACGCCGCGGGTGCTCAAACTTCTCGAACGGTCTGGCATACGGGGGAGCTGGTTCATCCCAGGCCACTCGATCGAGACGTTCCCCGACCAAGTTCGCATGATCGTCGACGCCGGCCACGAGATCGGCGCGCATGGGTACACGCACGAGAACCCGATCGACATGACCGAGGCCCAAGAACGAGCTGTTCTGGAGCGCTGCATCGAACTCATCGAAGGCGTTTCCGGGCAGCGCCCGAAGGGTTATGTTGCGCCCTGGTGGGAGATGTCGAGCCGGACGGCCGACCTGCTCGTCCAGAACGGATTCTCCTACGATCACAGCCAGGCCTATGACGACTTCCTGCCCTTCTACGCCCGTATCGGGGACAGTTGGACCAACATCGACTACTCGGTTGACGCCACCGAATGGATGAAGCCGTTGGTTCGTGGCAACCCGGTCGATCTCGTTGAGATCGGCGCCAACTGGTATCTGGACGACCTCCCCCCGATGATGTTCATCAAGGAATCCCCGAACAGCCACGGATTCGTTAGTCCGCGGCATCTCGAGGAGATGTGGCGGGACCAGTTCGACTGGGTCTATCGCGAGATGGACTACGCCGTCTTCGCTCTTACGATCCACCCCGATGTCAGCGGTCGCCCACAGGTGCTGCTGATGCTGGAGCGGCTGATCGAGTACATCAACGGACACCAGGGAATTCGGTGGCAGACGATGGCCGAGATCGTCGACGACTATCGCGTCTCCCATCCCTTCTCCGACGTGGCCCCCGCTTCTTGATCATGAACTCAGTTGGACCAGTGAATCAGCCCCAGGAGGCGCAAGTGCCCCAGTTCAGCGGGCCGCCGCAGCCTGGCCGAAACCTGCGCGGGCAGCCGGTCAGTACCGACGAAGCGGCAGCACCGGCCGGGCCATACTCCCAGGCGATAACCGCGAACGGGCTCCTGTTCCTTTCCGGCCAGCGGCCCGTCGACCCCGACTCTGGCGCGATTCCGGACGGTGTTGAGGCACAGAGCCACGCCGTGCTGCGCAACGTCGTGAGCCTGCTCGAAAAGGGAGGCAGCGGCCCCGAGCGAGTCGTCAAGGTCACCGCATACCTTGCTGACCTGAAGTACTTTGACCAGTTCAACGCGGTCTACGAGCAGTACTTCACTCCGCCCTACCCGGCGCGGACCACCGTCGGCTCGCAGCTGCGCGGGATCCTCGTCGAGCTCGATGCCATCGCTGTCTGCGACATCCAGCCCGCCGAAGGAGACCCGCGGTGACCGCGCTGCCGAAAGTGACCGTCATCAGTCTCGGCGGGACCATCGCGAGCTCGTCACAAGATGGCGGGGCCGCCACCGTGCGCATCAGCGGCTCCGACCTGCTGGCCGCGATTCCGCAGGTCAGGCAGGTGGCGTCGTTGGAGGTCCGCCAGGTCAACATGGTTCCTTCGGGAGATCTGACGCTGGCGGACATGTTCGCGGTCAGGGCACTCGCTTCGGCCGCGATCGACGATGGGTGCGACGGGATCGTTGTGACGCAGGGCACCGATACCCTCGAGGAGACGTCGTACGCGATGGATCTGCTCACAGCGTGGGACGAACCCATCGTGTTCACCGGGGCGATGCGTAACTCGAGCCTTCCGGGCGCGGACGGGCCGGCGAACCTGCTCGCGGCGATCCAGGTAGCGGCTAGTAAGCAGGCGCGTGGGCTGGGGAGTGTCGTCGTCTTCAACGATGAGATCCATGCCTCGCGACTCGTCCGCAAAACTCATACCAGTTCGACCTCGACCTTCAAATCACCAGGCGCCGGCCCGCTCGGCCACGTCATCGAGGACCGAGTGCGCATAACGCTGCGCCCAACCGGACGTCTGCATGTCCAGGTCCCGGACGACGCCCCCGAAGCGCGGGTCGCCCAGGTGTCGGTGGCGTTCGATGACGACGCGCGGCTCATCCGGGCGATTCCGGGGTTGGGATTCGACGGCCTCATCCTCGCCGCATTCGGCGGGGGGCACGTCCCGAGCCCTGTCGTCCCAGCCCTCAGCGAGGTCGCATCCCAGATACCGGTGATCGTTGCCTCGCGCACCAACTCGGGAGAGGGTCTGCAGAACACCTACGGATACCCGGGATCAGAGGTCGATCTGCTCAGTAGAGGCCTAGTCCCGGCGGTGTCTTTGGACGCGGCTCATGCCGCGGTTCTGCTCCGTCTCCTGCTGATGGCCGGCGTCGAACGCTCGTCGCTGCGTGGCTGGTTCGAACAGGCGGGCGCTCCGGACGGATTGGCGGTTGTTCCACAAACCGTCATCACCTGAGCCACTACCTCCGGAACTAGTAAGGGATTTACCGTGCGTTACCTCTGTACCGTTTGTGGCCGGGACTACGAGCTCTCCACTCTTCTTTGGCGCTGTGACTGTGGCGGAATTCTGGACCTCATCCCTGTGCCGATGACGTTGGCTGACATCGACTCGCGCGGATCCGGAGTATGGCGCTACGCCAATCTTCTCCCGCCGGTCCCGCCCGAGGATCGATTGGTTCTGGGTGAGCAGATGACACCGCTCATCGACAGAAGCGACCTCGGCGTACGTCTCAAGCTCGACTATCTGCTCCCAAGCGGAAGCTACAAAGACCGAGGGGCATGCGTGCTCGTCTCGCGACTGCGGCACCTTGGTGTTAAGGAAATCGTCCTGGACTCCTCCGGCAACGCGGGCGCAGCGATTTCCACATACTGTGCCGCCGGGTCCATCGGTAGCCGGGTGTTCGTGCCCGCCGGAAACTCTCCCGGCAAACTGGCCCAAATCGCAGCGGTCGGCGCCCGGTTGGAGCCCGTGCCTGGTCTGCGTACCGATGCGGCGGCGGCGGCCATGGCTGCCGCCGCCGACACGTTCTACGCGAGCCACAACTGGCACCCTGATTTCATTGCGGGCCTGGCGTCCGTCGGCTGGGAGATCTGGGAACAGTTGGGCAGGAGGGTGCCGAGCTCGATCCTCGCGCCGTGCGGTAACGGAGGAATCATTCTCGGGCTGTCCAGGGCGTTTGACGCGCTGGTCCGTGGCGGCCTTATTGAGGCGGCTCCACGGATCGTTGCGGTGCAGTCGGAGGCTTTCGACTCCATCGCCGACGCGATGGAGCGGGGACTCCAAGAGCCGCAGCCGCGGTCGCATGGGCACACGCTTGCGGAGGGCATCGCTTGTGAGTTGCCCGTGCGCGGCCCGCAGGTGCTGGCCGCGCTCCGGGCGAGCGAAGGGCTCGCCATCGCCGTCACGGAAGCACAGATCCGCGACGCCGTTCTCTCGCTGGCGTCGAGCGGGGTCTACGTCGAACCCACGGCCGCGGTGGGGCTGGCCGGCGTCACCGGGCTTCGGGCTCGCGGACTCGATGCGATGCTCGGTGATGACCCTGTCGTGGTGCTCACGGGGAGCGGGCTCAAGTCAGGCCGTACGGTGGCGGACCTGGGAAGCCCGGACTGGTGGCCGGATGTCTGAGCCAGGTGCCCAGCTCGATCTCAATCCGGTACTTGATGAGTTGATCGACTGGAGATTCAAGAGCTTCCCAGCGCTGGCTGAGCCGGTGCCGATCAGGAGTGTGCCGTCCCAGGCCTGGAACGTCCTGGCGGGCGACTTCGTGCTTCCCTCGCTGGTCTTGAAAGAGCGACCGCTTCAACACAACATCGAGTTGATGGCGCAGTATTGCCGAGACCGAGGCGTCAGCCTGGCCCCGCACGCCAAGACGCCGGTGGCGCCGCAGCTCGCCCGATTGCAGCTGGCGGCTGGCGCCTGGGGGCTGACCGTGGCGACCACCCACCAGGCAAGGGTATTTCGAAGCCTGGGCGCCTCCCGCCTCCTGCTGGCGAACGAGATCGCGGACCGTGCCTCAGTCGCGTGGATGGCAGCAGAGCTCTCCCGCGACCCCGACTTCGAGCTCTTCTGCCTCGTCGACTCCATTGCCGGCGCGGCACTCCTGGACGCGCACCTGCGCGACGTCGGCTTCCGCGGGCGGGTGCCGGTACTGATTGAGCTCGGAGTGGCGGGGGGGAGATGCGGCTGCCGGACACCCGATGATGCGCTCCAGCTGGCCCGGGCGCTCACGACCTTGCCACGCCTCGAGCTGGCAGGCGTCGAAACGTACGAGAACATGTTTCCCGCTGCCAGCCAGGACCAGACCGTCGAGAGAGTCGACGATCTTCTTGATGCGGTACGAACGCTCGTGGCCGAGCTAGATGAGCAAGGCGCCTTTGCTGACAGATCCGAGGTCTTGGTGACTGCCGGTGGCAGCATCTGGTTCGATCGGGTGGTCGCGAGATTGGCTGGTGACTGGCACCTGACACGGCCGGTACGGACGGTCCTTCGGAGCGGGTCCTATGTGACGCACGACGCCGCCCAGTACGAGGAGCTGTCTCCGTTGGCCGGACGTGCCGCGTGCGGCGAGGATCGGCTCGCCCAGGCGTTGGAGCTCTGGGGAGTCGTTCTGTCGAGGCCGGAAGCAGAGCTGGCGATCCTCAACTTCGGAAAGCGGGACGCGGCTCACGATCGAGGGTTCCCGCTGCCCTTTACGGCGAGGACGGCCGCGGGGGAGCTCGCGCTTTCGGCTGATACCTACGAAATTCTGTCGTTGAATGACCAGCACGCGCGCCTGCGCGTGCCATCGGCGTCAACTCTCCGTCCAGGCGATCTTGTGGGGTGCCATATCTCGCACCCCTGCACGTCCTTCGACAACTGGCGGCTGATTCCGCTCGTGGACGACCAATACAACGTGCTCGACGCCATCCGGTCCTATCTATAGCTCCGCGACCCCGTCCCGTGATCCAGGAAAGCAGGCCCTAGACTCCGCGCATGCGCAGTGATCTTCTCCGCCTCACCGTGCTGGGCAGCGCGACGCCCTATCCAAGCGTGGACAACCCGTGCTCTGGCTATCTGGTCTCCAGCGGCGACACGCACCTATGGATGGACGCGGGGACCGGGACGCTGGCACAGCTACAGCGGTACACACGCCTGGACCAGCTGGCCGCGATCTGGATCTCCCACCTGCACGCCGATCACAGTGCGGACCTGCTCACCGCCTACTACGGCGCGCTCTACGCCGACATACACCTCGCCGCGCCTATCCCTTTGTACGGCCCGCCCGGCATCACCGACCGGCTCGCACACTTCCTCACCAATACCTCCACCCGCAGCCCGATCGAGTCAGCGTTCCAGGTGCATGAACTACACGACGGCCACCAGGCCCACATCGGCCCCCTCACCCTGACCACCAGGGCAGTCGCCCACGGCATCACGGCATTCGCCGTCCGTATCCAGGCCGAAGGCAAGTCCCTGGTCTACTCGGGTGACACGGCCCCGTGTGCGAACCTGGCCAGCCTGGCGGCAGACTGCGACGTCCTGCTGTGCGAGGCCGACAGCCCAGCTGATCCAGCCGACGGCGAAAAAGTGCACCACACCCCAGAAGACGCCGGCGCAACAGCGTACTCAGCACGAACGCGCCAACTGATCGTCACGCACGTGAGCCGCTTCCTCACCCCGCAGGAAGCGGTCACACGCGCCGCTACCCGCTACGACGGCCCCATCAGCTACGCCTCACCGGGCAGCAACTTCCCACTCGGATAACCGCTCAATGCCAGACTGGGGGCGCCTGTCATCCTCCCGACGGACACGGCGGCGCCGTACACCGCAGGATGACGGACCGGTTCGATCTCGCGCCCGATGGGCGGCGGGCCGCGCGAAAATAATGTTCCCGGCATGAACACGACAATGGCGCCGCACGGCGCGACAGGCAGCGAGGCGGTCATCGAGACCGCCGGGCTGACCAAACGATTCCGGGACCGTACCGCGGTGGCCGGTCTGGACCTGCGGGTGCCGGGCGGATGCGCGTACGGGCTGCTCGGCCCCAACGGCGCGGGAAAGACCACGCTGATCCGGATGGTGCTGGGACTCACCCCGTTCACGTCCGGCACCGTCCACCTGCTGGGAATGCCGATGCCGGCCGCCCGGTCCAAAGCGCTGTCCATGGTCGGCGCGATCGTCGAGGAGCCCCGCTTCCACCCGTACCTGACCGGACGCGAGAACCTGCGGGTCGCGGCGGCGGTACGCGGCGGCGGGGCGCCGCGCCGGGTGGAGGCGATGCTGGAGCGGGTCGGGCTGGCCGATCGCGCCGGTGACCGGGTCGGCGGCTACTCTCTGGGCATGCGTCAGCGGCTGGGTATCGCCCGGTGCCTGCTCAGCGACCCCCGGCTGCTCATCCTGGACGAGCCGATGAACGGGCTCGACCCCGCCGGGATCCTGGAGACGCGGTACCTGATCCGGTCACTGGTCGACGAGGGCCGGACCGTGATGGTCAGCTCGCACCTGCTGGACGAGGTGGAGAAGACGTGCGACGCGGTCGCCATCATCGACCGGGGGAAGCTGATCGCCGAGGGGCCGATGTCGGAGATCGCCGGCGGCGGCGGGCAGATCCTGGTCGGCAGCGACGACCCGGCCCGCGCGGCGGCGCTGCTGGAGAGCCGTGCGGCGGTCAGCGGGCTGAGCGTCGACTCTCCCGGGGTACTGCGGGTGACTCCGCGCCCGGGCGTCACGGTGGCCTCGATGAACCGGTGGCTGGTGGAGGCCGGCATCTCGGTCGACCGGCTCGAGCCCGTCCACTCCACCCTCGAAGAGCGTTTCCTGGAGATCACTTCCCAGCTGGAGGCCACCCGATGAACGGCACCGAGAGCCGCACCACTATCGGAACGATAGTCCGGATGACCGCGGCGGAGCTGCTCAAGCTGTACCGGCGGCGTGCGCTGATGGCCTGGTCGGTGGTGCTGTTCGTCGGCGCCCAGCTCGTGTTCTACGGGCTGGGCGCGATCCAGCATGCCGCCGACCCGGCGCACCACGGTCCCGCCGGTGGACCGCGTGGCCTCGCCAACGCCATGATGCTGGTCGGCTATCTGGGAGGCGTCGCCGCTGTGATGATCGGCACTGCCGCCGGGGGCGGCGACACCGCGGCCGGGGTCTTCCGCGATCTGGCCTCCACCGGCCGGTCCCGGATCGCGCTGTTCGCCGTACGGCTGCCCGCCGCGCTGGCCGTGACCGGTGTCCTGGCCGTGTCGGCCTTCGCGGTCACCGCCACCGGGGCCGTCGTTTTCGCGGGTGCCGGATCAGCGCCGCCGGCCGCCGTACTGGCCCAGTGCGGGGTCGCGGTCGCCACCACCATCGGCGTCACGACGGTGCTGGCCGTCGGCCTGTCGTCACTGATGTCCTCCCGCAGTATCACGATCGGTCTGCTGCTCTGCTGGAATCTGGCGCTGGCCCGGGTGCTGGAACACGCCACCAGCCTCGGCTCGCTGCGTGAGGCGCTGTCTCTTGGCGCCACGGACCGGCTGGTTCCCGTGTCGGTCGGCGGCGCCTACGTGGTTCCGATGCAGGTGTGGACCGCGGCGCTGGTGCTCCTCGGCTGGGTCGCGGTGGCCGTGCTGGCGGGAGCGTGGCAGACCGCGCACAGGGACGCCTGACCGATGCGGCGGTTCTCCTGGCGAAGCGCCGGTGACCTGGCCGTCACCGGCGCCTTCGCCGTACTCGTAGTGGCCGGCGCGGTCTTCGCGGTACGCGGCGGCGGCAGCCCGGCGCGGGCGACGACTGCCGCAGCGGCCGAGGTGCTCAGCGTGGCCGCGCTGACGGTACGCCGCCGGTATCCACTCCCGGTGCTCGCCGTCGTCGTGGTCCTCGGCGCGTTCGCCGCGGCGGTCGCGGACCGCACCATCGTCGGGCCGCTGCTGCCGGCCATCGCCCTCTACACCCTCGCGGCCGTCTCCACCTGGCGGGTCGCCCTCGGCGCGGCCGTCACGGCGTTCGCCTGCTATGGGAGCGGAGAGCTGGTCGGCCACCCCCGCACACCCGCCGAGTTCGGGGTGCTGGCGGTGGTGCTGCTCATCGCGGGGACTATCGGGTTGTACGCAGGGGAGCACCGCAGGGCACTCGTCACGGCATCAGAGCGGGCCGAGCAGGCGGAACGGGAACGGCTGCTGCTGGCCGCCCAGGCCGTCCTGGCCGAACGCGTGTGGATCGCCAGGGAACTGCACGACGCCATCGGGCACCACGTCAGCCTGCTGGTCGTGCAGGCCGGCGCCGTACGCAGCGCCTTGCCCGACGGCCACCCCACCCACGCCGTGCTGACCAGCATGATCGACGGCGGACGGGAGGCGATGACCGAGATGCGGCGCCTGGTCGACGTACTGAGCCCCCTCGACTCCGTGGACTCAGACGAGGGCGGCGGTGGGCTCGGGCCGCCCCCCGGTCTGGATGAACTGTCCGGGCTGTGCGACCGGTTGCGGGCCGGCGGACTGCCCGTCCACCTCGACCTCGACGTGACCGTACCGCCGCCGCACACCGCGGGCATCACCGCCTACCGGATCGTCCAGGAGGCCCTGACCAACGTGGTCAAACACGCCGGGCCGGTGCCCACCCGGGTCCAGATCCGCGGCGACGAACGACTGCTGGATCTGCGGGTCACCAACGGCCCGCCCTCCGCAATTCCCGCCGCCGGTGTGGGGTCGGGCGGTCACGGCCTGGACGGGATACGCCGCCGCAGCGCACTGTTCGGCGGCGAGGTCTTCGCCGGTCCGGTACCAGGCGGCGGGTACGCCCTGCGCGCCACACTTCACTTCCAGGAGAGACCATGATCCGCGTCCTCATCGCCGACGACCAGCCGCTCATGCGCCAGGGATTCGCCATGATCCTCGGCGCCCAGCCCGACATCACCGTCGTCGGTGAGGCGGGGACCGGCACCAGCGCCGTGGAACGCGCCCGCGAACTCGACCCCGACGTGATCATGATGGACATTCAGATGCCCGGCATGGACGGCATCACCGCCACCCGCCAGTTGCGCGGCTGCAAGATCCTCGTGCTCACCACCTTCGGCTCCGACGACCATGTCGCCCAGGCGCTACGCGCTGGGGCCAGCGGCTTCCTGCTCAAGGACGCCACCCCCGAGCAGCTCATCCACGCGGTCCGCGTCGTGGCGGGCGGTGAGGCGCTCCTCGACCCCGCCGTCACGCGCAACCTCATCCGGCGAGTGCTGCCCGCGCTCACCACCCCCGAGGCGCCGCCCCGGTTCGACGCCCTCAGCGACCGCGAGACCCAGGTGCTCCGCCTCATCGCGCAGGGCATGACCAACGCCGAGATCGCCGCGATGCTGGTGGTAAGCGAGGCGACCGTGAAGACCCATGTCTCACGCCTGCTCACCAAACTCGACCTGCGCGACCGGGTCCAGGCCGTCGTCGCCGCCTACCAGCACGGCCTGGTCTGACCTCCGGGTAAGAGGAGGCCACGTGGACGCCAGCTGCTGGAGTACGGCTACGCGTGGACGGCCGAGCGCATCGCCGTCGTTCAGGAGAGCGACCTGGAGAACACCACCCCGTGCGGCGAATGGCAGCTGCTCCGGCTTCACGACCACACCTTCGGTTCGGGCCGCCTGCCTGCCGGAGGCCGTGCCAGCGCCCTTGGTCAGGTGGGCGTTCCTGAGTGCTGGGTCTGTTCCTGATCCGGGGTGATGCCTACGGACCGACTGGTGATCCAGGCCGTTTTCAAGATGGATCAAGTACTCTGACGTCATGCATCGTTTCTCGTGCCCGAGCTGGTGGCCGTCTTAGGACGGCCGTCTTCCACGCACGATCAGGGCCGTCCGGTTGGACGGCCTTTCTCGTCGGAAGGGGTTGATCTGGCCGGGCGGGCCTCCGACTTCAAGGAGACTCCGTGGCCAATCCCATCACCTCATCCAGCCCGGCCGGATCAACAGCGCCTGCCGATACCGGCGGCTCCCTGACGCTGCAGGCCGCACTACGCCGCAGCGATGAGCTGGAAGCACAGATCGCCCAAGACCCAGGGCGATTCCGGATCCTGACCGGAGACCGGCCGACCGGTCCGCTGCACCTGGGCCACTACTTCGGCACCCTGGCCAACCGTGTCCGCCTGCAACAGGCAGGCGTGGAACTGTTCGTGCTGATCGCCGACTACCAGGTGCTCACCGACCGCGACATCGCCGACCGCCTGACCGAGCACGTCGAAGGGCTCGTGGCCGACTACCTGGCCGTCGGCATCGACCCGGGCACCGCCACCGTGTTCACCCACAGCGCCGTACCGGCCCTCAACCAGCTGATGCTGCCGTTCCTGTCCCTGGTGTCGGTCGCCGAGCTGCAACGCAACCCCACCGTCAAGGAAGAGATCGCCGTGTCCCGGCAGTCCTCGGTCAGCGGCCTGATGTTCACCTACCCGGTCCACCAGGCCGCCGACATCCTGTTCTGCAAGGCCAACCTGGTACCGGTCGGCAAGGACCAGCTCCCGCACCAGGAGATCACCCGCACCATCGCCCGCCGCTTCAACGACCGCTACGCGCCCGGCAAGCCCGTCTTCCCCGTCCCCGACGCGCTGCTGTCGCAGGTCCCGAACCTGCTGGGCATCGACGGGCAGAAGATGAGCAAGAGCCGCGGCAACGCCATCGCCCTGTCCGCCACCGCCGACCAGACCGCCCAGCTGATCAAGCAGGCCAAGACCGACACCCGCCGCCACATCACCTACGAGCCTGACACCCGCCCGGAAATCTCCAACCTGGTCCTGCTGGCGGCGCTCTGCCAAGATCGCGATCCGCACCAGGTGGCCCAGGACATCGGGACCGGCGGAGCCGCCGCACTCAAACAGACCGTTACAGAAGCGGTCAACGAATTCCTGCGCCCAATCCGAGCCCG
>JAOPYM010000117.1 GCA_025964615.1 Actinomycetes bacterium
CAGATGCTGTACTGCGCGGCGCTCGGCGTCGACGAGCTCGAGCTGTTCGGAGAGGCCGAGTCAGGTGGCCTGCGTCTCGTTCATCGTGAGGCGGATGCCTCGGCCATAGCCGACGCGACCGGCCTTGTTCTTCCCTCGGAGCGGCGCTCCGGTCGGGTCGCCCCGGAACTCGTCGACTACTTCCGTACCCAGCTGCAGGGCCACTGCCAGGCCGACATGATGCTCGGCCCGCGCGATCTGATCGGCACGGTGAGCGCGCAGTGCCAGCTCATCGGGCGCTTGCTGGGGAGCGCCGACGGTCCGACGCGGCAACGCCTTGCTGAAGTCGGCACGACGTACGGGGGCTTCGTGGCCTGGCTGTACCTCGACGCCGGCGACATCGAGTCCGCTTCACGCTGGCACGGCGCCGCGTTGGAGCTGGCGCTCCTCCGACGGGGCATACGCGGGAAGATCGGGACTCATGACCCGAATGCTACCCGCGAGTAGGAAGTTGCAGTGGCGCAAGGGTGCGTCACGTAGAGAGGAGTTGCCTTGGCTCAGCGGCTGACGGTGATCGGCACCGGCTACCTGGGGGCGACCCATGCGGCGTGTATGGCCGAGCTGGGTTTCGACGTGCTCGGCCTCGACGTCGACAAGAAGAAGATCGACCGCCTCGCGGCCGGGGATCTACCGTTCTTCGAGCCCGGTCTGGAACCCCTCCTGCAACGCCATCTGGCCAGCGGGCGGCTGCGGTTCACCACCTCCTACGAGGAGCTTGCCGCCTTCGGTGACGTGCACTTCGTCTGTGTGGGCACCCCGCAGAAGGCCGGTGAGTACGCCGCGGACCTCACCTATGTGGACGCCGCGATCAACTCCCTGGCGCCGCTGCTGGAACGGCCCTGCCTGGTGGTCGGGAAGTCCACGGTCCCGGTCGGGACCGCGGCCATGCTGGCGGACCGGCTGGCCGAGCTGGCCCCGGTGGGCGAGCATGCCCGGCTCGCCTGGAACCCCGAGTTCCTGCGTGAGGGGTTCGCGGTCAAGGACACCCTGCACCCGGACCGGCTCGTCGTCGGCGTGCGGTCGGAGGGCCCCGAGCAGATCCTCCGCGAGGTCTACGCGGCCACGATCGCGGAGGGAACGCCGTTCATCGTCGCCGACTACCCGACGGCCGAGCTGGTCAAGGTCGCCGCGAACGCCTTCCTCGCGACCAAGATCTCCTTCATCAACGCCATGGCCGAGGTCTGCGAGGCGACCGGCGCCGATGTGACCAAGCTCTCCGAGGCGCTGTCCCACGATGACCGGATCGGTGGCAAGTTCCTCGGCCCCGGTCTGGGCTTCGGCGGCGGCTGCCTGCCCAAGGACATCCGCGCCTTCATGGCCCGCGCCGGCGAACTCGGTGTGGACCAGGCCCTGTCGTTCCTGCGGGAGGTCGACGCGATCAACATCCGCCGCCGGATCCGGATGGTCGACCTGGCCCGCGAGCTTCTCGGCGGATCCTTCACCGGCCGGACGGTCGGCGTGCTGGGGGCGGCCTTCAAGCCGAACTCCGACGATGTACGCGACTCGCCGGCGCTGGACGTGGCAGCCTCGATCCGCGCCCAGGGCGGGCACGTCACGGTGTACGACCCGCAGGCCATGCACAACGCCAGGCGGGCACAGCCGGACCTGAAGTACGGCGAGTCGGCGCTGGACGCCGTCCGGGGCGCCCATGTGGTGCTGCACCTCACCGAGTGGGCCGAGTTCCGCGAGATGTCACCCGACACCCTCGCCACCGTCGTGGCGGAGCGGAACATCGTGGACGGGCGCAATGTTCTCGACCCCGAGCAGTGGAGGTCGGCCGGCTGGAACTACCGGGCACTCGGCCGCCCCTGATGCGGGGAACATCCAGCGGCCGTGGACGTTGTACGCGTCATGAGTGATCGCTTCGCGGACCAGGATGTGATCCGGCGGCTGCTGCACGGCGCACAGACATGGGCGTTCGTCGGCCTCAGCGGCAATCCGGACAGGACGGCGTACGACCAGGCGGTGCAGCTGCGCAACCGGGGCGTACGGGTCATCCCGGTACACCCCGCCGCGGAGGCCGTGCTCGGCGAGCCGGGCTACGCCAGCCTGGCCGCCGTACCGGACCCCATCGACGTGGTGGGCGTCTACCGGCGCACCGAGCACGCGGGGGCGGTGGTGGACGAGGCGATCGCGGTCGGCGCCAAGGCCGTGTGGCTGCCGCTCGACGTGATCGACGAGGCCGCCGCACAGCGAGCCGCCGCAGCCGGTCTCGACGTCGTGATGAACCGCTGCCCCGCCGTCGAATGGGCCCTCCGCCGCTGACCGGACCCGTTGAGTCGTCCAATAGAAGCTGGTGTTCCCCGCACCGTTCGATGAAACGGTGCGGGAAACACCACGAATCAACGGAGAATTCGTAGACCATTTACGCCTGCGACTTCTCAGTTCGGGGTGTCCACTGGGAAGATCTGCGCATGATCTTTGAGGGTGGACCTGCGCCGGTGGTCATCGGTCACAGGGGGATGGGATCGGGCCCGCTCCCGGTGCCGGAGAACACGATCGCCTCGCTGCTGGCGACTGTCGAGGCCGGGCTGTCGTGGGTGGAGGTCGACGTGCAGCGGACCGGCGACGACGAGCTCGTGCTGCGGCACGACCCGACGACGGCGGACGGCCGGTTCGTGATCGACCGGACGGCGGACGAACTCGGCCTGCCCCGGCTGGCCGAGGTGTTCGACGCCCTGCCGCCGGGGGTCGGTGTGGACGTGGACGTCAAGACGATCCTGGAGGACGCCGTGGACGCCCCGTCCAGGCGTACAGGTGCGCTGCTGCTCCCACTGCTGGCAGCCGAGGCCCGGCGCAGGCCGCTGCTCGTGACCTCGTTCGACCCGGCGATGCTGGCCCAGTTCCGCGAGGAGCTGCCGGGAGTGCCGCTCGGCCTGCTCACCTGGACGAGATTCCCGATGGGACAGGCCGTGGCTGCCGCCGCCGGGCTCGGCCTCCAGGCGGTCGCCCTGGACACCGGTTCGTTCAAGCTGAACGGCGCGGGCGGGGAGGCCCACAGGCCCGCTGCGCACTCCGTCGAGGCGGCCCGGAAGGCCGGCCTTGAGGTGCTCGCCTGGTGCCCGAAACCCGAAGAGGTCACCGCCTACCGCGACGCGGGAGTCGACGCCGTGATCGTCGACGACATCCCCGGAACGCTCGCCGCCCTCCGCCATTAGGGGGCGTTGAGGGGTGGGGGGCCGGGGGGCGGGTTGGCCCAGTCCGGGCGCTCCAGGGGTCTTCCCTGCGGGGGCGCGAAGGGACCGGGAGGGATGGGGAAGGCGGGCGGGGTGGTCTCGGGGACGCCGTACTCGTAGGAGTGGCGGCCGACCGGTCCGGTGGTCGTGGACCGCCAGCGGGACGGGAACAGTGCGGAGGCCAGCAGCGCGATCCCGGCCAGCAGGAGCGCGCCGGAGCCGCCGAGCGTCTGATAGCCGCGGTCGAAGGTACTCGGCAGGTGCGGGATCAGGTTGACGGCGCTGGCGGGCCGCACGATCCAGATCGCGCCGTACCCGGTGAAGACCGCTCCGGGGATCAGCGCGGCCAGCGGCGAGATCCGCGAGCCCGTCAGCAGGCCGATGAGGACCCCCGCCACCCCGATCAGGGCCAGGCTCCCGTAGGAGGCCGTCCCCGTCTGGACATACCGCACGAGACGCTCGTAGGAGGTCCCCACCCCGTACATCGCCGGAGCGGCGATCGCGAACGGGGCGGCCAGGCCCACCACGACGCCCACCACGTGCCGTGCGGACATCGCTGCCTCCTTCGACGGCCCGGTGCGGGCCTTCGGCAGCAGATTAGTCCGATAGATGAGCTATGTGCAGGTGTTCTGGGTCGCGGTACGAGCCTGGACCGCCGAAGGCTGAGGACCCCCCGTGGAAGGCGTGGAAGAAGCGACCTTGACCTTCCTGGCGCCGCTCCAGTCCGAACCGACGATCACCTGGATGGTGCCGCCCAGCGAGTCGACCTGCTTGAGCCTGGCGCCCGGAATGGCCGCCGCGAGGGTCCTGGCCGCCTCGAGGTGCCCCGGCCCGTACTGGATGATCGTGGTCGTGATCCCCGTCTTCTTGGCGGTGCCGGAGACCACCACGGTCGAGAAGCCCACCTTGTCGAGATCGGTGGCGGCGCTGCGGGCGAGGCCCCGGGTGCCGACGCCGTTCAGCACCCGCACCCCCCTGATCTGGCCGGGCGGCACGGTCAGCGCGGCGGGAGCGGCCGTGGAGACGGCAGGCGAAGGAGCGGCGGCCTGCGGCTTGATCACCGGCCTGTCCTTCTTGATCTCCCCGAACAGCACGCCGGCGCCCTGCTGGTCCCAGCGCACCGTCGACTGGAGGCCCCGCGAGTTCCACATCCTGGCCATGTAGCCCTGATCGGCCAGCGGGATCTTCGCGAAGGCGACGTTGTCGGGCGACACGCCCTTCAACTGGGCGGCCAGCGAGGTGAAGTTCTTCTTCAGGTCCTTGTCGACCCGGATCGTGTCCAGTGAGGCGCTCAGGAACGCGGCGAGCTTCAGCGGGTCGGTGAGCATGGAGCCGCTGAGCGCCTGGTGCATGAGCGTCGACACGAACCGCTGCTGCCGGTCGATCCGGCCCAGGTCCGAACCGTCACCGAGGGTGTAGCGGGCACGCGCGAACCCCAGCGCCCCGACCCCGTCCACATGGGTCTTGCCCGCGGGCAGCACCAGGCCGCTCTTCGGGTCGTTGATCGGCGTGGCGGTGCAGACGTCCACGCCGCCCAGCGCGTCCACGACCTTCACGAACCCGACGAAGTTGACCTCGACGTAGTGGTCGATGGCCACCCCGGTGGCAGCCTTGATCGTGGCGACGGTGAGGTCCGGGCCGCCGAAGTTGTACGCCCAGGTCAGCTTCCCGTACCGCGCGGGCACCGCACTGCCGCGCGCCGTCTCCACCCCGTTGGACCTGTGTGCGGGGATGAGGACGTACGAGTCGCGGGGCAGGCTGACGATCGTCACCTTGGAGTGGTCGGCCGACAGGTGCACCAGCATCATCGTGTCGGACCGTGTACCGGCCTCCCGGCCGAGGTGCAGCCGGTCGATCTGGTTCTGGGTCAGTCCCTGGCGGCGGTCGACGCCCGCGATGAGGATGTTCATCGCCCCGCGCGGCCCGTCGCCGGACCCCTTGCCCAGACCCTTCACGCCGAAGCTCGCCACTGAGCCGCTCACATAGCCCTGGAAGGCCCAGGCACCGCCCGAACCGGCCAGCACCAGCGCCGACATGGCCCCCGCTGTGACCAGGAACCGGCGCTGCCTGCGGGCGTTGCCCGCGGCCCTGGCCGTCACCGGTGAGGGCGCGCGGCGGTGGCTGCGGGGAGCGGGAACCAAGACGTGCGGCGCGGGCGTGTCGCCCACCGCGACCCCGTCGGGAGCCTCTCCGGCCGCAGGGCCGCCGCCGGGCCGTGGCCGGAAATACCGCTCGAACGGGTCCGAGTCCTGATCGTCAGCCATGCTCCCGACGCCCCCCTTGCGTGAGTTCGCCCGACTAAGGACGCGCGAAACGGCATGTTCGTTGCCTGCAACTCGGGCTTCGTACAGTACCGTGGCGGCGTCATGAATCCGTCTCCCAACGCGCAGAGCGAATCGCGAGCCGACCGCGGCACCTGGCCGGCGGTTTCGGTGATCATGCCTGTTCTCAACGAGGAACGGCACCTGGCCGATGCGGTCGGCCGCATTATGGAGCAGCGGTATCCGGGCGAGCTGGAGCTGGTCTTGGCGGTCGGCCCATGCCGGGACCGTACCCAGCAGATCGCCAAACGGCTGGCCGCGGAGAACCCCAGGGTCATCGTGGTGCCCAACCCCACCGGCCGTACGCCGCAGGGGCTCAACATCGCGATCAAGGCGTCGCAGTACTCCATCCTGGTCAGGGTGGACGGGCACTCGCTGCTGCCCAGCGACTACGTGTACGCCGCGGTCGAGACGATGGAGGAGACCGGCGCCGACAACGTCGGCGGGCTGATGGCCGCGGAGGGCGTGACGCCCTTCGAGAAGGCGGTGGCCCGGGCGATGACCTCCCGGCTGGGGGTCGGCAACGCGCCGTTCCACACCGGAGGCGAGGCGGGGGAGGCCGAGACCGTCTACCTCGGTACCTTCCGGCGCAGCGCGCTCGAGCGGGTCGGCGGTTACGACGAGACCTTCGTACGGGCCCAGGACTGGGAGATGAACCACCGGATCCGCCAGTCAGGCGGCCGGATCTGGTTCACCCCCCGGATGCGGGTCACCTACCGGCCGCGCCCCAACCTGCGGGCGCTCGCCAAGCAGTACTTCCACACCGGCCGCTGGCGGCGGGTCGTCGGACGTGAGCACCAGGGCACGCTCAACCTGCGCTACCTGGCGCCGCCCGTCGCGGTGATCGCGATCTTGGCCGGCACGGTGGCGGGTGCGTTCGGGTTCTGGCCCGGCTGGATCGTACCCGGCGGGTACGCCGCCGCGATCGTGGTCGGCAGCGTCGCGACCGGCCGGGGCCTGCCCATGTCCGCCTGGCTGCGCCTTCCGCTGGTGTACGCGACCATGCACCTGTCCTGGGGCATCGGCTTTCTCACCTCCCCACCGCACCTGGGGATGCCTCGCCCCACCTGAGGGCCTCAACGGTTTGGGGTCAGGTGCTCGGCTATCTGGATGTCGAGGGGGTGGGTGACCTTGAGGTTGCGCTCGCTCCCGGCGACCACCGGGATGGGTACGTCCGGCAGGTAGCGGTGCACGACGCCGCAGTCGTCGGTGGCCTGGAAGGCCGGGTCGGCCAGGGCCAGTTGGTAGGCCTTGCGGATGGTGCCGAGCCGGAAGCCCTGCGGGGTCTGGAACCGGACCAGCGCCGACCGGTCCGTCATGGCCGAGACGAAGCCGCCGGACACGCCGACGATCGTGTCGGAGACCGGCTGGCCGACCGCCACCGCCTCGAAGGACTCCAGGGCGGTCACGCAGCGGCCGATGATCGCGTGGTCCACGAACGGTCGGGCCGCGTCGTGGAACAGCACCCTGGCGTCGTCGGCCTCCCCGGCCAGGAAGGCCAGCGCGTTGACGGTCGAGTCGGTACGGCTCGTACCCCCATCGATCACCGCGCGGACCTTCGGGTACGGCGCGACGATGGCCCGCGCGACGTCCCCGAATCCCGGAGCCATCACCACGACGATCTCGTCCACGCCGGGAAACGTGTCGAAGGCCTCCACCGCGTACGACAGGATCGGCCGGCCGCCGATCTCGATCAGCTGCTTGGGGACCTCCGAGCCGATCCGCTGCCCGGTACCACCTGCCAGAACCACCGCGAGAGTTCTCAATTCAGGCACAATCTCCTTAAAGGTCGCCGGGATTACCGGCGCCGTTCGACCCGCTACGCTTTGAGCAGCGCCCGCGGTCCTGTCGCTGTCTTTTGCGGGGCACTTGGTGTCCCGACTGGGTTGGAGGGCCTCGATGACGCTGGCCGTGGTGGTCGCCACCGAGCCGATCGCGGAGGGCTCGACCGCCGGCCTGCCCTATGACGAGCAGACGGCCGTCCTCGAGCGACTGCTCGGGCAGCTGGCCTCGCTCAACGTATCCGACGTTCAGATCATCAGCCGTCCCGGCCTTGCCGCGAAACTACCCGCTGACAGAACACCGATCCTGGAGTCCTGGGATCTCGCCGGTGACCTGCGGGAGATCGCCCGGCTGGCCCGGGCTGCCGCAGGCCCCCTCGTGCTCCTGCCCGCCGATCTCGTGGTCAACGACGAGCAGCTGGTCCGGGTGCTCGGCGAGTCCAAGGCGGAGGCCGCCGCCGTGATCGCGCCGCTCCGTTCCGCCCGGATCCGGCCGCTGGTGCGGGTCGAGGGCGGGGTCGTCGTCTCGGCCGGATCGCCGTACCACCAGGTGACCGACCCGTCGGGCGAGTTCCGCGGCGTGCTCCGCCTCGACGGCCCGATGCGCGGCAAACTCGCGGACGCCTGTGCGGCGCTGGCCGCCGAGACCGGTGAGCTCACCGAGGCGCAACCCGTCCGCATCCTGGGACAGGCCGGCGAGCCCGGGGTATTCGTCGACAACGAGGCCGTCGCCGTCATCCGCGCCCTGCGCCCCTCGGAGGCAGCCGGGGCCGGGCGGCGGCCACAGGGCGACGACGCGGTGGGGCTGGCGCTGGTGGCGCTGGTCAGGTCGGGCGGGCGGGTGACCGTCAGGCCGCTGCGGGACCTGGTCTGCGACCGGGTGCTGACCGAACGGGAGGCGGCGGCGGCGCGCCGGGCAGTCGAGGCCGTGAACGAGGACCGGGTCCGGCTCGACGCCGCCGTCAAGGACGATGACGGGTTCTTCACCACCTACTTCGTCAGCTCGTACTCCCGCATCGTGGCCCGCTGGTGCGCCCGGCTCGGCCTCACCCCCAACACGGTGACGTCCATCTCGATGGCGATCGCCGTGCTGGCCGCGGTGTGGTTCAGCGACGGGTCCCGGCTCGGCCTGGTGGTCGGCGCGGTGCTGCTGTACGTCGCGTTCGTCTTCGACTGCGTGGACGGGCAGCTGGCCCGCTACACCAGGCAGTTCAGCCCGCTGGGCGCCTGGCTGGACGCCACGTTCGACCGGGCCAAGGAGTACGTCGTGTACTTCGGGCTCGCCGTGGGCTCCACCGAGGCGGTCAAGGGCACTCTCGCCTACGGGGGCGGCGTCTGGGGCCTGGCGGTGGCCGCACTGATCGTGCAGACCGTCCGGCACATGATCGACTTCTCGTTCGAGGCGGTACGGGCGAGGGCCGAACCGGCGCCCTTGCCCGTACTCCCGGCCACCGACCCGAGTGACGCGGCCCTCGACGGGAGGCCTGCCCGGACCGGCCCTGCGGTCGTCCGGCTCTCCGCGCGGACCGAGCGGATTCCCGGCCTGCGCAAGGCGAAGAAGATCGTCATCCTGCCGATCGGGGAGCGGTTCGCGCTGATCTCGCTGACCGCCGCGTTCTTCAACGCGAGGGTGACATTCATCGCGCTGCTGGTCTGGGGTTCCCTGGCCGCGGCGTACACCCTGACCGGACGAGTTCTGAGGTCTGCCGCCCTATGACCACGCCACGTGAGCCGGTACGTCTCCAGGTCTACCGGGACGACGGCTCGATCGCCCAGAACCTCGGTCAACTGGCTCACGGGCAACTGCCACCGCTGTTCCCGGCCCTGCTCGCGGGTGTGGTCACCCTGGTGATGCTCGCGTTCGGCGCCGGTGGTGAGGGCGACCCCGCGCTGTTCGCGCCGGTGGTCGCGCTGCTGCTCACCGGGCCCGCCTCCAGCCACCCGCACGACGGCCGCCTGGACTGGCTCGTTCCGCCTCTCATCCGGGCCATCGAGTATGGTTACCTGGCCGTCCTGGGGTTCACGAACGGAGTGCCGGAACCGCTCATCTACGCGCTGATCGCGGTGCTGGCCTACCACCACTACGACACGGTGTACCGCACGCGCCAGCGGCTCTGGCCGCCGGAGTGGCTCTCCCGGGCGGGCTTCGGCTGGGAAGGCCGGATGCTCATCGCCGCGGTCGCCTGCTTCGTCGGTGTGCTGCCGTTCGCGTACGCGGGACTCACCGCGTACCTGGGCGTGATGTTCGGCATTGAGAGCGTGCAGACCTGGACACGGACCGAGCTTGGTGCCGGTGTCATGGTGGACTTGGAAGAGGGAGACTGACTAATGATCGGCATGGTTCTGGCGGCCGGTGCGGGCCGTCGGCTGCGCCCGTACACGGACACGCTGCCCAAGGCGCTGGTGCCCGTGGACGGTGACACCACGATCCTGGACATTTCGCTGCGCAACCTCGCCGAGGTCGGGCTCACCGACGTCGTCATCGTGGTCGGCTACTGCGCCTCGGCCGTCGAGGTCCGCCAGGCCGACCTGGAGTCGAAGTACGGCGTCAAGATCACCCTGGTGCACAACGACAAGGCCGAGGAGTGGAACAACGCCTACTCCATGTGGCTTGCGCGGGAGTACTTCACCCAGGGCGTCCTCATGGTCAACGGGGATACCGTGCACCCGGTGAGCGTTGAGAAGACCCTCCTGGACAAGCGTGGGCCGGGCATCCTGATCGCCGTGGACACGGTGAAGGAGCTGGCCGACGAGGAGATGAAGACCGTGCTCAACCCCGCCACAGGGGGGCTGGCCAGGATCACCAAGCTGATGGACCCGGCCGAGGCGTACGGCGAGTACATCGGTGCCACCCTCATCGAGGCGTCGGCCGCGGCCGACCTCGCGTCCGCACTGCAGGCGACCTGGGAGCACGACACGGACCAGTACTACGAGGACGGCTACCAGGAACTGGTCAACCGCGGGGGTATGGTCGCGGTCGCGCCGATCGGCAAGGTCGACTGGGTCGAGGTCGACAACCACGACGACCTGGAGAAGGCCCGCCTGATCGCCAAGACCTACTGACCCTTTCGGAAGGTTTCACGTGCCCCTGCTGACCCGGATGCTCACCGCGCCGCTGTCGATCGACGTACGGCCCGGTGCGATCGTGGCCCTGGGCGAGTTGCTGTCCGACCGGCGGATCGCCACCTCCGGACGGGTCGCCGTCGCGGTGGGCCCGGGGCAGGGCGACCAGATCGTCGCCGACATCCGGCCCGGCCTGGCCGACTGCGAGGTCTTCCGGATCCCCTGCGGCACGGTCGACGCGGCCGTCGCACTCGGCTCCGAACTGCGCGGCGGGTCGTACGAGGCGGTCGTCGCGATCGGCGGCGGAAAGACCATCGACGTCACCAAGTACGCGGCGACGCTGGCCGGCATCCCGATGGTCTCGGTGGCGACCAACCTCTCGCACGACGGGATCTGCTCGCCGGTCGCCTCCCTTGAGCACGAGAACGGCAAGGGCTCGTTCGGCGTCGCCATGCCCCTCGCCATGATCGTCGACCTGGACTACGTACGGGCCGCCCCGCCGAGGCTGGTCCGGTCGGGGATCGGCGACGTGATCAGCAACCTGTCGGCGGTGGAGGACTGGGAGCTCTCGCACCGCGAGCAGCGCGACCCGATCGATCGGCTCGCCCTGACCGTGGCCCGCAACGCGGCCGAGGCCCTGCTACACCAGCCGTCGTCCATCGACGATGACCGGTTCCTGACCATGCTGGCCGAGGGCCTCATCCTGTCCGGCATGGCGATGGCCTTCGCCGGCTCGTCCCGGCCCTCCAGCGGCGGAGACCACGAGATCCTGCACGCCGTCGACCAGCTGTTCCCCGGCACGGCCAACCACGGAGAACTGGCGGGCATCGGCGCGCTGTTCTGCTTCCACCTGCGTGCCGTGCACCTGGGTGAGGAACCGGCCCGCGTCAAGTCCGTCGCGGACTGCCTGGCCCGCCACAAGCTGCCGCTCGTACCCTCCGAAGTCGGCCTGTCGGAGGAGCAGTTCACGCAGGCCATCCTGCACGCCCCTACTACCCGGCCAGGCCGGTACACGATCCTGGAGCACCTGGGTCTCGACGAGCGCGGGGCCCGTACAGCAGTAGGAGACTATGTCCGCGCCTACGGGCACTGAACGCCCCTCACGAAAGACCGCCTCCGTCGCAGATGTGCGGGCCGGCGGTCAGCCCCCAGGGCTGAAGGACCGGCGCAACGAGGAACACTGGGCCGGACGCCTCTACATGCGCGCCGTGTCCCCGTACTTCACCTGGCTGTTCCTGCGCATCGGCTTCTCGGCCAACCAGCTGACCTACCTGATGATCATCAGTGGGGTGCTCGCCGGGGTGGTCGCCGGGGTGGTGCCCGGCCTGACCGGGGCACTGGTCACGGCGGTGCTGGTCCAGCTCTACCTGCTACTCGACTGTTCCGACGGAGAGGTGGCGCGCTACACCCGGCAGACCTCGGTCGCCGGGATCTACCTGGACCGGCTCGGGCACTACTTCTCCGAGGTGGCCCTGCTGGTCGGTCTGGGCTTCCGGGCCCAGGGCTCGCTGTCCAACGGCGGCTGGGTGGAGCTGGGCCTGGTGGCCGCCCTCGGCGCCGCGCTGATCAAGGCGGAGACCGACAACGTGGTGGTGTCCCGGGCCAAGTCGGGCCTGCCCGCCGAGCCCGCCGGCGGCGACCGGGCGGCACGCCCCCGCTCGTCCGGTCTCGCGATGGCCCGCCAGGCCGTCGCCGCGCTGCGTTTCCACCGGATCATCGGCGCGGTCGAGCTGTCCCTGCTGATCCTGCTGGCCGCCCTTCTCGATCTGGCCGTCGGCGGGCTCGGCGCGACCCGGGTACTGACCGTCGCGGTCGCCGTGGTCGCGGGTGTGCAGACCGTGCTGCACTTCGTCAGCGTGGTCGCCTCCAGGAGGCTCAGGTGAAGCTCTCGGTCGTCGTACTGACCATGGGGAACCGGCCGGTGGAATTGGAGCGGTCCGTCGCCTCCGCGCTGGCACAGGAGAACGTCGACGTCGAGGTGGTCCTCGTCGGCAACGGCGTCGACCCGGTGCCCGTGGACACTCCTGCGGCGTCGGCACTGGCCGATGAGCGGGTACGGACCGTACAGCTGCCGTCCAACGTGGGGATTCCGGCCGGGCGCAACCGGGGCGTCGAGGCGTCGTCGGGGGAGCTCATCCTGTTCCTTGACGATGACGGCTTCTACCGCTCACCGCGGCTCGGCGCCTACTTGCGGGACCGGTTCGCGGCCGATCCCGGGCTGGGCATCGTGTCGTTCCGGGTACGGGATCCGGAGGGCGGGCCCGGCGAGCGGCGGCACGTTCCGCGGCTGCGCGCCGGGGATCCCGAGCGGTCCTCGGCGGTGACCACCTTCCTGGGCGGGGCCTGCGCCATGCGCCGCACCGCATTCGACGCGGCCGGCGGGCTGCCTGAGCGGTTCTTCTACGCGCACGAGGAGACCGACCTGGCCTGGCAGGCCCTGAACGCCGGCTTCCGGATCGAGTACGACGCGTCCGCCGTCATGTACCACCCGGCCGTACTGCCGACCAGGCATGAGATGTTCTACCGCTACAACGCCCGCAACCGGGTCTGGCTGGCCAAGCGGAACCTGCCGTGGCCGCTGGCGTTCACCTACGTGGGCGTCTGGCTGACGCTGACGGTGCTGCGCGAGCGCCGGCCTGCCGCGCTGAAGCCGTGGCTGCGCGGGTTCGCCGAGGGCTGGCGCACCCCGGGCGGCGCGCGCCGCCCCATTTCCTGGCGTACGGCCTGGCGCATGACCAGGACGGGCCGGCCCCCGATCATCTGAATACCACTGAACATCGCAGGCGATTCGGCGTCCTTCTGAGGCCGCGCCCCCCGTGACCGTACTCCCAGCACCGTTCTCGGCCAGTGCTACCGGCTCGTCCCGGTCTGGGCCGCAATCGACTGGAGCCTTGATGTACCTACTAAATGTAGGTACATTTGATCCATGGAGACCATCGGATTGCGTGAGCTCAACCAGAACCCGTCCAAGGTGGTGGCGCGTGTTCGGGCGGGCGCCTCCATCGTGGTGACCGACAGGGGTAAGCCGGTGCTGAGAATGGTTCCCGAAGCCGAGCATCCCGGCACTCTGCAATTGATGATCGCCGCTGGCGAAGCCAGTGCCCCCGCTGACCAGGGCATGCCGGACCTGATCCCGGAGCTGGCCCCCGACCTCGACAGCCTGGCCGACCTCCTCATCGAGGACCGGAACAAGGACCGTAACCGGTGATCTACCTCGACTCATGCGCTCTGCTGAAGTTCATCAAGCCGGAGAAGGAGACAGATGCTCTGCGCGCCTGGCGCCAAGCCCTCCCGGAGGGCACTGAGCTTCTGACGAGCGAACTCGCCTCGTTGGAGATCGCACGTACGCTCCGGCGTGCCGGTGTCGATCATCAAAAGGTGCCGTACTTCGTCGGCCAGGCGTTGCGGGGCGTCTACCAGGCGGATCTGACCACGACCGTCCTCGCGCGGGCCGGGGCGTACCAGATCGGCAGGCTCGGCTCCTTGGACGCGATCCACCTGTCCAGCGCGGACCCGTTCCGGCTGGAGATGACGGAGTTCGTCACCTACGACCTGGAGCTGGCGAGAGCCGCCGGAGGCCTCGGCTTTCCAGTCAGCTCCCCCTCCTGACCTGGGGTCGAACGCGCTGATGATCTGGAATGATCGGGAGTTCCCGAAGAAAGCGGTCATCTGTGCTCGTACCTCCCGTGCGCGGCCGGCTCTGGCTGATCGACGCTCCGGTGCTGCTGGTGGCCGTGGTGTGGGGGTCGAGCTATCTGGCGGCCAAGAGCATCGCCACCCAGCAGACCGTGGTGGCGATGCTGGTGCTGCGCTTCGGCCTGACACTGCCGGTGCTCCTGGTGGTGGTCCGCCGCAGGCTGGGTGCGCTGTCGCGGCCGGAGGTCGGCGGCGGGGTGCTGCTCGGGCTGGTGCTCAGCATGATCTTCCTGCTCGAGACGTACGGAGTGGTGCACACCTCGGCGACCAACGCCGGGTTGATCATCAGCCTGACCATGGTGTTCACGCCGCTGGCCGAGAGTGCCCTGTCCCGCAGGGCACCATCCCGGGCGTTCCTGGGTGCGGCGGCCCTGTCGGTCGTAGGGGTGGGGCTGCTCACGCAGGGCGCCGGGTTCACCGCCCCGTCGCAGGGCGACCTGCTGATGCTGGGGGCCGCGCTGGTCCGCGCGGCGAATTTGCTGGTGATGCACCGGCTGCGGGCAGTTCGTGACACCGACTCGGCGTCCCTCACCTTCGTGCAGCTGACCAGTGCGGTGGCCGTGTTCCTGCTGGTCGTGCCGTTCGCGGGCACGTCGCCGCTTGCGCTGGCCCGCTCCTTCGGCACGGCCCAGTGGGCGGACCTGGTCTACCTGTCCCTGATGTGCACGCTGTTCGCGTTCTTCGTGCAGATGTGGGCCGTCCGACGGACCTCGCCGTCCCGGGTGAGCCTGCTGCTCGGCACCGAGCCGCTCTGGGCGGCCGTCATCGGGGTCGCGATCGGCGGCGAACGCCTCGGCGCCCTCGGTCTGCTGGGTGCCGTCCTGGTCCTGGGCGGCACCGCCTGGGGCCGCTCACACCGGCCGCCCCGCGCCCCCGACCCCGCACCCAGAGACCTCCAACCCGCCCTCACCCCCTGAGCCTCCAACGTTGAGTCGTCCAACAGAAGCTGGCGTTTCCCGCACCGTTTCGCGAAACGGTGCGGGAAACGCCGCGACTCAACGGAGAAGAATCTGGTGCCATGCCGGGTCGGCGGTCAGGACAGTTAGGCGCTGGGTGGCACGGGAGACCGCGACGTACAGGGTGCGGAGCCCCGTGGGCGACTCCGCCGCCACCTCCTCCGGAGCGACGATGACGGCCGCGTCGAACTCCAGCCCCTTCGCCTCCAGCACGTTCAGGACCTGCACCCGCTCCGGCAGGTCCTCCCACTCATCACGTTGAGTCGTGGCGTTTCCCGCACTGTTTCCCGCACTGTTACGCGCAGAGGTGCGGGAATCGCCAGCTTCCGTTGGACGACTCAACGAGAGGCCGAGGGGGACGATGACGCCGATGGTGCCCTCGACCTGGCTCAGGAGGTCGATCACGGCGTCGCGGGCCGCGGCGCTGAGTTCGGCGGTGCGCAGGCCGGGGGCCGCCGGGGGGAGGAGGCGGATCTCCGGGTCGTTGCCGGAGACGCGGACGGCGCGGGCGGGCAGGGCGGACGGGACCGCGCGGGCCAGGACCCGGGTGGCGACGGCCGCGATCTCCGTCGAGTTGCGGTAGTTGGTGGTCAGCTCGAACTGGTGGTTCGGACGGGTGCGGCGGGTCTGCCCGGCCCCGGCCGCGCCACCGCGCCGCCTGGGGTCCCGGCCCCGGCCGGAACGCCGGTTCGCGGAGCTCGTGGACCCGGCGGCGAGGCCGAGGGCCTCGGACATCGCGTCGCGGGAGGCGGCCAGGTCCTCCCAGGCGCTCTGCGCCGGGTCCTCCACCACGGTCCAGGTGGCGTTGCGGCCGCGCCTGCCGAGCATCCGCCACTGCATGGGCGACAGGTCCTGGGCCTCGTCCACGACGATGTGCCCGTAGTCCTTGGGCTCCTCGTGCACTCCGTCGTCGACCCGGCGGGACTGCTCGGACCGCTCGATGGAGGTAGTGAGCTCACGGATGCCCGGCTCCCAGCGGTCTGACGACTCCCCGGTCAGGATGTTGGTCCCGTCCAGGATGTACGGGTCCTCGTCGTCCTCGGCCAGCCGCCGGGGAGCCCGGGGCAGCGGGCCGAGCACGGAGTCGATCTCGTCGAGCAGGGCCACGTCCTGGTAGGTGACGGGACCCGCGCAGGCCGGTTCGGCACCTGCCAGATGCGACCAGTCGTGTGCCAGGGCGTCCACCTCGTGGCGGGACAGGTCGCCGCCCGCCGCGCGCTGCAGCCGCCGTGCGTCCGACAGCGAGGCCAGCACGTCGATCGGCATCCGCAGTGGCCACCACGCGGCCAGGAACTGCTCGAACGTCCCCTGTTCCCTGGCGCTGGAGACGAAGTCGCTCTTGCGCGAGGCTGGGGCGTCGGTGAGCCCGCCGATCTCGGTGAACCGCTCCCAGAGGGCGTCGAGCAGCGCCTCGGCGGCCCGGGCGCGGGACCGGTTGACCGAGCCGCGAACCCGCTGGTGGACGGCCCGCCGTACCCGGTCCAGGCGCTGCCGGTCGAGCCGTACGACCGTGCCCGAGTAGACCACGGTGAGCTGGTCGGGGGCGCCCGGCGGGTGGTCGGTGACCGCCTGGTGCAGCACCCGCGCCATCGAGGCGGCACCCTTGAGCCGGAGCAGGTGCGCGGGATCGTGCACGGAGGCGGAGACGCCGTCGGCCATCTCGCCCAGCGAGCGCAGCACCGCGGAGCCCTCACCCAGGGACGGCAGCACCCGTTCGATGTAGGCGGTGAACCGGCGGTTCGGCCCGACTATCAGCACCCCGCGGGTACCGAACCTGCGCCGGTGGTGGAAGAGCAGGTAGGCCACCCGGTGCAGGGCGACCGCGGTCTTGCCGGTACCAGGGCCGCCGCGCACGATCACGGTGCCGTCGGCGGGCGCCCGGATCACCTCGTCTTGCTCGCGCTGGATCGTCGCGACGATGTCGCGCATCGACCCTTCGCGGGTACGGGCGAGGGAGGCCAGGAACGCGCCGTCCCCGACGACGACCAGCCCGTCCGCGGCCTCGGGGGAGAGCAGGTCGTCCTCGATGTCCATCACGGTGTGCCCGCGCGAGTGCAGCACCCGGCGGCGGATCACCTCGTGCGGGTCCTCGGGCGTGGCACGGTAGAACGCCTCGGCGGCGGGCGCCCGCCAGTCGATCACCATCGACTCGTGATCGCGGGTACGGACCCCGATCCGGCCGACGTAGCGGCGGTCGCCGCCGACCAGGTCGAGCCGCCCGAAGACCAGCCCGTCGTCGGCGATGTCCAGTGCCTGGGCGCGCAGCGAGGCCTGGTAGACCATCGCGTCGCGGTCCACCAGCGAGGCCTTCGTCCCGGCGAGAGCCTGGCGGTAGCCCTCTTTCATCATGTTCTGGGCGTCGTCCCGCATTTCGTCCAGCCGGACGTACGCCTGGTCGACGTACTCCTGCTCGGCGGAGATCTCACGGTCTTTGACCGGCGATGACATGCGGCTCCCTCAGCGGGTTCAAAATAAACCGAACAAGAGAGCTTACGGGGCGGAAGGACCGTGAGGGGATTCGACGGCGCTCTTGATGCGGTTCAGAGTGGCCCGCATGCCCTTCCGGTTGGCCTCCGCCCGGTCAAGGGACGCCACTCCGGTGAAGATCCGGCCGATCCGCTCCATGAAACCCGCGCCGCGGTAGTCGCGGCGCAGGTCCTGCCAGTACTCGGTGAGCCGGGTCGTTCCATCGGAGACCGCCTCGAACCGGTACCCCCACAGGGCCACCGGCAGCCGGAGGCTGGAGACCCGGAACGCGAAGGCCTGCCCGGGCTCGGCCAGCGTCACCTCGCAGTTGGTGAACCACACCCGCCAGCCGTGCTGGTTGAAGCCGGTGAACCGGGTGTCCACCTCCACCGCTCCGCCCCGTACCCAGACCGCGAAGCACTCAGGGCTCCAGCGGCCCATCCGGCGCAGATCGGCCACCGCCGCATAGACCCGGTCGACCGGCGCCGCGATGAGCGCGCTCTCCTCTGCCACCCACTCCCGCTCCATGGGCCCGATCATCCCAGACCTTCATCGGCGGATGGTCGCGAAGTGGCCCCTGGCACGGCAAGCTGTGCAGGTGTCGGCACGACGGGGGACGAGGCAGCGGGCGGTGGTCGGCGTCGTCGCGACGCTGCTCGCCATCATCAGCGCTACCGTCGTCGTCAACCGGTTCGTGCTGCACGCCGAGTGGTGGCAGGTCGACCAGCGTTTCGCGCGGGGTCCGGCCCCCGAACTCCTCGACGTCGGGCCGCCGCCCGGCCCGGTGACCGAGAGCTGGCGCCTGGACACCCCGGTGCACCACAGTGGGCTGGCCGCCAACGACCAGGTGGCGTACGCCCTGGTGGACGGGCAGCTGGTGGTGGCGACAGGCCGTGGCCTCGATGTGCGCGATGCCCGCACCGGCGGCGAGCGCTGGCACTACTACCGGGCCGGCTGGCTGCTGCTCGGGTGGGCCGCCACCCGGACGCACGTGGTGGCCTATCTGGAGCCGTCCGACCGGCCGGGTGCCGGGATGATCGCCGGGTTCGACGCGGCGACCGGCAGGCCGCTGTGGCGCCAGCGCGGTGAGCTGCCCGCCGGGCCCGAGCGCACGACGCTTCGCTGGCCGGCCGGGCAGGACGTGGTGATGACCGTTTCGGCCGGCGAGCGGGGCACGCTGCGGGGCCGGTCGGCGGCAACCGGGCAGGTGATCTGGACCAGCGTGCTGCCGCGCGGCTGCGCGCTCGCCGACGGGGGTACGCGGGTCTCCCAGGACAGCGAGACGCTGGCGGCCTTCTCCCTCGACTGCGCGGCCCGGTCCGGGGAGATCAACCGGGTATTGGCCGTCGATCCGCGTACCGGCCAGGTTCCGTGGAGCCAGGAGTTCGGTTCCCCCGACCCGCTGGACGTGGCGGTGCACGGCGACGTGGTGCTGGTCTCCGACGGGTCGGTGCTGCGCGCCTACGACCGGCAGGGCCGGGAGTTCGTGACCCGGCCCGGCGAAGATCTCTGCGGTCCCGGCATGTGCCCGGCACTGGTGGCGGACGGGCGGCTCGTCATCGCCTACAGCACCGGGCGCCTGGAGGCCTTCGACGTCTCCGCCGGGCGCAGCCTCTGGGCCAGGGACACGCCCGCCTACGAGGCGCTGATGGCCACCGGGACGCGGCTGTACGGGCTGCGGGCCAACCTCGCGGCGAACCTGCTGCCCTCGGCGGTGGATGTGATCGGGCAGGACGGGGCCGCGTCCACCGTGCCCGCGCCGCTGGTGGTCCCGGCCGGCAGCCGGCCGTGGCTGGGCGCGGGCGGCGGGATGCTGTACGTGGCGGTGCCCGAGGCCACGCCCCGGCCGTACGGCGGGCAGCGCCTGATCGCGCTGGTGGCGGCGGCCAGGGGAGCCGGTCCGCAGGAGCTGCGGGGCGTCCCCGCGGTGGACTGGCCGGATGCCTGTGCGCTGCTGCACAGGGCCGACCTCCCCGGCCCGTTCAGGACCCGTCCCGAGTACGCCGTGATCGGCGGCCTGCGGTTGCCGCACGCGGTGAGCTGCACGTATGAGCCGACGGGGCGGGTGTTGTCGTCGCGGGTGCAGCAGAGTGCCTCCGCGCCGACCGTGACGGTCGAGTGGGTGGCGCGCGACCCGCGTGCGGCCTCCCGGCTGATGGCCGCCTGGCGGGCGACCGAGACCGAGGCTCGCCCGGCCGAGCTGGGCGACGAGGCCTACGAGCTGGACCCGTCCGCGAGCACGGTCGCGGTACGGGCCGGCCGCTACATCATCGCGGTCAGCGCGTACCAGACGCCTGGGATGGCGACCCGTCTCGCGCGGGCCGCGACGCTGACCATTCGACGAGCTGGCTGACGAACCGCTCGGCCTGCAGCGGCCAGTGGAACCGGGCCCTGGCGGTCTCGTGGCCGCGTTTGGCCATGTCGGCGCGTAGCTCGGGGTCCTCTCGCAGCCGCCGTACGGCCCGTACCGTGGCCTCGACGTCCCCGAACGGCACGATCACCCCGCAGCCGGCAGGCCCGACGAGCTCGGCGGCGGGCGGGTTCGGGGTGGTGATGACGGGCACACCGTGGGCCATGTACTCGACGACCTTGGTCGGCATCGAGTGCCGGTAGTTCGGTTCGTCGTGCAGCAGCGCGAGCCCGGCCATCGCGCCCTCGATGATGCGCAGTGCCCGGTCGTTGGGCACGAACCCGTACCAGCGCAGGATGCCCTCGCGCTGCGCGTCCCGCAGCAGCGGCCGTACGGTCAGGTCGGCGGTGCCGATCAGCTCCACGGCGACGCCCTCCCGGCTCACCGCGCGGGCTATCTCGATCATGTCGAGCGCGCCGCGTGCCTTGGACAGGTGCCCGACGTAGACCACCCGCCGGTCGCCCGGCGGTTCGGGCGCCGTGTCGGCGACATAGGTGGTGTTCGGCACCACCGGGTGCTCGCCGCGGAATCGCCCCCGGTAACCCTCCTCGGCCAGCAGCAGCCGGTAGCGCCGCTCCGCGTGCGCCTCCAGGGCCCGTACCAGCGGCCGGGCGAGCAGGCGGAGGGGCCCGAGCAGCCAGCCCTTGGCCGACAGCGCGGCGGCGGTGTCCTCGTGCACGTCCCAGACCACCTTGGACCGGGCGGCGCGCGGCACCGCCAGCAGGAGCTCCGGGTCGTGCAGCAGGATCACGTCGGCGTACCCGGCGTGCCTGGCCAGGGCCTTGCGGGCGGCCCGCAAGGCCTTCATCCGGTGCTTGTCGATGGCCCTCGGCACGTCCACCGGGGTCACCTCCTGCCAGGGCCGCACATTGCAGGCCCGGAACGGCGCGATATAAGTGACCTCGTGTCCGGCGCTGAGCAGCGCGCGAATCTGCCGATGCAGAATCCGGGCGTCCTCGGGATGGTGCACGACGGTACAGACGCACACCCGCATTTTCACCCCTCTGCTCTTTGCCGAGCCGTTCTCGAGTTGAGGATGGGCCGCCACTGCCGACCTTGACGAGGCCAGGGAAATTGTCAGTGAATTCGGCGTGGCCTGGTCACAACAATTCGATGGAGTGCTCGCGGGGCGCGGCACCGCGGGTCAGCCCGCGGGTGTCGAACAGCAGCTTGGCGTGGCCGGTCAGCAGTTCCGGGTCGTACGCCGTGTGGCCGGCCAGCACGATCACCAGCTCGGCGCCGTCCAGCGCCGCCACCAGGTCCTCGCCGGCGCTCGGCACGTCCGCGCCGTCCACCTGCCAGGTATGCACGTACGGGTCGTGAAAGCTCAGCCGGGCGCCGAGCCGCAGCAGCCGCCTGGCGACCGGCCGGGCCGGGGACTCGCGCTGGTCGGCGATGTCGGCCTTGTAGGTCACCCCGAGGATCAGCACCCGGGTGTCCTTCACGGCCCGGCCGGACTGGTTGAGGAGTTGCTGGACGCGCTCCACGACGTACTTGGGCATCCGGTCGTTGATCTCCTGGGCCAGCTCCACGAACCGGAACGGGTAGCCGAGCGAGCGGACCTTGTACGACAGGTAGTTGGGGTCGATCGGGATGCAGTGACCGCCGACGCCCGGGCCCGGCCGGAAGGCCTGGAAGCCGAACGGCTTGGTGGCCGCGCAGTCGATCGCGTCCCACAGATCGATGCCGAGCTCGTTGCAGAACACCGCCATCTCGTTGACCAGGGCGATGTTGACGTGCCGGTAGGTGTTCTCCAGGAGCTTGGCCATCTCGGCCTCACGGGTCCCCTTGGCCTGCACGATCCGCTCCACGAACTTGCCGTAGAAGGCCGCCGCCGCGCTCGCGCATGCCGGGGTGAGGCCGCCGACGATCTTAGGCGTGTTGTGCACGCCGTACACCGGGTTGCCCGGGTCGATGCGCTCCGGCGAGAACGCCAGGTGGAAGTCCTCACCGGCGACGAAGCCGGAGGTCTCCAGGATGGGCCGGACGACCTCCTCGGTCGTACCCGGGTAGGTCGTCGACTCCAGGACCACCAGGGTGCCGGGGGACAGCTGCCTGGCGACCGCCTCGCAGGCGCTGCGGACCGCCGTCAGGTCGGGGCCGCCGTCTTCCGACAGCGGCGTCGGCACGCAGATCACCACGGTGTGGGCGCCCGCCAGTACGGACTCGTCCAGGCCGGGCGTGAACCCGTCCGCGAGCATCGCCTCGACATCTGCGGCCGGCACGTCGTCGATGTGCGAAAGCCCGGCGAGCAGCCCGGCCACCACCCGTGCGTCCCGGTCGAGACCACCGACCTTGAGCCCGGCGCGGCAGGCCTCCCGCACCAGGGGGAGCCCGACGTAACCGAGTCCGATGACCACCAGATCCACTTCGGAGACTCCTTGCGTACACGTCCATGTAATGGGCCGCGACCGCACTCCAGGTGCGTTCCGCCCTGACCCATTCCTGAGCCGCCTGTCCGAATTTACCACGTCTTTCGGGACTGTAAATGAGCTCCTGCAGGGAAGTCGCCCATGCTTCCGCGTCTTCCGGAAGAGTTAACGTGCCGGTCACGCCTGGTTCCACGATTTCGCGGAGAGCCTTGACATCACTTGCTATTACTGGGATTCCCCCGGCCATCGCCTCGATCGGTTTCAGCGGGGTGACCAATTGACACACCCGGTCGGCCCTTCGGGGTACGGCGAAGACATCGAGGACGGCGTGGAAGCTTCGCACCGAGGACATCGGCACCCTACCGGTGAAGATCGCCCCGACCCCGGCCGCCCGGCGTTCGAGGGCACCGCGCTCGGGGCCGTCGCCGACCAGCAGCAGGGTCACCGGCGTGCCCCGGTCGCGCAGCAGCGCCGCCGCGTCGATGAGCGTGTCGATGCCCTCGTAGCCGTAGAACGACGAGGTGAGCCCGACCACGAACGCGTCGTGCGCGATGCCCAGTGCGTCCCGGAGCGGCGCCCCGTCCGGGAGGGGTTCCAGGAACGCCGCGTCCACCGCGTTGGGCACGATGGTGATCTTCGCGGGGTCGATGCCGCGTTCCGCGATCTCGTCGCGCATGGCCGCGCCGAGCGTGACGATCGCGTCGGCCTCGCGCATCCGGCGGGTCTCCAGCTCCCTGGTCAGCCGGTAGAAGTCGGCCTCGGGGGTGTGCGACGGGTCGCGCGACAGCCACGAGTCCTCCAGGAAGCCCCGGACCTCGTACACCACCGGCAGCCCGTGCCTGCGGCCCAGCTCAAGGGCCACCGCCGCGTTCAGGTGGTTGCTGACCGCGTGCAGGACCTGTGGCCGCAGCCGCTCGACGAGCGGACCGGCCAGGTCGGCGGCCTGGCCGATCGCCGAGACCTGGTCGCGCGGCGGCAGCCACGGCAGCAGCCGGTGGTAGGCGATCCCGTCGACCTCGACGGTGCGCCGCGCGTCGGCCGACCCCTGGCCGAGCGGGAACCCGAGCCTGGTCACCACGTGCGGGTCGAGCCCGAGCTCCCGCTGGGCGAGCGCGATCCGGTGCGTCCGGACCGTGTACCCCGCATTGGTCCCCGGCAGGGCGTTCGTCACGAACTGCAGGACCCGCCCCGGAATCGGTGCCGGTACGGCTCGTACCGCGTCATCGGGTCCTGCGGCCAGCAGGGCGCGCAGATCGCGGGACTCCCGCTCCGGATCGCGGGGACGGGGGGCCGCGCAGGCGGCGTACCTGCGCCGTACCCCCGCCGGGGCGGCGCGCAGCAGCAGCCGCAGCGCCAAGCGGTACGCCCGCACCGGGTCCTCGCGTAGCTGGCGGCAGGCAAGCGCGGCGAGGAACACGACCGTTCTCGTTCTGGAAAGCACGACGAGCGAGCCTAGGCAGTCCCGATGAACAGGAGGGAAATCATGTTCGGCCCCATCATCCATGTCCTGGGCGCCCGCCCCAATTTCGTCAAGGCGGCACCGGTCATCGCCGCTCTCGACGTCGAGCAGGCCGTGATCCACACGGGCCAGCACTACGACGAGAAGATGTCAGAGATCTTCTTCCGCGAGCTGGGACTGCCCGAACCCGATGTGAACCTGGGCGTCGGTTCCGCCAGCCACGCCGTGCAGACGGCCGCCCTGATGGTCGGCCTGGAGCGGGAGTTCACTGAGCGTTCACCCGGGCTCGTCATCGTGTACGGCGACGTGAACTCGACGATCGCCGCCGCCCTGGTCGCGGCCAAGATGAGCATCCCGGTCGCCCATGTGGAGGCCGGGCTGCGTAGCTTCGACCCGACCATGCCCGAGGAGGTCAACCGGCGGCTCACCGACCAGCTGTCGGACCTGTGCCTGGTGACCAGCCCGGAGGCGATCGGGCACCTGGCCGCCGAGGGCGTCGACGTCGGCAGGATCCACTTCGTCGGTAATCCGATGATCGACACCCTGCTGAAGAACATGGCCTCGTTCGACGTCGCCAGGGTCCGGGCCGCGTACGACCTGCCGGACCGGTACGTGCTGGCCACCATGCACCGCCCGGCGAACGTGGACGCGCCGGAGACGGCCGCCGCGCTGGTACGGCGGCTGCACGAGATCGCCGATCTCGCCGACCTGGTCATCCCGCTGCACCCGAGGGGCCGCGCGGTGCTGCTCGCCGCCGGGCTGGCCGGCCACCAGGGGGTACGGATCCTGGACCCGCTCGGTTACATCGACTTCATCGCGGCGGTACGGGGGGCCGCCATGGTGGTGACCGACTCCGGGGGCCTCCAGGAGGAGACGACGATCCTGGGGGTGCCGTGCCTGACCGTGCGGCCGAACACCGAACGGCCGATCACCATCACGCACGGCACCAACCGGCTCGTGACGTTCGACGAACTGGTCCCCGCCACCCGCAAGGCCCTCGAGTCCCCGCACGGCCGGGCCGGGACCCCACCGCTCTGGGACGGTCAGGCCGGTCCCCGCATCGCAGAAGTGATCATGAGGTTCATCGGTGAATGACAGGAGCGCCAGGGAGATCGCGCGGCTCCGCCGTGCGCTGCGCGAACGTGACGCGCGGCTGCACGAGCTGGAAGGGCGCCTGTCGGCGGTGGAGAGCTCGACCACCTACGAGTTCGGGCGCCTGGTCGCACAGGCCGGGCGCAGGCGTGCCCGTGGGGCGGTCAGGCTGCCCAGGCAGCTCTACCGCCTGTGGAAACGGGCCAAGAGCCCGCAGGCCGCCCCGGTCAAGGACTGGCCCAGGCTTGAGGGCTTCGACCGGATCGAGGACCGGCTGCTCGTCGCCAATCCCGGCGCGGGCCCGGTCATCGCCGGGGTCCTGAGCGCGGCCACCCTCGCCCTCCTCGAACCGCACGCCCGGGTGGTCCCGCTGTATCCGCACGACGCCGCCCAGGTCCTGGACGCCGCCGACGTCGACCTGGTGGTCGTCGACGGTGCCGCGGGCGCCCCCGGCGGCCCGTGGGCCTACCTCGGCGTCCCGGGCGTCTACGACAGGGAACGCACCCTCCTGGCCGTACGCGAGGTCGCCCGATCCCGCGGCCTGCCCCTGATCCTCTGGGGCGAGGCACCGCCCATGCTCACCCGCCTCGACTGGACCGCCACCACCACCGATCCCGCAACTCTCACCCGTTGACTCGTGGCGTTTCCCGCACCGCAGCGCGAAAAGGTGCGGGAAACGCCACGGGTCGATGGAAGGAAGGAAACCGTGACTCGCGCGCTTGTGTACGGGGACGTCGATCTGAACCTGATCGACGGGTCCGCGATCTGGGCACAGGGGGTCGTGCAGGCCCTGGCCCGCGCCGGCTGCGAGGTGACGCTCGTCCTGAAGGCCCCGATCCGCACCGACCGCCTCACCGGCCCCCTCGAATCGATCCCCGGCGTCACCCTGCACTCTGCGTTGACTCGTCCAATAGAGGCTGGCGATTCCCGCACTGAGGAGGGAAACGGTGCGGGAAACGCCAGCCCCTCTTGGACGACTCAACGGGTGCTGTCGCCGAAGGAGGCGGTGCGGGTGCTGACGGGGCTGGATGCCCTGGAGGGTTTTGATCTGGTGGTGGTGCGGGGGAGACGGCTGGCGGGGTTGCTGGCGGAGAGCCCGCTGAGGGGGCGGCTGTGGACCTACCTCACCGATGTGCCGCAGTCGGCGGCTGAACTGAACGGGGACGCCCAGGGGGAGATCAAGCGGATCGCCGCCTCATCACGCTACCTGCTCTGCCAGACCGAGGAGCTGCGCTGCTTCCTGGAGAGCGCGGTGCCCGCCGCCAACGGCAAGTGCGTGCTCTTCCCGCCGGTCGTCGCGCTGCCCGCCGGACTGGAGCCCCGCGACCACACGCCGCCGGTGGACCGGGCACTGCGGCTGGTCTACACGGGGAAGTTCGCACCCCGCTGGAACACCCTGGAGATGACGAACCTGCCGCGCCTGCTGGCCGCCAAGGGCGTCGACGCCGAACTGCACATGATCGGCGACAAGATCCACGATGATCCGCAGAACCCGAGGTGGTCGGCGCGGATGCGCAAGGCTCTGGAGTCCTCGCAGGGTGTTACCTGGCACGGCGGGCATCCCAGGGCCGAGGCGATGCGGCTGTCGGCGGGCTGTGACATCGGGCTGTCGTGGCGGCACCCCGAACTGGACGCCAGCCTGGAGCTGTCCACCAAGGTCCTGGAGATGGGGACCCTCGGCGTACCGGTCGTACTGAACCGCACACCCATGCACGAACGGCTGCTCGGTGCCGACTACCCGCTGTTCGCCGCCTCCGAGGCCGACGTTCTCGCGGTGCTGGCGAAGGCGGCGGACCCGGGAACCTACGCCCTGGCCCGCGACCGCTGCCGAGGCGCCGCCGCCGACTACAGCCTGGAGGCCGCCGCCCGGCGGCTCGAGACGTACCTGAACCTGGCCTTCCCGAAAGCCGAGATCGCCGGAAGGCTCAAAGTGGGGGTGGCCGGGCACGACCTGAAGTTCTTCACCGCGCTGCTCGGCCATCTGCAGACCAGGCCCGACATGGAGGTCAGGATCGACCACTGGTCCGCACTG
>JAOPYM010000128.1 GCA_025964615.1 Actinomycetes bacterium
CCCGGTCGGAGGTGACGATGACGCCCTTGCCCGCCGCGAGGCCGTCGTCCTTGACCACGTACGGCGGCCCGAACGCGTCCAGGGCCTCGCCGACCTGGGCGGCGTTCTCGCACACCCGGGAGGTCGCCGTCGGCACCTTGGCCGCCGCCATGATCTCCTTGGCGAAGGCCTTGGAGCCCTCGATCTTGGCGGCCGCCTGATCGGGGCCGAAACACGGGATACCGGCCCGGCGTACGGCGTCGCCCACCCCCGCGATGAGCGGCGCCTCCGGTCCGATCACCACCAGGTCGGGGCGCAGGCGCCCGGCCAGCTCCGCCACCGCGACCGGATCGACCGGGTCGATGACGTGGTTGTCGCCGAGCGCCGCCGTACCGGGGTTGCCGGGCGCGCAGTGCAGTTCGGTGACGGACGGATCGAGGCTGAAGCTTCGGGCCAGGGCATGCTCACGGCCGCCGGAACCAAGGAGGAGTACTCGCACCTCAGAAGTCTAGTCTCTGGCGCTTGCTCCGCTCACGCGGCGCTTGAGCCCAGACGCGCGCCGGACGGGGGTCAGACGAGTGGGTGCAGGCTGAGGGTCTGGTCCCGGCCGGGGCCCACGCCGATGGCGGAGATCCGGGCGCCGGACATGCCCTCCAGGGCCCGCACGTAGGCCTGGGCGTTCGGTGGCAGGTCCTCGAAGGTCTTGGCGGAGGTGATGTCCTCCTCCCAGCCCGGGAAGTACTCCAGGACCGGCTTGGCGTGGTGGAACTCGGTCTGCGAGACGGGCATCTCCTCGTGCCGTACGCCGTCGATGTCGTACGCCACGCAGACCGGCACCCGGTCCAGGCCGGACAGGACGTCCAGCTTGGTGAGGAAGAAGTCGGTGATGCCGTTGACCCGGGACGCGTACCGGGCGATCACCGCGTCGAACCAGCCGCAGCGGCGGTTGCGGCCGGTGGTCACGCCGTACTCGCCGCCGGTGGTGCGCAGGTACTCGCCCATGTCGTCGAGCAGCTCGGTCGGGAACGGTCCCGAGCCGACCCTGGTGGTGTACGCCTTGAGGATGCCGATCACGCGGGTGACCTTGGTGGGGCCGACCCCCGAGCCCGCGCAGGCGCCGCCCGCGGTCGGGCTGGAGGACGTCACGAACGGGTACGTGCCGTGGTCGACGTCCAGCAGGGTGCCCTGCGCGCCCTCCAGGAGCACGACCTTGCCCTCATCCAGGGCCCGGTTCAGTATCAGGCCGGTGTCGGCGACGTAGGGCTTGAGCCGCTCGGCGTACGCGACGTACTCCTCCACGATGGGGGCCACCGCGATGGGGCGGCGGTTGTAGACCTTGGTGAGGACCTGGTTCTTCTCCCGTAGCGCCAGCTCGACCTTCTGGGTGAGGATGCCGGGGTCGAAGAGGTCCTGCACGCGGATGCCCATCCGGGCGAACTTGTCGCCGTACGCCGGGCCGATGCCGCGCCCGGTGGTGCCGATCCTGGCCTTGCCGAGGTACCGCTCGGTGACCTTGTCGAGGGCGCGGTGGTGGGGCATGATCAGGTGCGCGTTCGCGCTGATCAGCAGCTTCCCGCAGTCGATGCCCCGCGCCGTCAGCCCGTCGATCTCCTGGAGCAGCACGGCCGGGTCGATGACCACGCCGTTGCCGATCACCGGCACCACGTCGGGGGACAGGATGCCCGACGGCAGCAGGTGCAGCGCGTAGCTCTTGTCGCCGATGACCACGGTGTGGCCGGCGTTGTTGCCGCCCTGGTAACGGACCACGTAGTCCACGTCGCCGCCGAGGAGGTCGGTGGCCTTGCCCTTGCCCTCGTCCCCCCACTGGGCACCAACAAGCACGATGGCCGGCATTAGGCGATCTCCTTCGACGGCTTCGAGCCTCTGGTGACCGGTGCCGTGGCCCTCGTCCGCGCGGTGCCCACGGGCGGGGCACCGGCAAGCACGACGGCCGGCATCAGGCGATCTCCTTCGGCAACGACTAAGGCCCTCGTCGCAAGCGCGCGACAAAGGGCCTCTTGCGATCGAATCTTACCCGCACGCGGGGAGCGGCAAAAACCTCGAACGCCGTCGCCTGTCCGAAAAGACCTGTTCAGCCGGTCAGGGTCGCGGCGGCGGTGGGGCTGGAGTCGTGCAGGAAGGTCCTGCAGCGCTCGGCCTCGTCGTCCTCACCGATCGCCCCGGCCGCCCGCGCGAGTACGTACAGCGCCCGCAGGAAGCCGCGGTTGGCCTCGTGCTCCCAGGGGATCGGGCCATGTCCCTTCCAGCCTGCCCTGCGCAGCGAGTCCAGGCCCCGGTGGTAGCCGGTGCGCGCGTAGGCGTAGGCCCGGATCACGTGGCCCGCGTCGAACTCCCGCTCCGCAAGGAGGGCCCAGGCCAGGCTGTAGGTCGGGAACCTGGCGGCGACCTCTTTCGGTTCCACGCCCTCGGCGAGGAGCCTGCGTGCCTCTGCGTTCTCGGGCAGTTCCGTTGGGGCCGGTCCGCCGAACAGGTTCTGGGTCATGGGGAACATGGTAAGCGGGCGAGGGGAAGGCGGAAGTGGGCGGCTCCGTCCGCGAACCGTCCCCGCGCCCCCGGCCACATGCTGTGCACAGCCGACAACCCGTTGTGGTTCTCCAGCATGATGTCGGCGTCGAACTCGGTGATGCCCCGCCGGCCGGCCAGTTCGGCGAGAAACCCGATCATCGCCCCCCCCAGGCCGTGCCGCTGCCAGGGGTCGGTGACCAGCATCGCGATCTCCGCCCGGCACGGGTCCGTCTTGTCCCTGATGTACTCCGCGATCCCCGCGACCTCGCCGTCCACCAGGGCCACCAGCGCCTCATGGTCCCAGTGGTCCACGTGCCCGAGCAGGCGCACATAGGTCTCGGGGATCCGCGGGCTCCCGGTGAAGAAGCGCAGGTAGAGGCTGTAGGGCGTGAGCCGCTCCGACATCGCCCGCAACCGCTCCGCGTCCCCGCTTCCATAGGGCCTGAACCGCACGTCCTCCATAAGTTGCTTCATAAAACCCATTCAACCCCCACCAAGTCCTATGAAGCAACCCACCCCGTTGAGTCGTGGCGTTTCCCGCACCGTTCGCTGAAACAGTGCGGGAAACGCCACGAGTCAACGGGGTCGCTCGGGCCAGCCGGGGCCGAGGGCCAGGCAGGCCAGGCGGACGGCGGCCTC
>JAOPYM010000135.1 GCA_025964615.1 Actinomycetes bacterium
GACCGGCCTCCCCGCACCGCACGCCGGGACATGACAAGACACCCAGACAGATCAACGCATCCACGAGCATCACGGGAGCGCGATCGGTCCGAGAGCTGCAATCACATAGAAACCCCCGATGGAGACCCCGGCGATCCTCGCGGACGAATCACGGACAAAAGATCAATGGCCTGATCGAGATCACTCTCGATCAGGCCCTTGACCTGCCTAAACTCTCTCTTGCACCCGTAGTCCCGAGCGGATTCGAACCGCCGTTACCGCCTTGAGAGTGGACCACATGAGACGCTACTCGAACCGCCATGACCTTCGGGAGCAGCTGGCGGAGGGGGTGCGACGGCTTGTCGGAAGCTGACCGCAAGCCACAAGGACCCCGGCCAGCACCGACACGATCTCTCCGCTGAGGTCAGCGAGTGCTTGGGCGATCGGCTGACGCGCCGCTTCCGGTCCGTCCTCGAATTGGCTGGGCGCAGGTCACGACGACCGCTGTACTGCACGGGAGTACAGCAACACCACCACACACCGCCACACGCCGCCGAACGGGTGCCAAGCCCAACCGGCGGCCGGGTAGCCGGAGCCTGGCTATCCCCGGCTATCCCTGGCTATCCCTGGCTATCCCTGGGTACCCTAGGGTCATCAAGGTTTGCGGAGGTTGAGATGGCCCTTGTGGTTTTGAAGGTCGACGAGGATGTCGCGCAGCTAGCTGACATCGGCGCGCATCAGCTGAAGATGGCCAAGAAAGATCTAGTCGGGGAGGCGATCAAGGTATATCTAGAGATCCGCCGCGAAGAGATCCGCCAGAACATGCTCGCCACCATGGCGAAACTCGACGGCACCAACCGGGCACGTCTGGCGTTGCTGACCGGCTTGACACCCGAACAGATCGACGCCGTCGGCGGCGTCACCGACGAACTATAGGGTCCCCCCAGATGCAACGATCCCGTCCCACGTTGCGATGCCTGCGCGACGATCTGACGCTGCCCATACCCGGCACCGAGGTTCCGCTGGATGAGATCGACCATCCACTGCTGACCAAGACGACCGAACAGTTCGCCGACGACATCAAGCACGAACGTATCCGCGCCGTCGACGACCAAGTGCTACTCAAGGTCAAGATCCAGCGGTGGCGCGGCGCGGTGTGGACCGAGGACGATCTACCCTGGCTGGTCGCCGCGGGCCTACGCACCGCGACCCACCGGACCGCCCCGTGATCGTCGTAGGGGGCCAGGCCCATGCCGTCCATGAACTCGGCCGCGATGTCGGCCCACTGCTGGTCGGTGAGGGTCGGGTCTTCCGGTGCGGTCCGTAGCGAGCAGTGCCACACCGGCTGGGTGTGGTTGTAGGGGCCGAGCGCGGTCACCGTCTGATCCAGCAGACCCCGCAGATACCGGAAATCCCGCCTACCGCTCTCCCGCACCGCGGGTTCCAGGTCCGCCGGGTCACGCCACCCGGCGACCACATGCGGATCGGTGTGCTCGTTCCTCTTCCCCGGCCCATACAGGTAATACAAGATCCCGGCGACCTTGGTGCCGCGCGTCACCTTCCCGATCACCTGCCACCACCATTAATGGACGCGGCGGCCTGTGCCGCATACCCTTCCAGGCTTCCCAGGACCCGGATGATCTCCCGCCCGTACGCGGCGATCTGCGGGGTCAACTGCCCAGTGGAATGCAACCTGGCGACGGCCTGGTTGAAATTCACGCCGATCCGGTATGCCTCACCCGAACCACGATTCAACGCCACCAGCACATCACGCGACACCATCGACGCCGGCAACGGCTGATCCCGCAGACCTGCGACCAGCACTTCGGCGGCGAACGCCCCGACCGCCATGTGCCGCTCGCCTGCACCGTCGGCGACCAGCGTGTACTCAATGTCGCTCAACCACATCTGGACCGCATGGGTACGCCGCTCCTCGTCCCGGCGGCGCCTGCGCGCCGGTACCTTCGCCCGCCCGCCGATCTCGCCGGTTTCGGCATCCGACATCCTTCACCCCCGAAATTGTTGGGACCGCGCCCGGTCCGTTTTCATCTCCGGACCCCGCTGGGTCCGGAGATATCTAAGGGATGACTATTGCTCGCTGCCGCAGGCCCCGCAACAACCACACAACGCGGAAAGAAGAGACCTAGCGGCACGCGAAACCACACCATTGACCGATGAATACAGAGTGGAATTGCGAATCAGCAGGCGGCCTCAAACATCACCGGGTAAATTCTTGGAGCCGCCCAGCGGGTGGCACAATCGTCGGCTGTGACGATCAAGGCACTGCTGTTCGACCTGGACGCCACGCTCCTCGACCACGACAGTGCCGCCACGACCGCCATCATCCGGTCGCTGCCCGGCACCGACCCCTCACGTATCACCGGCCGGTGGGCCGAACTTGAGCGTGAGGCGATAGACCGGTACCTGTCCGGAGAAACTCACCTTCAGCCAGTAACGACGGATGCGGATCACCACGCTCGCCACCGAACACGGCCTCGGCACCTGGAACACACCGCCCAAGCCGACGCCTGGTTCACCGGGTACCTGGCGCACTACCAACCGGCCTGGTGCGCCTACCCGGACATACGACCCGCCCTCGACCGCCTCCCCCTGCTGAAGGGTGTGCTCGCCAACGGGACACCCGGCAGCAGTGTTGAGCGCCAAGTTAATGGGTTCTGGCCCACTCTCGGCGAAACACCCCACTGCCCGCCGACTACGCCGACTTCCTCGACGAGTACGCCGCCGCCCTGGCCGACGTGCCGCTCGCAGGGACACCTATGCAGTTCCGGCTGCGGGGTGGGAAGCAGACCAAGGCAACTGGCGACACAGCTGCGGAACAGTTCGTATTCCTTCCGGCGATGACGTGGCTGGGGCCTGGGCCGCCAGTAATCGGCGACTGCCACGGCTCGGCTGTCCTGCTATCGGCCTTGAGCTGAACCAGTAGCATCGGCGTGACAGGAGCGCATATGTCTTCTTTCGGCACTGAGGAGGAGCCACGATCACCTACCACACGCCTGTCCGCCGCATGCTCCTGATCGAGTTCGGGGCCGTCGTCATGGTCGCCGCAAGCCTCTGGATGGTTGTGAGTCATCCGAGTGTGAAGGCCGAGGTCGCCGGGATCCTGGGAGTTGTGTTCTTCGGTCTCGCCGGTTGCCTGGGCCTGTTCAGGCTGGTGCGGCGTACCCCCTCCATGACCATCGCCGTTGAGGGCGTGAGGCTGTTTGACGGGCCGCTCATTACCTGGGGCGAGATTGACCACGCCGAGATCAGGGAGCAGGTCATCCGGAACAGGTCCTATCCGTACCTGTCGATCGTGCTGGTCGACCCGGACGCCTACCGTTCCCGCGCTTCGCGTGTGACCCGGACGGTCGGGGGCCTTAACAAGGTCCTCGGCTTCGGTCCGGCGAACGTGTCGGCCCAGCAACTACCCGTACCGATCCCGGTCGTCCTGGAGGAGATGAGTCGCTACCACCCGGGACTGTGGGTCGGTCCGCGATGGCCGGCAACACCGCCCGACCAGGGAATCCGGCCACCTACTCCGTGATCACTCAGGTGATCGAAGGATTACCCGCCGTGTTGTGGCTCCTGCCGACGCCCAGCTTGGCCGCCACCACCTTCATTCGCCCCCACTGGGTCGGATAGTCCGGGCGGATCTCGGCAGCCATGCGGACCGCGCGCTTCCGAAGTTCAGGGGGATAGGGGACGGAGGTGCCATGACTTGTTCCCCAGGTCAGCGACCCCTTCGATTTGGATATCTTTCAGATACGGCACCAGCACATGAAGAAGATGAAGGCAGCAGGCTTCCTCACCTGCGGGGGGGATGCAGCATTATGGGTCCTCGCGGCCGCTCGTAATGATCGTTCTTCGCCGAACCGGATCATCACTGAGCGGCCGCTCTCATACACGACCCGTTACACAATCGCGATCACCACGCCCGCTGGGCGACGCAGTCTCGGAGGGAGTACGCGGACATGAACCTGCGTCCGGAACTGCTGCCCCCGCCCGTCGACCCGCAACGCATCGCGGAGATCAGCCACGAGATCGAGAGGATCTCGGGTCTGCCCTACCGAAGTGAACCGGCCGAAGCGGCGATCGCCGCGTTCAATGAGATGACCGGGCACGACTACGACGCCTCCGCCTTCGCCGAGCACTACGCCTCGCGCGACCTGGAGGATTTCGCCCAGGAAGCGGCACGGCCGGCGCATCCGCGGGTAAACGACATCACGCGTGACGAACTCGTCGAGATCGTTCGCAGGATTCAGGCCGCCGACCCTGAAACCAACTACTACCTGCGGTTGCTCGACGCCAACGTGGCCCACCCAGACGTAGGTGACCTGATCTTTTATCCACCGGCCGAGCTGAGAAACGCCTCCGCCGAGCAGATCGTCGACACCTCCAGCGACGCGGGCGCGGCCAAACCGGCGCCGGAGATCTTCCACCTCGCCTGCGCACGGTCGGGCCTCGCGCCGGGCGACGTCGCTACGTCGGAGAACCGGCTGCACATCGACGCGCAGGCAGCGACCGACGCGGGTCTGTACGGCATCTGGCTCGACCGGACCAGTGGATCGGCGAGCACCCCGCTGCCTCGAATCACCACCCTCGATGAACTGCCCGCAGCACTCATCGACCGGTGATGGCGAAGCCCTCCTACGGGCTGGGCCGCACCTTCGGGCGCTACTACTCCGTCCTGGAGTCCGGATCCAGGAGCCCGCAGGCACCGGCGAGATCACCCTTGGCGATCAGATCGCGGACGGCCTCGACCACTCCGGGGATACCCGGCTGCCGGATGATGACCAGATCGGAACACCAGAAGTACTGACCGCTCAAACACTCGCCACTGCGCTGCCGGCGTTCCATGACCTCCGCGACCGCACCCAAGGTCATGAAGGTGGCGTAGTGGCGTGCGCCATCCGGCAGCACGATCGTGGCATCGGCCTCTTCGGCTCTGTCCGGCTCGTACCCTTCCCAGCGCGGGATGGTCATCTCAAAGGCGGGGTCGCTGACCCGGTAGAACGCACCCTCAATTCGGATCACTCTGACCTCCTTCCCGCAAGAGACGCGCGACCAGGCGTGCGCCTTCACCGACACCACAGCCCAGCATGAGCAGCAGGGCGATGACCACGGCGGACGGTACGGCGAGTATCGCGACCCCCGCTCCGGCCGCGTTATCGGCAGTGGCATCGGCCGGGCCCGCCAGCACGATCATCGCGTACACATACCAGAACAGCAGCAGCCCGGCACCCAGCGCGACAGACGCCACCAACTGCAGCCATGCGCGGCGGCGACCCAGCAGCGCTCCCCACCCGACCGTGAAGGCAACGCCGAGACCGGCAAGAGCCTCGACGGTCACCAGCCCGGACGTCGAGAGCGCGGGCTGCGGGGTGGGCCTGGCCATTCCGACCGCGACCGGAACCCACACGCCCAGGACCACGAGCCAGACCAGGGCGAGGACGCGCAACCAGACCGGCATCGGGACCAGCAGCCGGGCCCACAACGACGGCGATGACCTGGCCGACACCCACCGGCGGCCATCCCAGCGCCAGCCCGGAGGACTCTGGTCCGGTACCGGACCAGCATCCTGACCGCCCATATCCACCCCTCCGACCCGTCTGACGTACGGCAATAACAGATCACCCGAATCCCAGACGGATCACCGGCTGAGCTGCACACGATCCCCACACGACACGACGACGAACAGTAGCCAGTCCGTCACTCATATGCCATCCTTCGGGGAGCGCAAGCATAACGATCAGGCTCCCAAAGATGCCCTGACGGTTCTGCAGCGCATACGCATCATGTCGCACACCACCACCAGCAAGAAGGGACAACGACCATGGCCGAGACGACGACCGGGAGAGATCCCGGCGTGCTCACCACCCAGGAACTGGCCGCCAGGTTGGGGCCTTCGCCGCAGACCGTCCGACGGATGGCCCACGCGCGACAACTACCGGCGCTCAAGACCGGCAAGGACTTCCGGTACTCCTGGGAAACCGTCCGCGACGTGCTACGCCAACCTCACCCAACCCAGGAGCACAGCACCGATGAACCAGACGAAGAAGAACACTTCCAACCCTGACGCCCTCGCGGAGCCGGGAACCGCGCCCAACGACAAGCCCGAACAGGAGCACAGCAGATCAGGAGTTCACCATGGCGTTCGACGGGGTGTTCCGCTCACTCGGCGCCCGGGTGATCAAGACGCCGGTTCGTTCGCCTCGGGCGAACTCGATCGCGGAACGCTGGGTGGGCAGCGTACGACGCGAGTGCAGACCGGCTCCTGCTCTACAGCGAGCGCCACCTGTGTGCGGTGCTGGCTGAGTACGAGCGGCATTACGACCAGCACAGGCCTCATCGAGCACGAGAGCGGCGACTATCCCGACCACCATCGGTGACGGCGTACGCAGACCTTGATCATTTGCCCGGCTCCAACGCCGAAAGGTCGTCGGCAACCTGATCAACGAGTACAGGAACGCCGCTTACATACCGGAAACCGGGTTCCGCACACAGGATGTTTCGAACTGGTGCGTGCCTCCGCCGGCTGACCAGAGGGCGTCTTGTCACAGAGGCCGGCCGCTGTCCGCGGGCCGGGGAGCAGCGGGCGTATGCAGGATGCCGAGCAGGCGTGTGACCTCGGCGGTGACGGCGTCTCGGCCAGCGCCGAGGTAGGCGCGGGTGTCGACGACCGCCGGGTGGGCGGCGAGATGGTCGCGTACGGCTTCGGTGAACGCCTTGTTGAGGTGTGTCGCTATGTTGATCTTGGTCATACCGCGCGCCACCGCCTCTGCCAGGCCCGCGTCGGACACCCCGGAGGACCCGTGCAGTACGAGGGGAACGGGGACCGCACCATGAAGGGCGCCAATGAGTGCGAAATCCAACTCGGCGTCGCGGGTGAGCATCGCATGGGAGGTGCCGACCGCTACGGCCAGGGCGTCCACGCCGGTCGCATCGACATACGCGGCGGCCTCCGCGGGATCGGTCCTGGCTCCCGCGGCATGCACTCCGTCCTTTCCGCCCACCTCGCCGAGCTCGGCTTCGACCCACACGCCGGAGCGGTGGCAGAACTCCACGATCTCGGCGGTGGCCTTGACGTTATCGGCGTAGTCGAGGGTGGAGGCGTCGAACATCACAGAGGAGAAACCGAGTGCGACCGCCTCACGCACCAGCGGCACACTGGTGGCGTGGTCGAGGTGGACGGAGACGGGGAAGCGCGCGTTCTCTGCCGCCGACAGCACGGCGCGCGCCAATGGCGCCAGGGCGCCGTGGTAGCGCACAGCGTTCTCACTGATCTGCACGATGACCGGGGCTCGGGCCGCCTCGGCGCCGGCGATGACCGCTTCCACGTGCTCGAGTTGTATGACATTGAACGCGACCGCTCCGTGGCCGGCCGACGCGGCGGTCGTCACAGTGCGTCCGGTGCCGATGAGAGGCATCGCAATCCTTCGTTGGGATAGGAGTGGGTAGTGCGGCAGGCGCCCGGCCCGCCGTTCATCCGGCCCGCAACCGCCGGAACCGTTCGGGGCGGTCGTGGAAGATCAACCGGAAGCTGTCCTCGTCGATGTCGGGGCCGAGCAGCGTGCCGCGCTGCTGGAGCGCGGTGGCCGCCCATCGGAGGGCGACCCGCAGGGCCGGCTCGCCGGAGGCGCCGCCCGCGAGGAATCCGGAGAGCAGAGCATCGCCCGCACCGACGGCGCTCCGAGGGTTGTCGACGACCACCTCGGCGTGCAGGACCGTGCTGCCCTCGACGAGCAGTACGCCGTCCGGTCCGAGGCTGGCCAGGACCGTACGCGCACCCAGATCCTGCAGGCGACGCGCGGCGTCCAGGGCCTGTCCGAGTGTCGTCACCGGCATCCCGGCCGCTTCCCCCAGCTCATGCGCGTTCGGCTTGATCAGATCGGGGCCGGCGGACAGAGCGGTGAGGAGCGGTGGTCCGGAGCTGTCGATGGCCACCCGTACGCCGACCGTGCGCGCCTGCCGGACCATTCGGGCATACAGGTCTTGCGGGGCCTCGTGGGGCAGGCTGCCTGAGCCGACCAGCCAGGACGCCTGGGCCGCGGTCTTGATCACCGCGTCGAGTAGTGCCTCCACCTCTTCGGCCGACAGCACCGGACCAGGTTCATTGATCTTGGTGACGGTGCCGTCCGGCTCGAGGATGCTTATATTGCTGCGCACGTTGCCCGTGATGGGAACGCACACGTGGTCGATGCCCACTTCCGCCAGCATCGCCGCGAGCCGCGTGCCATCGTGGCCCCCGATCGGGAGCACCGCGCGGGCAGAGAAGCCGTGGGTTCGCAGAGCGAGAGCCACGTTCACGCCCTTGCCGCTGGGCTCGCTCCAGCTCGAATTGGCACGCTGCACCTCGCCACGGGCCAACCGGTCGACGGCCAGAGTGCGGTCGACGCTCGGATTGGGAGTCAAGGTGACGATCACGCCCGGATCACCTTCCTCAGCCCCGCGGCCTCCAGGCGGCGCGCGTCCTGTTCGGACAGGCCGTCGTCGGTGATGAGCAGGTCGATATCGGTGAGGTCGGCGTACTTGTACAAGCTGGTGCGGTCGTGCTTGCTGTTGTCGGCAAGTAGGACGCGCCGGCGGGCGGCGGAGACCATGAGGCGCTTGACCGTGGCCTCGGACTCGTCCGGGGTGCTCAGACCGTGCTCGCTGGACAGGGAGTTGGTGCCCAGGAAGGCGACGTCGACTCGGATCTCCGACAGCGCACGGATGGCCCAGTTGTCGACCTCGGCGAAGGTGCGGGCGCGGACCCGGCCGCCCAGTGTGTGAACGTTCAAGCGGGGCCTGCCGACCAGGGCCAGGGCGATGGTGAGGGTGTTGGTGAAGACGTTCAGCTCCCGGTCAGCAGGGAACATCTCGGCCAGGAAAGTGGTGGTGGACCCGGAGTCAAGGATGACCGCGCCCTCCCGCGGCACATGGGCCAGGGCCGCTTGGGCGATGCGCCGCTTCTCCTCCTGGTTGCCGGTCCTGGCGGACACGGCGGGCTCGAAGGACAGGTCCTCGATGGCGATGGCACCTCCGTGGACCCGGCGCAACAATCCGCTGCGCTCGAGTTGCAGGAGGTCTTTGCGGATCGTCTCGGTGGACACTTTGAGCTGCTCTGCCATCGTGCCGACGTCCAGCCTGCCCCGGCTGCGCACAGTCTGCACGATCACCTGGTGGCGCTCGTCCGCGGCATAGTGGGTGCGTGCCGCGCCTGTCGAGGGTTCCGGCCCGTCGGCCAAATCGGTCGTCATCGGTGTTGCCTTCGTCCTTTCCGCGGCCGGGCCCGTGCGCTCGCGCGTGGTGCCCCGACCGTTCGCCAGCGCTGTGCCGCGACTGTGCGGCTAGCGATTGGTCTTGTGGGAGGCCTGCTGCCGCCGAGTCTGATTCTGGCCCGCCCTGCCGTCCAGCAGGATCTGATCGGCTTCCCGCGAGCTCTGAACCTGGTCGAAACTCGGGCCGCTCGACACCTCGGTGGGGCTCGCGACGAGTCCGGCGGCCCAACCGGCGAGCAGCGCGGCCCCACGGCCTCCCGCCTCACCTACCGCCGCGACCCCGACCTCGCCCCAGGCGTTGCGGCGCAGCTCCCGTACCGCTGCGCTGCGTGCCCAACCGCCGGTCATGATCACCCGGCGGTGTGGCCCGAGCACAGCGGTCATGTTCGTGTCCATCCGCACGACCCTGGAGGCGGCGGACTCCAGCGCCGCGAACCAGGCCCGGCCCGGCGTGGCATCACGGCCGATCCCGGCCAGCACAACGGTCCCGTCCGAAGTCAGCTCGGCGCTCACTGTGCCGGCACCGTGCCGAAGCGCCTCGGCATCGATGGCCGCGAGCTCCGATGAGCTGAAGCCGAGCATCCGCTGGACGTTCTGCAGCAGCAACCCACCCCGGGTGTCGCCCAGGAGGGCCAGCCGGCCCGGGAGGACATGGCGGCCCACAGTCACCCCGGCGGCGACCAGTCGAAGGACCGCGTCGGAGGAGATGGGGGCGGGCACCGTGCGCACCAGGGCCTCAGCGGTTCCACACGAGTCGAGCTGATCGCCGTCGCCGGCGGCTCCCGCTCCGAGCGCGGCTGCGAGGTGGTCGTGGCCTGCCACCGTGAGCACCGCTCCGACCAGCCGCTCCCCCGCCCAGTCGGCGGTCACCCGGCCCAGCGGCGTCCCCGCCTGGACCAGCGGGGGCAACAGCGTCTCCCGCACCCCTGACCATTCCAGGGCCGACGGCCACCAGCGCCCGCTGTCCACCTGCAGCCACCCCGTCCGCGAGGCGAGGGAGAGTTCGCTCGCCTCCTCGCCACCCAGTGCGCGCACGACCCACTCCGCGATGCCCAGGCGGCGCACCGCACGCTCTGCCTCCGCCCTGTGGTCGACCAGCCAGCGATGCTTGGTCAGGGACCACTGGGGCAGTATCGGAAGCCCTGTGGCACCGGCGAACGTGTCGGCGCCGAGGTCGTCGGCCAGCCGCTCCACCAGCGCGCGATCGCGATCGTCGTGCCAGGCGATCACCGGCGCGACCGGGTCACCCCGGCGATCGAGTAGCACTCCCGACTCGCCCATGCTCGCCACTCCGACGGCGGCCACGGGGCATGCCGGGGCCTGCGCCAACGCCACCGCGATCGCCGGGCCGACCGCCCTCAGGATCGTTGCCGGCTCGACCTCGACCCCGTCGCGCGTGACCTGCCATTCCAGCGGGGCCTTCCCGTTCGCCACCTCGCGGCCGTCGGCCGTGCACACGGTGACCTTGCACGAGGTGGTGCCGACATCCACGCCTACCAACACAGCATCCGGCATGAATGCATCCTCCCAGCAGCACCTGCGATCAACTTGCGCACACCTGTTTTTAGTTGGGTTCACGTGGGATGTCAATGCCTGCCAAGCCTTGACATCCCACGCAAACCCAACTAAAAACAGGTCTTAACAAGAAGGAAACACCACTTTCCAGGTGTGCTGCTGGGAGACCGATCACGCCGGGCCATCGACTTCGGCCTGGGCGTCCGCCGGTGCCGCGGGGCTTCCGATGCGACCTTCCGGTATCAGAGAAGAGGGAGAGTCTCGAATGGCATTGCCAAGGCGCGTTCTCGGAGTGGGCGCGGTCGCCGTCGTCGTCGTCCTGGCGTCAGGCTGCGCCGGTGCGGGCGGCGGCAGCGGGAGCGGCGGCAAGTCGGTGAACGTGCTGATGGTGAACAACCCCCAGATGCTCGACCTGCAGAAGCTGACGGCGGCCAACTTCACCAAGCAAACCGGCATCAAGGTCAACTTCACCGTTCTCCCGGAGAACGACGTACGGGACAAGATCAGCCAGGAGTTCTCCAGCCAGGCCGGGAACTACGACGTGGCGTCGATCAGCAACTACGAGGTGCCGATCTACGCCAAGAACAAGTGGCTCGCCTCCCTCGACGACACCGTCGCCAAGGACGGCGCCTTCGACCAGGCCGACATCCTGCCGCCGATGCAGCAGGGGATGACCGCCGACGACGGAAAGATCTACGGAGAACCGTTCTACGGCGAGTCGTCGTTCCTCATGTACCGCACGGACGTGTTCAAGGCCAAGGGGCTGACCATGCCGGCCCACCCGACCTGGCAGCAGGTCGCGGACCTGGCGGCCAAGACCGACGGCGCACAGCCCGGCATGAAGGGCATCTGCCTGCGCGGCCTGCCCGGCTGGGGAGAGGTCTTCGCCCCGCTCACCACCGTCGTCAACACCTTCGGCGGCACCTGGTTCACCAAGGACTGGAAGGCGCAGGTGAATGGGCAGGGCTTCACCGACGCGACGAAGTTCTACGTCGACCTCATCCGCAACCACGGTGAGGCCGGTGCGCCGCAGTCCGGCTTCGCCGAGTGCCTGAACGACTTCGAGCAGGGCAAGACGGCCATGTGGTACGACGCCACCTCCGCCGCCGGTTCGGTGGAGAAGACCGGCTCGCCGGTCGCCGGGAAGGTCGGTTACGTCGCGGCGCCGGTGGTCAAGACCAAGAGCTCCGGCTGGCTGTACTCCTGGGCGTGGGGGATTCAGAAGGCCAGCACCCGTCAGGGCAACGCCGCGAAGTTCATCGCGTGGGCGTCGAGCAAGCAGTACGAGCAGCTCGTCGGAACCCAGCTCGGATGGGCGAACGTCCCCGCCGGCAAGCGTGCCTCCACCTACGCCAACCCCAGCTATCAGCAGGCGGCGGCCGCCTTCTACCAGGCCACCGAGGACGCCATCAAGAGCGCCGATCCGACCAACCCCGGTGTGCAGCCGCGCCCGACCACCGGCATCCAGTTCGTGGACATCCCCGAGTTCCCCGACCTGGGGACCAAGGTGTCTCAGGAGATCAGTTCGGCGATCGGCGGACGCACTACGGTGACCGCGGCTCTCGCCAAGGGCCAGACGCTCGCGGAACAGGCCGCCGCCAAATACCAGAAGAAGTGACCGGTTCGACTCGACACGGTGTTCCCGGTCCCGCGATCTGTGGGGCCGGGGGCACCGGCCAGAGTGGAGAGAACGCGTGAGTAGCACCTCTACGGAAAGAATCCGGCCCTCCAGCGTGCGCAAGGCGGCCCCGTCGCCCCGCCTGTCGGAACGTGCGGTGGCGTGGGGCAGGCGCGCGCCACTGCTGCCCGCGCTCGTGTTCATGGTGATCGTCACCCAGCTGCCGTTCGTGGCCACGCTGGTGATCTCGTTCATGGACTGGAACGCCCTGTACCCCGACCAGCGCGCGTTCACGGGGCTGGGCAACTACGCGAAGGTTTTCAGCGACCCGAATCTGCGGTCCTCGGTCTTCACGACGATCGAGCTCACCGTCGTCGTGGTTCTGATCAGCCTCATGCTGGGACTGCTGCTGGCGCTCTTGCTCGACCGCAGCTTCCGCGGGCGCGGGCTGGTTCGCACCATGCTCATCGCGCCCTTTCTCATCGTCCCCGTCGCCTCCGCGCTGGTATGGAAGCACGCGCTCTACAACCCTGAGTACGGGCTGTTCAACGGCCTGCTGACCTGGGTCTGGAAACTGTTCGGCTCGAACAGTCCGCCGCAGCCGGACTGGATCACCTCGATGCCTCTGGGGGCCGTCGAGGCGTCCCTCATCTGGCAGTGGACCCCGTTCATGATGCTGATCATCCTTGCCGGTATGCAGAGCCGCCCCCTGGACATCATCGAGGCCGCGCGGGTGGACGGCGCGGGTACCTGGCAGATCTTCCGCTTCATGACGCTGCCGCACCTGCGCAGGTACCTGGAGCTGGCCGGCTTGCTGGGGTCCATCTATGTCGTGCAGAACTTCGACGCCGTCTTCACCATCACCTCCGGCGGTCTCGGCACAGCGAACCTTCCCTACACCATCTACGAGAGCTTCTACCAGGCGCATGACTACGGCCAGGCTTCCGCGGCCGGTGTCATCGTCGTCATCGGAACGATCGTCGTCGCAACGATCGCGCTCCGCCTGGTCTCGACTCTCCTCCGAGAGGAGACCTCATGACCGCGATCGCGGCAGCACCGCCTGCCTCTCGCCGAGCCGGCGGCCGGCGCCGGCACACCGGCGCCCTGTGGGGACTGGTCGCCTGGGCCGTCGGGCTCTTCTTCTTCATCCCGATCGCCTGGATGATCCTCACCTCGTTCCACAGTGAGCCCGACGCGGCCACCAATCCCCCGTCGATCGCGGCGCATCTGACCATGCAGGGCTACCGCGAGTTCTTCGGCGCCTCGACCGGGACCAGCCCATGGCCAGCGGTGATCAACTCCATGACGGCCAGCATCGTGGCCACGCTGCTCGTGCTGGCCCTGTCGATCCCGGCAGCGTACGCCCTGTCGATCAAGCCGGTGCGCAAGTGGACCGACGTGATGTTCTTCTTCCTGTCCACCAAGATGCTGCCGGCGGTCGCGGGCCTGCTCCCGATCTACCTGATCGCCAAGAACCTCGGGATGCTGGACAACATCTGGCTCATGGTCATCCTCTATACGTCGATGAACCTGCCGATCGCGGTGTGGATGATGCGCTCGTTCCTCGCCGAGATCCCCATGGCGATACTCGAGGCCGCCTCGATCGACGGCGCCGGGCTCATCACCGTCTTCCGCCGAGTCATCATCCCGATCTCCGCACCCGGTATCGCCGCGACATCGCTCATCTGCTTCATCTTCAGCTGGAACGAGATGTTGTTCGCCCGCGTACTGACCGGGGTCAGGTCCACCACCGCACCGGTGTTCCTCACCAGCTTCGTCACCAGCCAGGGATTGTTCCTCGCCCAGGTCTGCGCCGCGGCGGTGGCGGTTTCGCTGCCGGTGCTCATCGCCGGATTCGCCGCCCAGGACAAACTGGTCCAGGGCCTGTCACTAGGAGCAGTGAAATGAAAGCAGCCGTCATCACCGAGCCCGGAAGAATCGAGATCGTCACCGTCGAGGACCCCACGCCGGGCCCCCGCGAAGTCGTGGTCGACGTTTCCGCGTGCGGATTGTGCGGCACCGACCTGCACATCCTGCAAGGCGAGTTCGCGCCGAAGCTGCCGATCATCCCCGGCCACGAGTTCGCCGGCGAGGTCGTCGCCGTCGGCACCGACGTCACCGAGTTGTCACCGGGGGCCCGGGTCGCCGTGGACCCCTCGCTGTACTGCTTCGAGTGCCACTACTGCCGCATCGGCAGGAACAACCTGTGCGAACGGTTCGGCGCCCTCGGTGTCACGGTCTCCGGCGGCGCCGCCGAGTTCGTCACGGCTCCGGTCGCGAACTGTGTCGTCCTGCCCGAACACGTGCGCACTGCGGACGCGGCTCTGATCGAGCCCTTGTCCTGTGCGGTGCGCGGCTACGACGTGCTGCGCAGCCAGCTCGGCGCCCACGTACTGATCTACGGGGCAGGGACGATGGGGCTGATGATGCTCGAGCTGGCCAAGCGAACGGGCGCTGTCAGCGTCGACGTCGTCGACCTCAACCCCGATCGTCTGGCCACAGCCCGGCAACTGGGTTGTACGGCCGACGCCGTGTCCGCCGACGAGTTCGACCGGCCCCGCGGCTGGGAGCTCGTCATCGATGCCACGGGTAATGCCAAAGCGATCCAGGACGGGCTCGGCCGCGTCGGCAAAGGCGGAACGTTTCTGCAGTTCGGGGTCTCGGACTACGCCGCCCGTGCCGTCATCGAGCCGTACAAGATCTACAACCAGGAGATCACGATCACCGGGTCCATGGCCGTGCTCCACAGCTACGAACGCGCCGCCGAGCTGTTCTCCACCGGCGTGATCGACCCTGACGTGTTCATCAGCGATCGGCTGCCGCTCACGTCGTACCCGGATGCCATAGACCGGTTCAAGGGGGGCCTCGGCCGAAAGATCCAGGTCCAGCCCGGCCTCCATGGTTCAGGAGTGCTCACAGGGAACGGAAAGTCGGAGACATGACTGAACTGATACGCCAGGTGCTGGTCAGATCGATCGACGATGTGACCGTCGAGCAGGCTGGCGATCACCCTGACGCTTGTTTTCGGGTGAGGCCCGTACGCTCTTTCTCGCATGCGGGCGGCGCGGAAGGCGCCGGCCCCGCCTCAGCCGGGTCGTCCTCAACGTCGGAAGGGGCTCAGCCACCGGCGCGTCTTTTCGGAGGGAGGTGATTCTCGTTGGAAACGGTAGGTCACCTCCCGGACGTTGACGCCGCTCAGGTAGGTGGCGAGGTCGAGGTCGGTGCCGTGGGGCAGGATCTCGGTGCCGGCGCCGAAGCTGTCCGGTTGGCGGCGGCGCCTCGCGCCGATGATTAGGTCCGCGTACGCGCGCTTGATGGCGAGTTCGGCGGCGACGACCTGCGCGTGCGGCGCGGTGAGCACGCAGATGGGTTCGGCACCGCCACGAATGTGCTCGCGGACCCGGGTGGCGTTGCCATGTCCGAACTTCAGGATTTTCCGGGACCGCATCAAATAGAGGTGGTGAGGTCGGTCGGCCTTCGCCCGGTAAGCGCGGGAGTCCTCTTCCGGTGGGCACTTCACGCACTCGGACTTCGCGAGGTTCTGTACGGTGCCGTCGGCTGTCAGAGCAGCCTTGTTTGGGAGGGCCTGGTCCGCATGATTGCTCTGCCTGACGACGGCGACGACGTCTGGGAGCTCACACCGGAGCCGACAGCGCGTTGTCGTTGCCGACCGGACGGCATTCGCACGGGCTGGCTCGGCTGGCCGTCCTGGAGGCCGTGCGCGGGTCACTCGACGCGGCCAAGGCCACGATCGAGAACCGCTGCGGCACAGTGATCGGAAAACGGCAACTCGCTCACCTCGTGCAGCAATCCACGGTCGACATCGATGCCTTCTACCAGCAGCAGACCCCGATGCCCTGCACCTCGTCCACGCTGCTGGTACTCAGCATGGACGGCAAGGGCATCGTGATGCGCCCCGAGGCACTCCGCCGCGCCACCGCCAAGGCAGCCGCCCGCCCACCAGCACGTTCCGGACCCGGCTGGCGGCCGGGGAGAAGTCCTGCCGCAAGCGGATGGCCACCCTCGGCGTGGTCTACGACGCCGACCCCGCGCCACGTCGGCCGCACGACGTGATCGCTGTTCCCGGTGGCCGCCACGGCCACCGAGCGCCCCGACCCGGGCCGCACGCGACCAGCAAATGGTTGTGCGGCTCGGTCATCACTGACCCCGACGAGGTGATCGGGAAGGTCTTCGACCACGCCGAAGCGCGCGATCCCACCCACACCCGCACCTGGGTAGTGATGGTCGACGGCGCCCGCCACCAACTCGACCTGATCCGCGCCGAGGCCGCCCGTCGGCACGTGACCATCAAGATCGTCCTGGACATCGCGCACGTGCTGGAGAAGTTGTGGGCTGCGGCCTGGGACCTGCACCGCCCCGGCGACGGCGCCGCCGAGGACTGGGTCGCCACCCACGCCCTCGCCCTGCTGGCCGGACACACCGACCAGGTCGCCGCAGCCCTGAACGCCCAGGCTGCCGCGTTCTCCCCGCGCCGCCGAGGCCAGATCGACACCTGCATCCGCTACCTGACCAGCAACGCCCCGTTCCTGCGCTACGACCAGGCCCTGGAAGCCGGGTGGCCGATCGCCACCGGCGTCATCGAAGGCGCATGCCGCCACCTGATCGGTGACCGGCTCGACATCACCGGTGCCCGCTGGAGCCTGGCCGGAGCCGAAGCCATCCTGAAACTCCGCGCTCTCATCAGCAACGACGACCTCGACCCTTACTGGAGGTATCACCTCACCCTCGAACACCAGCGCTTGCACGGGCCTCTCTCTCGGGCGGTTGCACGGTGAACCCACGCCCCCTTCTGCTTCCGGAAAGCATTCGACAGCCGGAGCCACAGCGGGGCATGATCCGAGCTCGTGAAGATGCCGAAGGAACTACTGGTCCAGGCTCTCGCCCGCAACAACGCCCAGTGGTGCGCAGCGATGAGCCGATCACACGGCTTGCCCGGCGAGTTCACATCCGAAGCCTGGACCGCCCCGTCTCGCACACCGATGTACTACCCCGATGCGGTGACGCTGGTCCCCGGCGCCGATCCGGCAGCGCTGACTGCTCGGATCGACACCGCCACACCCGGAGCCTCGATCAAGGACAGCTTCGCCGACCTCGACCTGACACAAGCAGGCTTCCAGATCCTCTTCGAAGCACAATGGATCCATCGCCCGGCAAACACAGCCGCCACCGCACCGGATCTCGCCTGGAACATAGCCGTCTTGGCCCGGATCGGAGCGCTGACAGTCCGGATCATCACCGCGAACATCACCGTGACCTGCGCCGATGGCACGACCTGGACCGCGGTCTACCGGCTGGCGACCACGTTCACCGATCACCGCCGCTACCGGGCCGAGACGCTGATCGCTCTTTACCACGAGCAGTGGGAACACGAGGTCACCTACCTGGCGTTGCGTCACACCCTGCTCAAAGGCCGCGTCCTGCGCTCCCGCGACCCGGTCGGCCTGCGCCAGGAACTATGGGCGCTGCTGACCGTCTACCAGCTGCTGCGGATCGCCATGGTCACCGCGATCGAGACCGTCCCGGCACCGACCCCGACCCCGACCGGGCCGGCTTCACCACCGCCCTGCGCACCGCCCAAGACCTCCTGGTCAAAGCCGACGGCATCCTCGACGACCAGCCCATCGACCTCATCGGCGACATCGGCCGCGCAGTCCTGGCCGACCTGGCCCCACCCCGCCGACCCCGCGTCAGCGTCCGCAAAGTCAAATCACCACTATCCCGCTGGAACAAGGCCGACCCCACAGACCCCCACACCAGCACCAAGATCACCAACATCACGATCACCAGCACAACACCCTCGACAAACAGCGCCGGACCTTAACTACCCGGCCTTGCGGGTAACCCCCGAAAGCTCCGCGATCCAGGTCGATCTCGTTCAAGTTCTTGACGCGCGCATGCCGCACATGGAGACTCCCTCCCAGTACCGGTTGCTGGGAGCGTTCCCACGTCACTACCCCGAAGGATCATCCGGGGTACGACTGGGAGCCACTGGTTCCGCTTGGAAGGCGTGATTCTCTCGGACAGCACCTTCCCCTTCACATCATGAACAGAGAAGGGAACCCCCCACTTCCCATGCTCAGAAGCCCATTTCCGCGCCACGCGCACCGTGCCTTATGGCCATGGCCGCCGCCATCGCCGTGGTGCTGGCCGGGATGCTTGGCCTGTCCTCCACCGCAGGCACTGCGGCGGGCCGACTCGTCCCATTACACGCAGAGTGTGGTGGCGGCCAGTGCCACCCAGGCGCGGATCAGCTTCACCCCGACCACGCCCGCCGCCTACGGGGACCTGCACTATCTGGTCAATGGCGCGAGCCAGCAGAACTTCCGGATGACCAACAACGGCGGAACCTGGACGCAGACCGTCAACCAGCTCTCGGCCGGCTCGGTCGTCACCTACTGGTTCACCGAGGAGAAGAGCGGTCCCCAGTACCCGGAGCGGATAACCCGGCAACGCGCCGACCGGTGCGGGGCCGGACGGGCCGGAGACCCGAGGCCGGAACAGCCCCCACGATCAGCCGCCGGCCGTCCTTTGGCGGCTACCACCGGCGGCACGTCGCCCCTTCAGCCGGCTTATGGCCACACCCCCACACCCAGGAGGAAGAGCAAAATGCGATCTCGACAAGAGCGGCCCGGCAGGCGCCGCCGGCGCCCATGGCGCACGATACTCGCCGTAGTTTCGGTGAGTGTCCTGAGCATGGTCTCGGCGGGGTTGGGCCCCGGCTCGGCGTCTGCGGCAGTGACTACCCCCGGCACCATTGTGGGCCAGCAGAGTGGCCGGTGCGTCGACGTAACGAGCGCTGGTACCGCGAACGGCACCATGACGCAGATCTACGACTGCAACGGCACGGGTGCGCAACAGTGGCAGCCGCGTTCGGACGGGTCCTTCGTGAACCCGAACTCGAATCGCTGCCTTGACGTGTCCGCAGGCTCGACGGCCAACGGCGCCCGCGTGCAGATCTATGACTGCAACGGCACGGGTGCGCAGAAGTGGCAGGTGGCTTCCAACGGGAACATCACCAACACGCAGTCGGGCAAGTGCCTCGACGCCAACGGCAGTGGCAACAGCTCCTACTTGCAGATCTGGGACTGCGCCGGTACGGCCAACCAGCACTGGACGGTGAACGGCACGGGTACCGGCGGCAGCATCTGGAGCCAGATCAAGGCCGGCTGGAACCTGGGCAACTCTTTCGACGCGACCTGCGGTGAGACGTGCTGGGGCAACCCGGCGACGACCAGGGCGATGATCGACCAGGTGGCAACGAAGTTCAACTTCCTGCGCATCCCGGTGACGTGGTACCCGCATCTCACCAGCGGGTCGCCGAACTACACCATCGATCCCGTCTTCCTCGCACGCCTGAAGCAAGTCGTGGACTGGGCGATCGCCGACGGCATGTTCGTCGACATCAACGTGCACCACGACGGCGGCGGCGACAACTGGCTCATCCCCAGCTCCGCGAAACTGCCCCAGGTCGAGCCCGAGTTCAACGCGATCTGGAAGCAGGCCGCCAGCTACTTCAGCAGTTACGACCAGCACCTGCTGTTCGAGTCCATGAACGAGCCGCAGGACGCCAACGGCGGCAACCGCTACGGCGGTGGCACGTCCGACAACTGGCCGGCGATCAACCAACTGAACCAGGACTTCGT
>JAOPYM010000170.1 GCA_025964615.1 Actinomycetes bacterium
CCCGCGGCGAGGACCAGGGCGGCGAAGACCAGGTTGTAGGCGTCCACGACCCACTGCAGGTCCGTGGTCGTCGCGCCGAGCCGGCGGACCAGCGTCGGCAGCGCCACGTTGACGATCGTGGTGTCCAAATTGATGACGAAGGCCGCCAGTGAGAGGGCGACCAGGATCAAGCCCCGGTGTTTCATAGACAAGAAACTAAAGCACTAGAACACATTATTCAAGTGCAGCATCGAGCCCGAACAGTGACAGAAAGCGCGCCGCCGCCCCTGCGGCGCCCTGGATCTCGATCCGCGACGCCACGTCCGCAGCGGCACCGACCCGGCGTTCGACCAGGTCCCGGGCCCGGCCGCGGATCTCCACCACGGGCTCGCCGCGCGCCGCGCGCAGGCCTCCCGGGTGCACGCCGAAATCGAAGGAACGTCCGTCGATCACGACCCGGTAGTCCTCATCGACCTGACCCGACCGGCGGCCGTCGAATCCGAGCAGCACCCCGATCATGAACCCGGTCAGCGGAGGGATCTCAGCCGGCGCGGGCGGCAGCCGGTCCAGCCCGAACCTTGCGAGCACCTGGACCACTGGCGGTACCTGTTCCCACCCCGCGTCGGTCAGCCGGTACATGGTGCGGGCGACCGGTGGCGGCACGTCGACCTGCTCGACCAGCCCCTCGGCCGCGAGCCGGCGGAGCCGGTCGGACAGCAGGTTGGTCGCTACGCCCGGCAGGGCGTCACGCAGGTCGCCGTAGCGGCGCGGGCCGCCGAGGAGCTCACGCAGGATCAGCAGGGTCCAGCGCTCGCCCAGAAGGTCGAGCGCCCGGGCCAGCGGGCAGTACTGGTCGTAGGAGCGTGTCGACATGTAATGATTCTAGCAACTTGATTTTCTTGTCTAGAGTCGTCTACGGAGCGGGCCATGAGCATCTTCCGTGGCACCCCCGAGGCCGAGGAGGCCCGCCGGGCCCATGAGGCCGCACTGACCGACACGCCCCGCCCGCAGGAACTATCGCAGGATTGGCTCCGTCGACTGTGCCTGGAATCGGGTGCCGACGACGCCGGGTTCGTCGAGCTGGCCGGCCGGAACTCGGCGAGGAGAACGACCACGCGCGCCGGCTGTTCCCCGCGACCGCCACGCTGATCTCCCTCGTGGCGGTGACGAACCGGGACGCCATCCGATCGGTCTCGCGGGCGACGGCGAACGAGACCTGGCATCACGAAGGCGGGCTGGGCGGCTGAAGATAACGCGCGCAGGCGCGACGGACGTTCGCGTGGACGACCAGACAACCCGGCCACCGGTCATCACAGGCGCTGGGCGAAGGTGGTGGACATACGGGTGCCACCACCTTCGCCAGCTTCTGAGTTTGGGACGATCTTCCTGCTCTATCCCATAGAGACGTTGTTGAAGTCGATCCACCAGCTCTTGGGCTGCTTAAACCCCTTGACCTTGGCCGACATCGCACGCGGGGCAGTGTCGTTCACGACGTACATCCAGGCCGCGTCTTCGGTCGCCAGATGGCCGGCCTCGGTCAGCAGCTTGGCCCGCGCGGCGTCATCAGTGGTGGTGAGGGCCTTCGCGCGCAGCGCGTCGAACTGGTTGTTGCAGTACTCGAAGTAGTTCTTCCCGCAGGTGAAGATCCACGACCAGCTTGACGGTTGCTCGAGGCTGAAGGCCTGGTTGACGGCCTGCCAGCCGGTGTGGCCGGCGGCAAGCTTCGCGTACATGCCCGAGAAGTCGACCGGCTCGAGCGTCACCCGGATGTTGACCTTCGCAAGCTGGGCCTGCAGCGCTTCGTTCATCGACTTGGCCTGCATCGCCCCAGATCCGGCAGTGATGTAGCCAACCTTGATGCTGAGCCCGTTCGGGTAGCCGGCCTGGGTGAGTAGGTCCTTGGCCTTCTGCGGATCGTAGCTGTAGATGTTGTCGGCGGCGTTGTAGTAGAGGCTTGCTGCTGCGTATGTCTGGTATGCGGGCACGGCCGTTCCGCCCAGCAGGTCATCGGCGATAGCTTTACGGTCGATCGCGTAGTTCATGGCCTTGCGGACGCGGATATCGTTGAACGGCTTCTCGCTCGCCATGAGCTGCCACGACCACTCCCAGTCGAACGCGTTCCCAGTGGTCTGGAAGCCGGCGCTTTTGAGGCCGGCGAGGTCGTCAGGCTGTGCGGCCTCGATCCAGTCGACCCGGCCCGAGCGCAGCGCCGCCGTACGGGCTGCGGGGTCAGGAATCAGGTCGACGACGATGTGGTCGAGTTTGGGCACCGTGCCCCAGTAGTTCTTGTTCTTGTCAAAGGTGATTTCCTGGTTTGGGTTCAGCGAGGCGAACACGAACGGCCCGGTACCAACCGGGTGCTTGGCCTGACCGGAGCTTCCGGCCTTGTCGAGCGAGGCCGGGCTGGCGAAGTACACGTTGTATAGGTCGGCGAGGAAGAACGAGAATGGCTTGTTGAGCTCGAAGGCGACGGTATTCACATCGATCTTTTTGACATCCTTCACATACGTCAGCACAGCGTAGTAAGTACCGAGTGCCTTGTCGTAGTGCGGATCCTTCGGATCCATGTACCTGTGGATGTTGTAAATCAGTGCGTCAGCGTTCCATGGCGTTCCGTCATGGAAGGTGACCCCGGTCTGCAGGTGGAACGTGTAGGCCAGCCCGTTGCTGGAGATGTCCCACGACTTCGCCAGCGCCGGCGCGACACCGGCCGGTTTGTTGGGATCGGAAACGTCTCGCTTCGTGAGGCCCTCGTAGACGAGATTGCCGATCAGTCGCTGTCCTTCATATCCGGCAAGGGTGATGGCTCCGGTATCCAGGCTAGGGAAGGACGCCATCTGGGAGCCGATGACGAGTGTTTGGCCGGACGTAGAAGACGAGCCCGAGCTGCCGCCCGAGCAGCCGGCGAGCAGCGTGGCAGTGGTGATGACGATAGCGAGCGGGCCGAGCAGCACCGCACGCATGCTGCGGCGCCGGGACTTTCCGTACACGTCTCTCCTTGATGTATTAGCGGAGCCTTACGTCATCGAAAGGCGCCGGACTGGCTTACCTGGAAGTCACGGGGGCAATGAGGGGTCTGGCCGCGAGCAGTTCGCGTGTGTATGCGTCCTGGGGTGTAGCTAGTACCTCCTTGGTCACGCCTTGCTCGACCGCGCGACCGCGGTCGAGTACGAGGACGTCGTCAGCGATGTGCTCGATGACGGCGAGGTCGTGGGTGATGAAGAACATCGCGATGCCGGTGTCGGCTTGCAGTTGCGCGAAGGTGTTCAACACCTGCGCCTGTACTGACTTGTCGAGCGCCGACACCGCCTCATCGCACACCAGGACGTCGGGGTTGTTGGCGATGGAGCGCGCGATGGCGATGCGCTGGGCTTGACCACCCGATAGCTCATGCGGGTAGGCGTGCAGGTAATCAGCGGTCAGTGACACCTGCGCGAGCAGGCGCGTGGACGTGGCTGCCCAGTCCACGCGCGCGACGCCCTGTGCCCGAAGCTGGAAGTACAGGTTCTGCCGCACGGTCATGGTCGGGTTGAGGGACGTGCGCGGATCCTGAGGGACTAGCTGAATTCGGCGTCTGGCCTTGCGTAGGTCCCTGCGGCTCAGCCCGAAAAGGTCCTGACCAGCGAGGCTCACCGTGCCGGAATCCGGGGTGAGCAACCGCATGACGATGCGGCCGAGGGTCGACTTGCCGCTGCCGGATTCGCCGACGACGCCAAGCACCTTGCCACGCCCCAGTTCGAATCCGACGTGGTCGAGCGCGGTGAAGTTACCGAAAGTCTTGACGATGTCATTGGCAGCCAGCACGGTGGCACTCACGAGATCACCTCGGGATCGACGGAATCAGAGCTCTGCAGATCCGCCACCGCACCCAACGCGGCAGCGTGGCCGGGAGACACCTCGACGAGCTGACCCCAGTCCTGCCGCCCCCTGATCGAGTCCGGAACGACCGCGAGCTGGCCTCTGGGGACCTGACCGGATGGCTCGGCCGCGATCAGCGCGCGGGTATACGGATGACATGCGCGGCCGAGCACCTGATTGGCGTAACCAAGCTCCACAAGGCGTCCGCCGAGCATGACGGCTACTCGGTCTTGCGGCTTGCTCGCGATACGGCCGGCGATACCGATGTCGTGGGTGATGAACAGGATCGCCGTTGCAAGGCGCACCCGCAGGTCGTCGAGTAGCTCGACGACGCGGGCTCCGACGGATGCGTCCAGAGCGCTCGACGGTTCGTCCGCCACGATCAGCTCGGGGTTGCAACTGATCGCGATGGCGATCGCGACGCGTTGGCGCATGCCGCCGGAGATCTCGTGGGGGTAGCAGCGTGCGACGCGCTCGGGTTCTCTGATCTGCACGACGTCGAGCAACTCGAGCATGCGTGCGTGCGCGGCTTTGCGGTCGGGTGCGCACCGATGCTGCAGGATCGTCTCGCTGATCTGGCCGCCGATGCGGCGCATCGGGTCCAAAGATGAGTTCGGGTCCTGCGCAACCATGCCGATCCGATCGCCATGGATCTTGCGCAACTGCGCCGCGCGCAGATCGAGCAAGTTGACGCCGTCGAACACTGAGCTTCCCTCGACACGCGCCCCGTGCGGCGCCATACCGGCGACGCTCCGGGCAAAGACCGTCTTACCGCTGCCGGACTCGCCGAGCAGCACGGTCACTTGGCCGCGTTCGAGCCCCAATCCGACCGAATGCACGACCTCGTTCCACCGACCCCGGTGACCCCGGAACGAAACACTGACGTCGGTAGCGTCGAGGGCGAGCGGCACTTCGGGCGGCAGCTCGCCAGCACCGATGACGGGCGCCTGCTCTTGCTTCTGCATACCGGATGCGCTCACGATGCCCGCCCGCGTCCGTTGATTGCATCTCGCAGCCCGTCGCCGATCAGCGGGAACATGATCGACAGGGCCAGGACGACGATCACAGGAACCAGCGACAGAGACGGATCGTTGTAGATCACGACCTGCATCTCCTGCAGCATCGAGCCAAGCTCCGGGGTGGGCGACTTCACGCCGAGACCAATGAAGCCCAGACCTCCGGTGATCGCGATGTTAGCCCCGACCAGGGACGTGGAGTACGCCAGGACGGCCGGAAGCGTGACGGGGATGACCTGGCGCACGAGGATCGAGCCGAAACCCGCGCCACTTGATCGCGCCGCGGTGATGAAGTCGAGTTCCTTGACCCGGGCGACCTCGGTTTCGGCAATGCGAGCCACAGGCGCGATCCACACCAGGGACAGGGCCACGATGAGGGTACCCATGCCGACGCCGAGCTTGATCGCCAGCAGAAGCGCCAGCAGGACGCCAGGGAATGCGAACAACACGTCAACGGATCTCATCGCGAGCGTGTTGATCACACGCCCGGACAGGCCAGCGATCGTGCCCCATGCAAGGCCGATGGCCGTCGCGAACAGGATCGGCACCACCCCGGCGACCAAAGACGTGCGCGTTCCGTAGATCAGCCGGCTCAGCATGTCGCGGCCCTGCGAGTCGGTGCCCAGAAGGTGGCCGTGGCTACCGAACGAAAGCAACCGCGCGCCAAGGTTGCCGACCAACGGGTCGGCGACCGGCAGGACCGGCGCCACAGCGGCAGAGGCGACCACGAGGCTCAGCACGCCAAGGGCGATCTTGGACCGCAGAGGCATGCGTGAGATGACCGAACGCCGACGGAACCGCGTCGCGGGAACGACCAGCGACGTTTGCACGATAGGGACTGAAGTTGACGTCATAGCTTGCTCACCCTGATTCGGGGATCCAGTACTACGTTCAATAGGTCACTGGTCAGCAACACGGCGATGAAGATCAGCGCGATCACCAGGGCGACGGCCTGGACAAGCTGGTAGTCACGCAGGTTGACCGATTGGACGACGAGATTGCCGAGGCCAGGGATGCTGAAGATGCTCTCGATGAACAGTGCGCCCCCGAGCATGCCGCCCACCTGAATGCCGAGCACGGTGATCATCGGCGGCAGCGCGTTGTGGTGAACGTGAACGGTCAGTCGCAGCGGGCTGAGCCCGCGGCCACGCAATGCCGGAAGCAGGTCGCTGGACTGCAGGCTCGAGATGGATGTCTTCAAGGAGCGTGCCATCTGAGCGCCCGGAGCCAGAGCGAGCGCGACCGACGGCAAGATCAGGTGCCACAGCTCGTCGGTGAACCCGACGGCGCCACGCGAGGACAGACCACCTGCCGGGAAGACAGGCAGCACGACGGCAAACCCGATCATCAGCACCAGTGCCACCGCGTACTGCGGAGCAGATAGGAAGATCGCCTCGAACCAGTCGGTGATGCGTCGCACCGGCCTGCGCGAACTAGTAGCCAGATTGCCCATCACCACCCCGATAACGATGGCAAGAACACTCGCACTGAGTCCGAGCACCAGCGTGTTGTCAAGCGCCGGCACGATCACTTCGCGAACCGACCGCCCCTGCGAGAACGAATAGCCCAGGTTGCCGCTCAGGACATGCCCGAGCCAGATGACGAACTGCATGCTTAGAGGCCGATCCAGTCCCATGGCACGATTCAGATCAACCCGCTGCTGCGGCGTACTGTTCGTGCCGAGGAGGTTCATCGCCGGGTCGCCGGGCAGCGTGCGAACGGCAAGGAACATCACGACAGCGACGAACAGTGCAGTGATCACAGCCAGGACCAGGCGGCCTGCGACGAACCGGATCAACCGGTTGCGTGGAGCCCCTCTGTAGTCCAACATAGTAGTACTATGCAGTGACACTGTTTCGAGATTGTTGCTCGACGGTAACGAGTGATGAAGATGAATGGGACGCCGTAAGGTGTGCTGGTGCCGGGCCAAGGGGCGTCGTGCGTTGCTAGGCCTTCGCGGGCAACCGGTCCTGCGATGCTTGCACTCAGCCGGTAACTACCGGCCGGCGGGACAGGGGATGAATCGTGGCACTGCGACACGCAATATTGTCCGCACTCTCTAGAGGCCAGCCGCGCACCGGCTACGAGCTGAACGCCAGCTTCCGCAATGACACCGAGCGCGTATGGCACGCCAGCGCTTCTCAGGTCTATGCCGAATTGACCAAACTGGAGAAGGCTGGCCTGATCGAGATCAATGAACGCGACGAGCGAGGTCGCACCGAGTACGTCATCACGCCGGATGGCATGGCCGAGATACGTCGGTGGCTGACCCAGGACGCGCCCGACCACACGATTCGCGACGACAGCCTGATGCGGCTGCTCACGGTGTGGGTCCTGGACGACACCATCGCCCGGTATTTGATCGAGGGCGAGATCGCGTTCCGTCGCAAGAGGCAGATGGCGCTCAAGCACCTGCTCGAGACGTGGGATGAGGCCCATGAGGACAACCGCGTCTGGCGGACACGCCGGGCTGTGCATGACCTCTGGCTGGCCGAGACCAACGTCATGCTCACCTGGCTCGAAGGCCTGCTGGAGACTCTGACGAAGCCGGACCGATCGGTCGCGGAGATCTTCGACGAGAGGGCGTTGCTCGACGGTTAGCTGCATCGCGACCCGCGCCCGCTCATCGTGCGTCCCGATCCAAGGCTGCCACGACCAGGGCAAGCAGCGAGAAACCGGCACAGATGCCGACCGCGACAGTTGGTCCGAGGGTGCGCCGCCCGAGCACTGGGACCGCATGATCCAGGTACCCGTAGTAGGCGACCAGGGCGATGGCCATGCCGAACGCCGATCCTATGCGCTGAGACACCTGCAGCATGGAGCCCGCGACGCTGGACCGATGCGCCGGTACGCCCTGAAGCGAACGGACTTGGTTCGATGACGCCACCAGGCTGCTACCGAATGAGGTCACCAGTAGAAGGCAGGCGAGCACGGCGAGCACCGCGTTGGGTGGTATCGAGCCGATCGCGACCGCGATGGTCATCAACCCCGCACTGTTGGCAGCCGCGCCCACGGTGATCAGTCGCCGGCTCATTCGCTGCGCTGTGCGCCCGGCCAGCCAAGATCCGAGAATCATCGACAGTGCGGAGGGCAGCATCCATGCCGCGGTTCGAAGTGGACTCTGCCCGGCTTGCTCCTCGTAGAAGAGCGTAATGATCAACGTACTCCCGGTGCCGGTCGCGTACATCAGCCCGGCGATCCCTACTCCCGACGGGAAGTGCTGAATGCGAAACAGCGCAGGGTCGATCAAGGGCTCTCTCACACCTCGAGCGAGGCGACGTTGGTGCGCGACAAGCAATCCCGCGCACACGAGACCCGCGAGGACGCTCGCGACCATCCAGGGCGCGATCGGCGTGGAGGCCGACACGGTGCTCACGGGAAACACCGTCAGCACAATCGCCGGCACCAGGAGCATGACGCCCGTGCGGTCGAAGCCGACCCGTCGTTCGGATCCGGGTTCGCGTACGAAGCGCCAGGCGAGCGGCAGCACGATCAGCCCGAATGCGACGTTGATCCAAAACAGTAGGCGCCACCCAAGTGACGGGCCTGCGAGTTGGACGACGACACCGGCGATCACCGGACCGATCATCGCGGTGAGGGCGATCGTCGCGGCCAACGTCGCGAGTGGCCTCGCAAGATCCTTCGGCGCAAAGAGATGCTGAATCAGCCCGAGAACCTGTGGCATGAGAATGCCTGCTCCGGCACCCTGGACCATGCGAGCGACGATCAGAACACTGGTGTCGGGCGCGAGTGCGCAGGACACGCTGGCGACGACGAAGACGACGGAGCCGAACAGGAAGACCTTCTTGCGCGACACGATGTCCCCCAGCCGGCCACTCGGCAGCAAGAACAGCGCATACGCCATCGTGTAACCCACAACCATGAGCTGCACGGAGGTCTGGTTGCCACCCAGCGACCTCTGGATGATCGGCAGGACTACTCCGACCTTCGAGACGTCGAGGATCGTCATGGCAGCCATCGCCGCGAGCACGGAGAAGACTGCCCATGGTCTGGCTGTGCTGCCGTCAGCGTGCGCCTCCCCCGTTGCGTCGGGGGTGGGACTGAGCAGCACAGGCGTCTCCAAGTCGAGTACGGCAACGGGGACGTTGCAACAAGAATGAAACACTGAACAGTAGACCAGTATTGGACTATCAAACTATACTATGGGCTAGGCCGTGGACGCTACGGAATCGACAAGGACAGAGGTGCGGGATGACCGGCGCGACAGCGATCGTCATGGTGGACTTGCAGAACATGTATCTCGAGCAAGACAAACGAGACGGGTTCGGCTGGCCGCCGATCTGGCGGTTCGAGGAGGTGGTCGACGAATGCCGGCAGCTGCTCGAGGCCGGACGCGCTGCCGGGATGCCGATCATCTACACCCGCAATGTCACTCGCCCCGACGCGGCGGATGCCACGCCCAGCATGCGACGGCTGCTCGCCCAGTCCGCAGACCCCACCGAGAGCACGCCACTTGCCCGTGCCGAGAGCTGGTCGTCGGAGATTCTCGACAAGGTGACGCCCCAACCGGGGGACATCGTCATCAACAAGCTGCGGTGGGACGCGTTCCACTACACCGAGCTCGAAGCGATCCTGCGCAACCTCGGCGTAAGCCGGCTCATCGTCGCCGGCCTGCAGACGAACGTGTGCGTCGAGACAACGACACGCACGGCCATGATGCGCAACTTCGAGGTCGCCGTGCCCGAGGACGCCGTCTCGACCGACGGCGAGCGGCTGCACTACAACGCACTTGACGCCATGCGCGTGCTCTACGTCGAAGTCGCACCGTGGCGCGAACTCACCGCAACAGGCGCGACGTGGGACCGCGCCTTCACGACGCCAAACTACGGCCGGTCATGAAAGTCTTTGACGGCACGCGTAGGTCGCGGGGTAGATCCGCAGGTCAAACCTCGAAATCAGGTCATCGCACCCCGCAAAGTCAGTGAGCTGGCAGACGGGCGCGTCGATCGCCTACCTCCCCCACCGGTGGGGACTCCAGTCCCTGCCGGTCACCAGCTGGTCGGTATGTAGTGCGATGTGTGGCCTGGATCGAGGAGGTCCAGAGCGATAAACTCGGCCACCGCCGAGTCGCTCAGCGGATGCACTATGTGTGACTTTCAGGGCTTGAGGGCTCTGGCGATCTTTGTGTGGAGGCCGCACCGAGAGCTACCCCGCGTGCGCGGGGCCGACGTGGCCGGGGCCGTCGTTGTGGGCGCCGCTGCAGGACCATCCCCGCGCGGGGATGCTCCGACATGCGCGACACCGGCCGGTCGGTGGCCGAAGTCGGCCCCGCCCGCGCGGGGATGCTCCCGATCATTACGGTCCCGACGAGGCGCCGTTTTTGTCGGCCCCGGACGCGCGGGGATGCTCCCGGGGGTGACGGAGAGACCCGGTGCCGACCGGTGCTGATCGCGGACCGGTACCAGGACGCCCATGAGTGGTGGGCCGAGTCGTACGCCCTGTGCGCGACGGGCCACCTCGACCAGCTCAGCCGCATGCTGTCTGGCGACGACAACGTCGCCCTGATGGTCTGGGCTTACTATCGAGCTCAGTACGGCTTGGAGGTGAGACGCGGATGACCGCCATCCTGAAGACCAACGGCGACCTGCTGGTCCCCCTTGGCGAGTGCGTCGCCGCCGAACGCGTCACCCCAAGCGATCCCCGCTACGCCGCCCTGCTCCCCGGTTCGGTCCCTGAGGGAGACCTCCGTGGTACCCCCGAACGAGATGCCGCCCTGCTGGCCGAGTTCGAACGACGGTTCCAAGATAGGCAGCAACGCAGCGCCTGATCTTGGCTGAGCCCCTATCACTGACGATCTGAGCAGGGCTACGAGAACTCGTACGGCATCCTCCGGTCACCGCTGAAAGAGACCCCGCAGGGATCCCTGCGCCAGGCCTAAGCGAGTCCTACGAGGTTGACGCCGTTGTGCTCGCGGACAGCCGGTGCGGGGTCGTCGCGGTATGCGTCGAGTATCCGGTAGGCGAACACCTCGGTGGTCAGGCCGGGCACCTCGGCAGGGGCCGCCCAACGGAACGCGCTGGCTTCGGCGTTGAGCGTGAGGTCTCCGCCGAGCACGCGGCAGCGGAACGCGAGAGCAACGATGCCGTGAGCCAGGTTCTTGTACACACCGGTAAGAGCCTCGGGCTCGACATCCAAGCCAGTCTCCTCCTTGACTTCGCGACGGACGCCGTCGCGGAAAGTCTCTGCCAGCTCAAGGACACCGCCAGGAGGTTCCCAACGCCCGTTCTCGGGCCGTTGGATCAAGAGGGCGCGCCCCTGCCCATCGATGAGAATGCCGGCGACGGCGACCGAATGGCGGGGCAGTTCGCTGCTCATCCGGATGCCTCACCGAACAGATGAGCGCGGCTGCCTTGTCATCGTGGGTCTTCGGGCGTGGCCAGCGGCGAGCGTCAGGGTCACGGACCTCGGCCTGGTGGACGGTGTCCAACAGGACGTCGAGGCCTTCCCTGCCGGGCTGATGCCGGCCGCTCTCCCAGTCCGCGCGGATCATGTGTGTCAGGGACTTCACCGGCGGGAGATCGGGCGGAGCTTCTTGAGCTCTGCGGCGAGGTCGGCCTCTGCCCAGTTCCGCGCGCGGCGAAGCTCGGTGTGTCGTTGTGCCCATGCGGACAGCGTGCCTTCGGCGGACATGTTGCGTGCACCTCTCGCCAGGGTGAGGCGGACGTTTCTCCCTGCTTCCACGCCGCTCTACGTCCCTCCACCCAGTATCCCCATGGCGCGCCCACAACGGCATCACTTGACTTGCTGTGACCGAATCGCCACCACAGGAAACGGGTCATGGTGCACGCACACAATGACGACGATCACGACCAGGCCCTCGACGAACTCCGGGACGAGTTCCCCGGATGGAGGCTCTGGCGGTCCAAGGACCACCGGGGCAAGCCGGTCGACTACGTCGCCACCCTGCGGGACGAGCAGGCGGGCAGGGTGCCCACGCTGATCGCCACCACCGCCTGGCGGCTCCGTGAGGAACTCGCCGAACAGCGCGACCTCGTCCAGAAGCTGGACGCGTCCGCATGAGCTGGCGCGGCGGTGCGGTGTCGTCCCGGAACGGTTCCCAGGCGGGCAAGGCCCGTACCGCCGCGCCTTCCAACCCGCTGCCCGGCTACCAAGTGTTCCGAGGCCGGACCCTGCTGCCGCGCGGCACCTCGGCACGCCGGCGGACGCGCGGTCGTCCCACCGCCCATGGCATGTGGTCGGGCGCACCATGCAAGACCTCGTCGAGGCGGTCAACGGTGGACGCTGACCGGCCGGCGCAGACCCCCGGTTCCCTGCCCGGCCCGCCAACGCTCCTTACCAGCCGCGAAACCCATGCTCATCGCCAGTGACCTGCGACGACCCTCGGGGGGAGCCAGCCGGACGGCATGATCGCCGAGTTTCCATCGGCCGCCACCCGGTAGGTGCGCACGTAGGCCTTGCCGTCGGTCCCGGTGGCGAAAGTGTCCGACCCGCCGCGGAACACTACGGCGTAGTAGCCCGACCCGTACGCCTTGACCTTCTTACTGAAGTTCCCGTGCGTGTCGGTCTTCGCCCAGGCCAGGTGGTACCAGGTCGACTTCCCCTTGTACCGGAAGATGATCTCCACCGTCCGGCTCGCGTATCCGGACCGCTTGGTCATCGAGACCGCGCGGCTCAGCGTGCCGGTCACCGTGACCGTGTGGTTCTTGGGGAGGCTGCCCGGCGACACTTTGAACTTGTCGAACCGGGTGTTCCAGCGCCACAGCTTGTAGGCCGAGCTGACCGCGGGCGCGTAGTCGGCGTTCCCGGCGAACGACACCCGGTAGTAGCCGGAGCGGCCGGCCCAGAACGAGGTGCCGAAGGTGCCGTCTGCGGTCTGGAACTTGGTCGCGGCGACGGTCCGCCAAGTGCCGTCGCCGGTCGAGAACTGGATCGCGAGCGGCTGCTTCTCCAGCGACACGGTCCCGTGGACGGTCTTGGTCTCGCCACTGATCCCGACAGTGCCGGTCGCGTCGAGGGAGGCCTGGATGTTCCAGAACGCCGGCTTCTGCCGGACTGTGATCGTTGGGGTGTACGCGTCGACGAACTGGTACAGCGTGCCGTGCGCGCGGGCCCAGATGGTGTCGGTGCAGACCATGTTCACCTTGGTGGCAAAGTTCCCGGTGCCATCGGTGGTGACGGTGCCCAGCGGCTGGCCGCAGTTGGACAGGTCGACCGTGATGCCGGTCGCGGGCGCCCAGCCAGTGGCGGTCTGCCGCTGTACCGTGCCGGTGACGCCGACCGGGGTGCCCTGGTCGTCCTTGATATGGTCCGCGGTCAGCGTCATGCTGAGCTGCGGCCGGTTCAGGTTGACATGGGCGCAATGTGCCCTCCTCGGGTGCGCCGGCTTGAGCGAGCCGGATCGTTGAGGTCCGATCTTTCCGTCCACGGGTGCGGGGGATTTGTGTTGCCCGTGATCTGAGGGGTGACCTAGGCTGGTGTTCGCTGATCTTTTGATCGGCTGGGATACCCGACCTGGGATCCCCGGCCCGCCAGACCCTCGTGGTCCACGCAGAAGGGAGGCCCGTGATGTTCACCCCGAATCCGGCGCTTCCGATCGTCTCTGCCCGGGGGGCAAGATAGACCCGCCCTGATCAGGGAGCGCCTCCAGCTTCACCGCCTCGGAGGCACTGTGCTGTTCCGTTCCACCGTCGAGTCCGACCTCGACCGTTTTCTCCCGCTCATCGTCACCGACCCGGCCGGACTCATGACGGCCGACCTCTACAAGGCCCGGCTCGCCACCGGTCAGTACCGGCTGGAGTGGACATGGATCGCCGAAGGCGCCTGCGACGGTGCACCGCTTGCCGTCGCCGTCTGGTGGGGCGATCCGGACGGCTCCCGGCCCGGCGCCCTCGACGGCGTGCTGGTCCACCACTCGGTCGGCTCGACCGCTGACCGTACTGTCATTGCCGCCGCTCTGCTCACGGCCGCACACGAGTACTACGCCGGGGCGGGTGCGGCCGTTCCGCCGGATTACCACCTCTTCCTGCCCGGCGACTGGCACGACCGGCCAGAGGTGGTGGAGTCGGTGGCCTGGCGGCAGGAGGCGGCCAAACGCGCCGGGCTCCCGGTGAGTCTGGAACGGCTCCGCTTCGAGTGGACACCACAGGCCGCCCTCCCGAAGCCGCCGCGACGTCTGGTGTTGGCTCCCGAACCAGACGACGAGGTGTTCGTCGACCTGTTCCGTCAGGTCCTGGCCGCCACCCTTGACGCGACGTCCCGTAAGGAGGCCGAGCGGATCGGCGCGCAGACACAAGCGCGCAGCGACGTGGCGTTCTACAGGGACGCCATGCCCGGGGACCGGTCCTGGTGGCGGATCGCCCGGACACCAGGCGGCGAAGTGGTCGGATTCGGCCTTCCCTCGCGCAACCACAACTCCCCCGTGGTCGGCTACCTCGGTGTGCTCCCCCAACACCGGGGCCTCGGCTACGTCGACGAGATACTCCAGGAGATCACTCGCGTGCTGATAAGCGAGACAGACGCCCAGCACATCCACGCCGACACCGACCGGGCCAACGCGCCGATGGCCGCAGCCTTCAGGCGTGCGGGTTACCGGGACGCCGAATGTCGCCTCGTGCTATCCGCACACTGATCCCCTTCGGACACCCACGAGTATGACGGCTGCGCTGCCGAGCCAGTGTGACTGAGCACCTGAGTTGGCGGGATTCGCCGATCGAAGTGCTCAGCCGTGACGGGCGGGTGCTGGGGCATCTAGAAGGGCGAGGTCACTACGGGCCGGTGGCCTCTGGGTGTCCCTGCTCTTACCAGGGGAGGGGGCCTT
>JAOPYM010000220.1 GCA_025964615.1 Actinomycetes bacterium
CACCGGCCAGGTCCTGGTGGTCGACGGCGGGAACTCGATCGTGGAAGAGCACGGCTAGCCCTTCGTTGACTCGTCCAATAGAAGCTGGCGTTTCCCGCACCTTTTCTGCAAACGGTGCGGGAAACGCCACGACTCAACGGTCGGGGGTTGATCACTGGAAGCCGTACGTGCGGAGGATGGCGGTGGCCTCCGGGGAGGTCAGCCAGGTGACGAAGGTGGTCGCGGAGTCCTCGTCCGCGGTCTTGCGGACGACGGCGGCCGGATAGGTCGCGATGACGTTCTGGGCCGCGGGGACCGGCACGCTTGCGGCGGCGGCCCCGGCGGAGGCGATGTCGGTGACGTAGACGATCCCCGCGTCGGCCTGGCCGGTACGGACCTGGGTGAGCACCGTCCGGACATCGATCTCCTCCGACTTCGGCACCACGGTCACGCCGGCCTTCGCGAACAACTCCTGCGCGTATCGCCCCGACGGGGTGTTGGGCGCCCCGAGGGCCACCCTCAGCCTCGGGCCGGCCAGATCCGCCACGCTCTTGACGTGCAGTGGATTGCCCGGCGCGACCGCGATCGTCATGGTGTTGTGCGCGATGATCCGGCGGCGTTCCACCAGCCTCGCGATGGCGTCCATGCTGGCGGTGTCGGCCGTGACCAGGACGTCGGCGGGCTGCCCCTGCTTGAGCTCGGCGGCCAGTTCCTGCGATCCGCCGTAGGAGGCCTGCACGGTCACCCCGCGGTGCGTCTGGCCGTACCGGGTCGCCAGTTCGGCCATCACATCGGTCAGCGAGGACGCCGCGAACACCGTGATCGTGGTCGGCCCGGAGCCACCACAGCCGGTCAGCAGCACAAGCAGCAGGAGCAGCGCGAGAAGGACACGCTTCACGGGTACATGGTGAAACAGGGGGCGAGCGAGGACATAGGTGGGATCCTATGGTGATGTCCATTGATCTTGCCCAACTCCTCCCGGCCGACTGGCGTTCGCACCTGGAGCCGCTGCTCAACCCCCTGGATCTGGCCGCGCTGAGCGCGTACGTGGCGGGGGAGTACGAGACGCGGACGGTCTATCCGCCGGTCGGCGACCTGTTCACCGCGTTCCGGCGCTGTTCGTACGGGGACGCCCGGGTGCTGATCCTCGGCCAGGACCCCTATCACGGTCCGGGCCAGGCGCACGGGATGAGCTTCAGCGTTCAGGACGGCGTGAAGATCCCGCCGTCGCTGCGCAACATCTACAAGGAACTGGCCGCCGACCTGGATGTGCCGCCCGCGCCGGGCGGTGACCTGAGCCACTGGGCCGACCAGGGCGTCCTGCTGCTCAACGCGGTCCTGACCGTACGGGCCGGGGAGGCCGGTTCGCACGCCGGCAAGGGCTGGGAGGAGTTTACCGACGCGGCCATCCGTGCCCTCAACGAGAAGGACGAGCGCGTGGTGTTCGTGCTCTGGGGCGCGTACGCCCGCAAGAAGGCCAAGCTGATCACCGCGCAGCGGCACGTGGTGATCGAGTCGGGGCATCCCAGTCCGCTCAGCCAGAAGACCTTCTTCGGCAGCCGCCCGTTCAGCAAGGTCAACCAGGCCCTCGCCGAGGCGGGCCTCAAGGAGATCGACTGGGCCCTACAGGGCTAGCCCGATACCCAGCACGAGCGCGAAGGCCAGTTGCAGCCTGCCGGTCTCGCCGAGGACGGCGATCAGCTCGGGGCCCTTGGCGCCGCCGAGCACCCGGCGGGTCGGCGGGATCGACAGCGGGGCCGCGAGGAGTGCGAGCAGCGCCCACGGCCTGGGGGCGGCGAGCACCAGAGTGATCATGAACGGCAGGGCGGTGCAGGCGGAGTAGAGCAGGCGCGTGCGGTGGTCGCCGAGGACCACCGCGAGCGTCCGCTTCCCGGACTCGGTGTCGGTCGGGATGTCACGCAGGTTGTTGGCCACGAGCAGCCCGCAGGCCAGCAGCCCGATCGGCACCGCGGCCACCCACGCCGTCCACGGGGTCCGCTCCAGCTGCACGTACACGGTGCCGACCACGGCGACCAGGCCGAAGAACACGAACACCGAGACCTCGCCGAGCGCCCGGTAGCCGTACGGGCTCGACCCGCCGGTGTAGAACCAGGCCGCCACGATCGCGACCGCGCCGACGAGGAGCAGCCACCAGGACGTCGCCGCCGCGAGGACCAGCCCCGCGACGGCGGCGGCCAGGAAGCTGCCGAGCGCGGCGGCCAGCACCTGCTTGGGCTTCGCCACCCCGGAGCCCACGAGCCGCAGCGGACCGACCCGTACCTCGTCGGTGCCGCGCACCCCGTCGCTGTAGTCGTTGGCGTAGTTGACGCCGACCTGCAGGGCGAGCGAGACGAACGCGGCGAGGGCGGCCCGCCACCACACGGCGTGACCTTCGCCGACGGCGACACCGGTGCCGACGATCACGGGGACAAGGGAGCTGGGGAGGGTGCGGGGCCGGGAACCGGCGACCCACTGGGAGGGAGTGGCCACCGCGTCATTCTCTCCGATGATCAGTGGTGCTCCGGCGCGGGGTGCGCAGTCTCAGGGTGAGCAGGAAACCGAGACCCAGGATCGCCGCCGTGGTGAAGGCGGCCCGGTCGGTGGCGACGGCCAGCGCCTCGTCCGCCGCCTGCCGGACGACTCCCTCGGGGGGCAGCGTGAAGGCGGAGGTCCCGGCGCTCTCCCTGAGCTCGTGGGAGAGCGTGGCACTGCGCGCGGCGGGCATCCCGGAGCTGTCCAGCTTCGCCTGCATGACATGGCTGAGGCTGGTGGCGAAGACGGTGCCGATCAGGGCGATCCCGACGGCTGAGCCGATCTGCCGTGCGGTCGACTGCGTCCCCGAGGCCTGCCCGGACTGGCCCCTCGGTACGTCACCGAGCGCCACGTTGGTGAGCTGGGCCGAGGTCAGCCCCAGCCCGAACCCGTACAGCAGCATCCACGGTGCCAGCGCGAACCCCGTCGTACCGGCGTGCGTGGTCAGCCCGATCCCGAGTACCGCGGCGACCTCCAGGGCCATGCCGAGCTGCACCACCCGGGGAGCTCCATGCCTGTGCGAGAGCCGGGCTGCCAGCCCACCGGACAGGAACGCGCCCAGCGCCAGCGGCACGATCGCCACACTGATCTGCAGAGGCGAGTTGCCGTGCACGTTCTGCAGGAACAGCGGCAGCACGAACAGCAGGCCGAGTTCGCCGACACTGATCAGGGACGACACCGCGCTGCCCCGGCGGAAGCTCGCGATCCGCAGCAGTGACAGGTCGAGCACCACCGGGCGGCCCTTGGCGGCGCGGGCCCGTTCGACCCGCAGGAGCGCGGCGATCAGCACCGCGGACATGACCATCGCGATGGGGATGGGCGACAGGCCGGTGAGCGGCCAGGTCCAGGAGCCGGCGGTGAACTGCCGCGTCGGCGTCCACCAGCCGTACCGCTGCCCCTCGATCAGCGCGAACACCAGCGCGCCGAGGCCGAGCGCGGACAGCGCCGCCCCCGCCCAGTCGATGCCGCGTCGCGCGTCGCGGTCCCTGGTCTCGGGTACGAGGCGGAGCGCGCCGACGATGATGATCAGCCCGAGCGGCAGGTTGACACCGAACGCCCAGCGCCAGCTGTAGGAGGTTGCCAGAGCGCCGCCGAGCAGCGGGCCGACCGCGGCCATCCCGCCGATCAGTGAACCCCAGATGCCGAAGGCGATCGCACGGTCCTTGCCGGTGAAGACCGTGTTCACCGTGGACAGCGTGGCCGGCATGATCATCGAGGCGCCGATGCCCTGGATCGCGCGGGCACCGATCAGCTCGGGCCCGCTGTGGGCGAGGGCCGCGAGCACGCTGGCCACCATGAACACGACCGTGCCGAGGATGAACAGGCGGCGCCGGCCGAACAGGTCACCCGCCCGGCCGAACGAGATCAGGAACGCGGCGAAGACCAGCGAGTAGATCGAGGTGACCCATTCGGCATCGGTCGTCCGCAGGTTCAGGTCGGTGACCATCCGGGGCATCAGGACGCCGACGATGGTCGCATCGATGATGATCAGTGAGACGCCGAGGCTGATGATCACCATCCCGAGCCAGCGGCGTCTGCCTTCGCCGAGGTCGGGGGCCTGTTCGCGGGTTGTGGTACTGGTGGGCATGGATGTCCAAGCTGAACGGGTGGTGAACGTCACAGAGAGCGCGGAGAATATGGCGGTGCACAACACCGAGACCGGCCTGGACACGATGCCACTGTCCCAGCTCCTTGCCGTGGCCGGGCACATGGTCGCCATGCGCTGGCAGCGGCTGATGGGAAGTCACGGTCTGACTCCCCACGGGCTCGCCGTACTCGCCTCGCTCGAGCAGGGTCCGGCCCTCACCCAGCGAGAACTGGCACGCCGCTGCGGAGTCGCCCCGTCCACACTCAACCACACGGTCGGTCACCTGGAGCGGTCGGGGTGGATCGAGCGGTCGCCGGATGCGACCGACCGGCGCCTCGTACGGCTGGCGATGACCGCCCACGGGCTCAGGCAGCTGGAGCGGGTACGGCAGGCGGTCGCAGGGGAGATCGAGCCGCTGCTCGACCACCTGCCCGCATCGGACGTACCCCTGGTCCGCGCCTTCCTGATCGATACCGTCGCCCGGTTCCAGGAGCTCGGGCCGCGTGGCCTGGACCGAGGTGCGATCTCGTTAACAGAACGGATACAAACGCGGTCACTTATGGACATCTCCACTCATTTATATAGCTCACGACTCACAAAGTGAGGCGCGCCTAGGGTTCCGTCACCCGCATTCGAGCAGGTGGGACTGGTCCGAGAGGCGAGGCGGACGCCGGACGCGGCAACCGTTCCACGGCGGGACAAAAGCCCGGGAGGTAGGCCAGGTCTGGCTGCCTCATGCCAGACCTCCGTCTTTGGAGGCAGGGCATGCGCGATGATCCAGTGACGACCCCCGTCGCCCTGATAGAGGACCTTGCGGTGACGTTCCGCCGAGGCGGGCGCGACATCCATGCCCTGCGCGGCGTCAGTCTCGACATCCGGCCGGCGGAGATCCTCGGCCTGGTCGGCGAGTCCGGCTCCGGCAAGAGTGTCCTGGGCATGTCGCTCCTCGGCCTGCTGCCCGGTACGCCGCAGACCCGCGGCAGGGTGCTGGTGCACGGCGAGGACATGCTGGTCGCGCCGCCCGCGGTACGGCGGCGGCTGCGCCACGAGCACCTCGGCGCGGTGTTCCAGGACCCGATGACCTCGCTCAACCCCACCATGCGGGTCGGTGCCCAGGTCGCCGAGGCCGCGGACGGTTCCGGCGCGGAGGCCGAACGCCTGCTGAAGGCGGTCGGCATCCCTGAGGCGGGCCGCCGGATGTCGGCGTACCCGCACGAACTGTCCGGAGGGCTGCGGCAGCGGGTGATGATCGCCATGGCGATCGCGGGCAAGCCGTCGCTGGTGATCGCCGACGAGCCGACCACCGCGCTGGACGTGACCGTGCAGGCGCAGGTGCTGGCCCTGATCCGGTCGCTGCGCGACGAGATCGGCTGCAGCTTCCTGCTCATCACGCATGACCTGGGGGTGGCCGCGCAGGTCGCCGACCGGGTCGCGGTGATGTACGCGGGCCGCCTGGCCGAGTGCGGTCCCACGGACGCCGTCCTGCAGGCCGCCGCGCATCCCTACAGCCTGGGCCTGATGACCTCCCGGCTGACCCTGGAGTCGCCGCGCGATACCCGCCTGGCGACCCTTCCCGGTGAGGTGCCCAGCCCCGCCGACCCGCCCCCCGGCTGCCCCTTCGAACCCCGCTGCGCCCTGTCGACCGAGGCCTGCACCGAGACCCTCCCGGACGCCGTCGAGATAGCCCCCGACCACCTCAGCGCCTGCATCCTCCCTATCTCCGAGGTCAGGTCCCATTCCGTTGAGTCGCGGAGTGTCCCGCACCCTCCGGAGCCGGAGTCCGGGAAACACCTGCCTTTGTTGGACGAGTCAACGGTGGTGGTGCGGCGGGTGGAGAAGACGTACCGGGTCGGGAAGGGCCTCGCCAAGGGGCGGCTGCGGGCGTTGCGGGAGGTGGATCTGACCGTGGCGGCCGGCGAGTCGGTGGCGATCGTGGGTGAGAGCGGGTCGGGGAAGTCGACGCTGCTGCGGATCATCGGCGGGCTGGAACGTGCCGACTTGGGGGACGTCACGCACGGGCGGGTCCAGATGGTCTTCCAGGACTGCGGGGCCTCGCTCACCCCCTGGCTGACGGTCGGGGAGCTGATCGGTGAACGGCTCCCGAGGGCCGCCCGCAAGGAGGAGGTCGAGCGGGCGCTCGAGCGGGTGGGGCTGCCCGCCGAGGTGGCCGGGGCCAAGGCCGGGCAGCTGTCCGGCGGCCAGCGGCAGCGGGTCGCGCTGGCCCGCGCCACGGTCATCCCGCCGGAGATCCTGCTCTGCGACGAGCCGACCAGCGCCCTGGACGTGTCCCTCGCGGCCGGTGTGATCAACCTCATCGCCGGTCTGCGCAGGGATCTGCACATGGCGGTGGTCTTCGTCACCCACGACCTGTCGGTGGCCCGGATCGTGGCCGACCGGATCGCCGTGATGTACCTCGGCCGGATCGTCGAGCAGGGACCGGCCGAGGACGTGGTGGGCAGCCCCCGGCACCCCTACACCAAGGCGCTGGTCGCGGCGATTCCCGATTTCGGGGTCAAACCGATCCCGCTGGAGGGCGAACCGGCCAGCCCGCTGAACCCGCCTACGGGGTGTGCCTTCCACCCGCGCTGCCCGATCGCGCTGCCCGTCTGCTCCGACGCGGACCTCGACCCCCGGCTCATCGGCATCGGCAGCGGCGCCGCCCGCATGGTGGCCTGCATCCACCCGGAGGTGGCCTGACATGGCAGTCGTCGCAATGCCCCTGGTGTTCAAGACGCGCATTTTCGACAAGCTGGCCGCATCGTTGCTCGGGGTGGTCACCCTGATCGCCGTACTGGCCCCGGTGATCAGCCCGTACGACCCGCTGCAGCCCGCCGGGCAGCCCGAGCTGGGCCCCGGCGAGGGCGGCTTCCTGCTCGGCACCGACAGCATCGGCCGCGACATCCTCAGCCGGGTCCTGTCCGGGTGGGAGTCGAGTTGGTTCGCCGCCCTCGCGGTGGTCGCCTCCGGTCTGATCATCGGCGGTCTCATCGGCCTGATCGCGGGCGCCACCGGCGGCTTCGTCGACAACACCCTGATGCGGATCACCGACGGGTTCCTGGCGCTGCCCGCGCCGGTCCTCGCCATCGCGGTGGTGGCGGCGCTCGGCCCGAGCCTGACCCACACGCTGGTGGCGGTGGCGATCGTCTGGTGGCCCTTCTACGCCCGGATCGTACGGGGCGAGATCCGCTCGCTGGCGGCCCGCCCGCACGTGGAGGCGGCCCGGCTGGCCGGGGCCGGCCGGATCCGCATCGCGCTGCGGCACCTGCTGCCCGGCGCGGTCCCGGCGGCGATCACCACCGCGAGCCTCGACATCGGCAACCTCATCCTGACCCTTGCCGGGCTCTCGTTCCTGGGCCTCGGGCAGCCCGCACCGGCCGCCGAGCTCGGCGCCGACTCGGCCCGCAACCTGTCGTACCTGCTCCAGCAGTGGTGGATCCCGGTGATGCCCGGCCTCGCCGTCGCCGTGCTGGCCCTTATCGCCAACCTCGCCGGGGACGGCGTCCGCAACCTGCTCGAGGAGGAGGGATAGTGCTCAGGCTCATCGCCAAGCGGCTGGCCGGGATGGCGGCCATCATCTTCGCCCTCACCGCGGTGATCTTCCTGCTGCAGAAGATCTCGCCGCTCGACCCCGTGCACGCGATGCTCGGCGGCAACGCCTCCAAGGCGGCCATCGCGCAGCAGCGGCACGCGCTCGGTCTCGACCGGCCGATCCTGAGCCAGTTCTGGCACTACCTCGGCGGGCTGCTGCACGGCGACTTCGGCACCTCCTACCGGACCCGGCGGCCGGTCGGCTCCGACCTCGGGTTCTTCGTGCCCGCCACCCTGGAACTGGCCTTCTACGGGCTGCTGTTCGCGATCGTGCTCGCGGTCCTGCTCGCCTTCGGTACGACGCTGAACTGGCCGGGGGCGCGGCTGCTGCGGGTGGTGCTGCTGGCCGGGGCCTCGACGCCGGCGTTCCTGCTCGCCATCGGCGCGATCATCATCTTCTACCAGCACCTCGGCTGGCTGCCCGCCACCGGCCGTACCGACCTCACCAACGCACCGGACGGCCCGACCGGGCTGCTGACCCTGGACGGGCTGCTCAACGGGCGCCTCGACGTGACGGTGGACGCGTTCAAGCACCTGATCCTGCCGGGGCTCGCCGTCGCGGCCGGCCCCGCCGTGTCCATCGGCCGGGTGCTGCGCTCCAGCCTGATCGGCGAGATGCAGAGCGGCTACGCGAAGACCGCGCGGGCCAAGGGCCTCACCGAGGGCCGGGTGCTCCGCGGTCACGTGCTGCGCAACTCGCTGGGACCCGCGCTGTCCATGACCGGCCTGCAGGTCGGCCTCATGTTCGCCGGGGTCCTGGTCATCGAGGAGATCTTCAGCTGGCCGGGCATCGGCCAGTACACCGCCCAGTCCATCCCGGTCGCGGACTTCCCCGCGATCGCCGGTGTGACCCTCCTGCTCGGCGTCGGCTACGTCGTGATCAACACGATCGTGGACATCCTGCAGGCCATCGCTGACCCACGCATCAACATCTAGGAGAACCGTGCCCATACAGCCGCTTTTTGTCGGCGACCCGGTACTGGTCGTCGTCGACATCCAATCCGACTGCATGCTCCCCGCAGGGGAGTACGGCATCGCCCACATGGGCGGCTGGCAGGAGCGCATCCCCCGCGCCGAACGCCTCGTCGCCGCCGCACGCGCCGCCGGGGTGCCGATTGTCTTCTTCCAGGAGATGCACCGCCGCAGCGGCGTCGACTTCGGCCGTGAACTCGACGGGGCCGAGACCGCGCACTGCGTCGAGGGCGACCCCGGCACTGAGCTCTACCCGACTCTGCGGCCGGAGGACGGCGAGTTCCACATCGTCAAACGCCGCTACTCGGGGTTCATCGGCACCGAGTTCGAGATCGTGCTCCGCGGTCTGGGTGCCTCCACCCTCGTACTGATCGGAGGGCTCACCGACGTGTGCGTCCACTACACCTTTGCCGACGCGCACCAGCGCGACTACTACGTCCGGGTGGTGGAGGACTGCGTCGCAGGGTCCAGCCAGGCCCGGCACGACGCGTCCCTGGACGCCATGGAGTACCTGCAGGCCGGCGCCCGCCGGACCACCGACGAGATCGTCGAAGCCTTCGCTTCGCTGAGGAAAATGGAGGTGGCGGCATGAAGCTGCGCATCCTCGGCGCCGCCGCACTGCTCCTGGCCGCGTCGGCCTGCGGCAGTTCCGGCTCGTCCGTAGCCAAGAGCACCGCCCCGACCGACCACGTCCTGCATCTCAGCTTCCTGCAGGACCCGGGACAGCCGCCGGACCCGGACGTGTACTACTCCGGGCAGGGACTGCTGCTCACCACCAACCTGTACGAGGGGCTACTGCAGTACGTGCCCGGTACCGCGACGCCGAAGATCGAGGCCTCCCTGGCGGAGACCTGGAAGGCATCGCCGGACAACACGACCTTCACCCTCACGCTCCGCAAGGGCGTCTTCTTCCACGACGGCACCCCGTTCACCTCGGCCGCCGTCAAGTCGTCGTTCGACCGGCGTGCCGCGGTCAATCAGGGCCCGGCCTACATGGTCGCCGACGTCGCCTCGGTGACCACTCAGGGCGACTACGACGTGACCATCAAGCTCAAGACCCCGGACGCCGCGTTCCTGGACTACCTGGCGGCGCCGTACGGGCCGAAGATGATGAGCCCGACGGCGATGGCCGCGAACGCGGGCAAGGACCACGGCCAGACCTACCTGCAGACCCACGACGCGGGCACCGGCGCGTACACGCTCACCGACGCGAAAGTCGGCTCGCACTACGCGATGAAGGCGTTCGACAAGTGGTGGGGTCCCAAGCCGTACTTCACCTCGGTCGACATCCCGGTGCAGACCGACGCCTCCACACAGCAGCTGCTGTTCAACAAGGGGCAGCTTGCGGCGATCCTGCACGACCTCACCGCGTCGGCGGTCAAGCAGTACCTCGGGACGCCGTCCATCAAGACGTACCCGCTGCCGACCCTGATGTCGGACTACCTCTACCTCAATCCCAACAACGGCATCCTCAAGAGCCAGGCCACCCGGGTGGCGCTGCAGCAGGCCGTCGATATCGACCAGATCCAGAAGCAGGTCTTCACGGGCCGCGCCACCAAGGGCGTCCAGGCCTACCCTGAGCACATGATGGCCGCCGGGCTGGCGCCGCAGAACATCGTGCACGACCCGGCGCCGCTGCAGAAGCTCGCGGCGTCGCTGCCGGCCAGCCAGAAGACCATCACGATCGGGTACGACTCGGTCTCGCCGGACAACCAGACGGTGGCCAACCTGATGTCCGCCCAGTACGCGGCGCTCGGGATCACCGCCAAGGTGCAGTCGTACCCGACCGCCACCATCTTCGGCTGGATCACCGATCCCAAGGGCGCACCGGACATGCTGGTCACGCTGGGCTGGCCGGATGCCGCCCAGCCGTACACCTGGTCGCACATCAGCTTCGCCCCCGACGGCGGCCTCAACTACCTGCACTGCTCGGACCCGCAGATCACCAGCCTGTTCGCGTCCGACAAGCAGACCGGATCACCGGACATCTCCTCCAAGATCGGTGAGCTGTCCGTCGCCACGGGCTGCTGGTACAACCTGGTGAACCAGCAGGACTTCATGGTCGCCCAGCCCTGGCTCAAGGGCGTCCAGGGGGCCCACGTCGTCACCCAGCCCAACACCCTCACCATCGCCGGCCTCTCCGTAGGCTGACCCCATCCCATTGAGTCGTGGCGTTTCCCGCACCGATTGCGCGGGCGGTGCGGGAAACGCCTGCCTTTGTTGGACGACTCAACATGTTCGTAGGAGGTTTCATGGGCGTACGACGGATCGTGCTGCTCACGCTCGGCTGGGAGAACCTGCCCAAGTCGGTCTCGGTGCACGGTGCCCCGCGGGAGGAGCGGATGCTCGAACCGGTGCCCGGCGTGCTGCTGCAGACCGACGGCGGCTGGGTGCTGCTCGACACCGGCTTCAACACCGCGCTGATCCGCGACGAGGGGCTGCGGCAGCGCTTCCATCCCGGGCCCGAGTACATCCCGGTGCTGCCCGGTCCCGGTGAGCCACTGGCGGAGGCCCTCGACGCGGTCGGCATCGACATGGCCGACATCTACGCCGTCGCGGTCAGCCACCTGCACCACGACCACGCCGGGGGCCTCAAGCACTTCGCCGGCAGGGTGCCCGTGCATGCCCAGCGGGCCGAGCTGGCGTACGGCCTGACCAGCCCGGACGCCGAGAAGAACGCCATCTGCCGGATCGACTTCGACGACCCGCGGATCGACTGGCGGCTCGCCGACGGGGAGGCGGAGATCGCCCCGGGGATCACCGCCGTACCGACCCCCGGGCACACCAAGGGGCACCAGAGCTTCGTCGTCGACCTTGAGGGCGGCGGCGGATTCGTGTTCGCGTTCGACGCAGCCGACCTGACCGAGAACATCGAGCACGAACTGCCGGTCGGCGGCTTCATCGAGTGTTCTCCGGAGGACACCGCCGAGCAGATCCGCAAGCTCAAGCGGATCTCCAAGGAGAAGGGCTACGCGCTGATCCCCGGGCACGACCCGGTGGTCTGGCCCGCACTCACGACCGAGTTCGCGGACAGGTTCCCGGCCTGATCCATGCCGGTCCTGGACACACGTCCAGGACCGGCGTTACCGAACCGAGGCTTTCTGGATCCCCGCTCCGGCCGGTGTTCGGGTAGATCGAGAAGCGTCCCCGAGGGGTGCGCGATTCCGTCCGTACGGCGGTAGACCGGGCGGCCGGACTTCCACGCGGCCGGCCGGTCGAGGCCGCCATCACTTCGTGATATCGGTGTGCAGGCGGATCATCGAGACCTTCTCGCCCATGTCGAGTTCGCGCCACACGCCGTCACGAGCCCAGCCGGCCGATTCGAGGAACATGAGCATGGCCCGATCGCCGGGGAACACCCAGGTGATCATCCGGGTCACGCCGTCCTCGCGGAGCGTGTCCACGGTGGCGGCGAGCAGCCGGCTGCCGTTCCCGGCCCGGCCGTGCATCGGATCGACGAGCAGGGTCAGCAGTTCGGCGGTGTCGTCCGGCGAGCAGTCCTCGTCGGTGGCGGGGGCGTGCGCCGCGAAGCCGACGACGAGGTCGTGCTCGACGGCGACGAGGAGCCGGTGCCGGGGACTGGGCGGGGCGACGACCGCCTCGGTCCACCGTTCCCGCCAGACCTCCTGGGCCTCCTGGCTGGTCATTTCGCTCAGCACCGGGGTCGGTACCACTCCGGCATAGCCACTACGCCAGGCCCGTACCTGGATGTCCGCGACAGCGGCGGCATCGGAACGTCGGGCGGGTCGTACCCCTGCATCAGCCACGAGGGGTCACCCTACCCACTTGGCCGCGTGCGCGGAGCAGGCACCATGCGGCGCGCTCTCGCCCGGTAGGCACGGTTTTGGTGCGGTTGCCGCAGACCCGCATGGAGCACCAGGTGCGGGACCGGTTCTTGGAGGGGCGGGCTCTTCCATGGCGAATACCACCGTATCGCCCCACTCACAGGGCCTGGGCGAGGCGCCGTACCCCCTCGGTCAGTTCCGCCTCGGAGGCGGCCATGCTGTAGCTGAGCCGCAGGTAGGGAGCGGGCGGTTCTGCGGGGAAGGACGGGCGGCCCGCACTCACCAGCACCCCGTGCCGGGTGGCCGCCTCGGCGAGCGCCACCTCGTCGAGCCCGTAGGGAAACCGCAGCCACAGGTGCAGTCCACCCGACGGCGTCGTCGCCGAGACTCCGGGGAGCTCGCGGGCCACCGCGGCGGCCAGCGTGTCACGGCGCCGCCGCAGCGCGGTCCGCACCGCGCCCAGATGCCGGGGCCAGCTGGGCGAGCTCACCAGCTCCAGGGCGGTCTCCTGCAACGGCCGGGCCGGGAAGAAGCTGTCCACCACCTGGGTGGCGCGAATTCGCTCCGCCACCGGGCCGCGTGCGATCACAGCGGCGATCCGCATGCTCGGCGCGGTGACCTTGGTCAGTGAGGTGAGGTGCACGACGGTGCCGTCCCGGTCCAGGGTCGCGAGCGGCGGCGGCCCGGGTGAGATCGCGAGGTGGCGGGCGTAGTCGTCCTCGATCACGAACGCCCCCGCCGCCCTGGCCACCGAGAGGACCTGGGCGCGCCGCTGCGCGCTCAGCACCGTGCCGGTCGGGTTGTGGTACGTCGGCTGGCAGTAGAACACCCGCGCCCCGGTCATCGAGAACGCCTCAGCCAGCAGGTCCGGGCGCACCCCGTCGGCGTCGAGCGGTACGCCCACCGGATGGAATCCGGCGGCGCGGGCGGCGACCAGTACTCCGGGGTAGGTCGGCGACTCGACGAGGAGCGGGGCGCCGGGTGCGAGCAGCGCCCGCAGGGACGCGGACAACGCCGCCTGCCCGCCGCTGGCGACCAGGACGTCTCCCGGCGCAATGTCCGGGCCGACGCAGCGCGCGAACCACTCCCGCAACCCGGGGATGCCGCTGACCGGCGGGCGCTCCCAGGAGGACGGACGGTGTACGGCCCGGGAGGCCGCCGCCGCCAGTGCCCTGGCAGGTTGGAGGGAGGCGTGCAGGTAACCGCCGCTGAGCGCGATCATCCCCTCCGGTGCCACCGGCATCATGGCGCTGATCCCGGTGGCGTCGACGGTGCGGTCCCCGAGTGCGACGGCCTGCCAGCCGAAGTCGGGTGCCGCCGCAGACCGGACCGGCCGGTCCGCGACGAAGGTTCCGTTGCCCGGCCGGGTCACGATCAGGCCTTCGGCGGCCAGCGTGCTCAGCGCACGGGAGACGGTCACCGGGCTGACCTTGTACTGCTCGGTGAGCGCCCGGCTGGACGGCAGCCGGTCGCCCGTCCGCAGCCGGGCGACCTCCGCCCGCAGCCTGGTGGCGAGAGTACCGATACTGCTATCGTCATACATGAGAGATAAGAGTAGCGCTATCGCCCTTGTTCGGATAGCACTCCCCGGGCCGGTGGCCCTGTGAGCCTCATGCCGGGCCTCGCCGAAGAGCTGATGCGTGCGCGGCTGCGGGCGCTCAGGGAGTCAGGGCCGCGACCGGCGATCGGCGGGCTCGGCCTGGCCGCGCTCGGGGTGCTCGCCTTCTCGTTCACCTTCCCCGCCACGATGCTCGCGCTGGACGGGCTCGACCCGTACCTGATCGGCGTCGGCCGGGCCGGGCTCGCCACGCTCCTCGCCGCCCTCGCCCTGCTGGCGGTCCGTGCGGCACCGCCCCGGCGGGCGCAGCTGCCGGGCCTGGCCGTCGCCGGGCTCGGCGTCGTCTTCGGCTTCCCCGTGCTGTCCACCCTCGCGCTGCACCGTGGCGCCTCGGCCTCCCACGGGGCGGTCGTGATCGGTCTGCTGCCCGCCGCCACAGCTGTGCTCGCCGTGTTCAGAGCGGGCGAACGGCCGCCCAGGGCCTTCTGGCTGGCGAGCGGCGCGGGGGCCGTGTGCGTGACGGCCTTCGCGGTGATCAGGGGCGCGGGCACGTTCACGGGGGCGGACCTGCTGCTGATCGGGGCCCTGCTCGCGGGGGCGATCGGCTATGCGGAGGGCGGCAGGCTGGCCAGGGAGATGCCAGGCTGGCGGGTCATCTCGTGGGCCCTGGTGCTGACCGGCCCGATCTCCGTCCCGCTGACCCTCTGGCTGCTCTCGTCCAGTCACCCGCACTGGACCGCCCGCGCGATCACCGGATTCCTGTACGTCTCGGGCGTCTCGATGTTCCTCGGCTTCTTCGCCTGGTACGCGGGCCTGGGCCGCGCCGGAATCGCCCGGGCCAGCCAGGTCCAGCTCGCCCAGCCGCTGCTCACCCTGGTCTGGGCGGCCCTCCTGCTGGGCGAGCCCCTGGACCCCCTGACCGCACTGGCCGCCGCAGCCGTCCTGGGCTGCGTAGCGCAAACCCAGCGCACCAGGGCGAGTACGCGCCGATCTTGACGCCGGACACCTGTTCGAGGGCGTCGACGGGTGTCCGGCGTCAAGATCGGCGAGGGGTAGCGTGGGCCGATGCGCCGGATCGGGTGGGTTGCGGCTTTTGTGGCGGGGGTGGTGGCGATCTTCGTCGCCCAGACGTGGGTGTGGTGGCAGGCCGATCCGCACGCCCGGGGCACCACGACCAATGCGCTCTGGGCGCGGCACCAGTGGGTCGGCATGGCGCACACCGACGCCGAGTACCGGTCCCTGGGCGCGTTGCTGAGGCAGAACGCGATCAGCGATGTGTTCTTTCACGCGGGGCCGATCGCGGCCGACGGCTCGGTGCCCCCGGCTCTGTACGCGCACGCCGGCGAACTGATCAGGGCGATGCGGACGTACGCGCCGGGGGTGCACCTGCAGGCCTACCTCGGCCAGGTCCGGCGGGTGGACGGGGAGGGCGTGCTGCCGCTCGATGATCCGGCGGTACGGGCCCGGATCGTCCGGGCCGACAAGGACTTCCTCGACCTCGGTTTCGACGGGATCCACTACGACATCGAGCCGATCTATCCCGACGACTCGGCCTTCCTCGACCTGCTGGACCGGACCCGCGAACTGACCCGGGCGCGTGGCCGGATCCTGTCCGCCTCGCTGGAGCAGCTCACCCTGGCCGACGCCGTCCAGCCGCTCTTCGGAGCCCTGGTGCCCAGGAGCGGGCCGGTGCGCTATCCGCCCAGGCCCACCGAGTCGTACCTCAGGAAGGTCGCCGACCGGGTGGACCAGGTCGCGATCATGACCTACGACTCGGATCTGCCGACCGGGTCCCTGGTGGGCAGGCACTTCGCCTGGCACACCGAGCGGACGCTGGAACTGATCGGCGACCGGGTGACGGTCTTCATGGGGGTCCCGGCCTACCGCCCGCTGACATACTGGGCGGAGGACCTGCCGACCGCGCTGCGCGGGATCAGGCGCGGCCTCGACGCGCTGCCCCACCGGCCCGCAAAGCCCTTCGGCGTCGGGGTGTACGCGGACTGGACCACGAGCGCCGCGGACTGGGCGCGGTACCGCGCCGGCTGGCTCCCGAAGGCTGAAAATAGGCATATACCGGGATAAATCGGATGGTCGCCTTGAAAAGGTGAGGGAATCTTGGCTTCTGGGTAACCCAGCTTGTAACGTTCCCAGATGTTCATCGTCGCAGCTCAGGCCACCTGTTGCCGAGACGGCGCGAAGGGGCGAATATTCGTTGCGGGTAACGGGGCGTACAGCACGCCCCCACAGAGACGAGGTAGATCAGCATGGAGTACGCCCCGCAGCAGCAGGAGGTCCACCGGCTGACGGAGCTGACGACGGAGTTCGCCGGTTGGCGGATCGGCAGGGGAGGGTCGGGTCACTGGTGGGCGATCCGGGGCAACGAACTCCTGCGGTCGCTCAGCGCCGACGAGCTGCGCGACCGGTTGCACGACCGGCGCGGCGCGTCGGTGGCGCTGGGTGATTCGGGTCAGATCATGGAATCTCCGGAGATGACCCCGTAACGCGGCATTTCCCAGTCGCGATGTCTGTATAGACGCCGCCGAGTGCGTACCCCCGAGCGTATTCGGCGGCGTCTTCCCATGATCGCAAACGGTTCGCTCGCCTCCGGGGTTCATCCGGCGGCCATCTCCCAGGCACCCCAGGGCGCCTTCGGGTCACGAGCTCACGGGCCGGAACGGTACCGTTCGGTGCATGGCACCCAGCACAACGAGCGACGCGCCCTTCGGACGGATGCTGACCGCGATGGTCACCCCGATGACCCCAGACGGCGCCGTCGACTATGACGGGGCCGCCCTGCTGGCCGCCCATCTGGTCGATGAGCAGCGCCACGACGGCCTCGTCATCAGCGGTACGACCGGCGAGTCGCCCACGACCAGCGACGACGAGAAGGACCGCCTGCTGCGCGCGGTGCTCGGCGCGGTGGGAGACCGGGCCTCGGTCGTCGCCGGGGTCGGCACCAACGACACCTCCCACACGATCAGGCTGGCCGAGCGGGCGCAGGCCGCCGGAGCGCACGGCCTCCTCGTGGTCACGCCGTACTACAACAAGCCCCCGCAGGAGGGCCTGCTCGCGCACTTCCGGGCGGTGGCCGACGCGACCGGGCTGCCCAACCTGCTCTACGACATTCCCGGCCGGGCCGGGGTGCCGATCCGCACCGAGACCCTCCTGCGGCTCGCCGAGCACCCCCGGATCATCGGGGTCAAGGACGCCAAGGGCGACCTGTTCGCCGGCTCCCAGGTGATGGCCCAGACCGATCTGGTGTTCTATTCCGGCGACGACAACCTCAACCTGGCCTGGCTGTCCATGGGCGCCGCCGGGGTCGTGAGCGTGGTGGGCCATGTCGCCGGGTCGGATCTGCATGAGATGATCGATGCGTACCGTGCCGGTGATGTGGGCCGGGCGCTGGCGATCCACCGCCGGCTGCTGCCCGTCGTCGCCGCCATCATGACCCGTACGCAGGGCGTCATTGCCGTCAAGGCAGCGCTGAACCTGCTCGGCCTGCCAGGCGGGGGCCTCCGGCTCCCGCTCGTGGCTGCCGACGCCGAGTTCGCGGCGCGACTGCGTGAAGACCTGATAACTGGGGGAGTAAAAGTGCCGGAGGCAGACCATTGAGTCATCCACACCCTGAGCTAGGTTCACCGCCCCCGCTGCCGGCTCACGGGCTCCGCATCGTGGCCCTCGGCGGGCTCGGTGAGATCGGCCGCAACATGACGGTCTTCGAGTACGGCGGCCGTCTGCTCATCGTCGACTGCGGCGTGCTGTTCCCCGAAGAGGAGCAGCCGGGGATCGACCTGATCCTGCCCGACTTCGAGTACGTCCGGGGCCGGCTCGACGACATCGAGGCCATCGTCCTCACGCACGCCCACGAGGACCACATCGGGGCCGTGCCGTACCTGCTCCGCGAGCGGGGCGACATCCCGCTCATCGGGTCCAGGCTGACCCTGGCGCTGATCGAGGCCAAACTCGTCGAGCACCGGATCAAGCCGGTCGTCCGGAAGGTCGTCGAGGGGGACCGGCAGAGCTACGGGCCATTCGACTGCGAGTTCCTGGCGGTCAACCACTCCATCCCGGACGCGCTCGCGGTGGCGATCCGGACGCCCGCCGGGCTCGTGCTCGGTACCGGCGACTTCAAGATGGACCAGCTCCCGATGGACGGGCGCCTCACCGACCTGGCCGGGTTCGCCCGGCTCGGCGCCGAGGGCATCGACCTGCTCATGTCGGACTCGACCAACGCCGAGGTGCCGGGTTTCGTCACCAGCGAGCGCAACATCGGCCCGGTCATCGACGACGTCTTCCGTACCGCCAAAGAGCGGATCATCGTCGCCTGCTTCGCCTCGCACATCCACCGGGTGCAGCAGGCCCTCGACGCCGCCGTGGCCAACGGCCGTAAGGTCTGCTTCGTCGGCCGGTCGATGGTCCGCAACATGGGCGTGGCGGGCGACCTGGGCTACCTGCGGGTCCCCGACGGCGTCCTGGTCGAGCAGCGCGACCTGGAGAGCATCCCGGCCGAGAAGCTCGCGCTGATCTGCACCGGATCACAGGGCGAGCCCATGTCGGCGCTGTCGCGGATGGCCGGCCGCGATCACCAGATCCGGATCACCGACGCCGACACCGTGGTGCTGGCCTCGTCGCTGATCCCGGGCAACGAGAACGCGGTGAACCGGGTCATCAACGGCCTCACCCGGTGGGGCGCCCGCATCGTGCACAAGGGCAACGCCCTGGTGCACGTCTCCGGGCACGCCTCGGCCGGTGAGCTCCTCTATGTGCTCAACCTGACCAAGCCGGGCAACTTCATGCCGATCCACGGCGAGTGGCGGCACCTGCGGGCGCACGCCAAGCTGGCCGAGCTCACCGGAGTCCCGCCGGAGAACATCGTGATCGCCGAGGACGGCGTCGTCGTGGACCTGGTCGACGGCCAGGCCTCCATCGTCGGCATCGTGCCCGCCGGGTACGTCTATGTGGACGGCTCGTCGGTCGGCGAGATCACCGAGAACTCGCTGAAGGACCGGCGGATCCTCGGCGAGGAGGGCTTCGTCTCCGTCGTCGTCGCGATCGACTCCACCTCCGGCAAGGTCATCGCCGGTCCGGAGATCCACGCCCGCGGCGCCGGCATCATGAACGAGGACTTCAACGAGATCATCGCCCGGATCGAGGTGCTTCTGACGGAGCAGGCCGCGGACGGCGTCGCCGACGTGCACGCGCTGCGCCAGTCGCTCCGGCGGACGGTCGGCAAATGGGTCAGCGACTCCTACCGCCGCCGGCCGATGATCATCCCGGTGGTCGTAGAGGTCTGAGGGGCGCAACACGCCGGGGGTCCACTACCGCGAAACGAGTGGATCCTTGGTTAGCCTCGGCATCATGGCCACTCGTGCGTCCGGAGGCGCCAAGCGCTCGGCGGGTTCGCGCGCGAGCACGACGCGCAAGCCCGCCCCGCCCAGGGCGGGCTCCACCGCCCGCAAGCGCCCCGCGCCACGGTCCGGCGGGAAGCCACCGCAGCGCAGGCCTGATCCGATCATCCAGATCTTCCTCGGTCTCGTCCGGCTCGTGGTGAAGGTCTGGCTGCTGCTGGCGGGCGCGGTCGGCGCGATCTTCCGGGCGTACGGGCAGGGCGCGCGTGATCTTGAGGACGTGCACCGCCGCGACGGTGCGGGCCTTGCCACGCTCGGCCTGGCGATCATCGTCGGGGCCTCGGTCTGGCTCCACCCGAAGGCCGTCGCGACGGTCGCGGTGGAATGGGTGGTCCGGGGCGGCCTCGGAGTCTTCGCGCTGCTGCTCCCGGTGGTCCTGGTGGCCCTGGCCTGGGGGATTCTGCGCCACCCGGAGCGCAGCGAGGACACCGGCCGGGTCGCCATCGGCGCGACCCTGCTCTTCCTGGGCGTACTCGGCATCACGCACATCGGGGCCGGCAGCCCCTCGCCGTACAAGAGCATGAAGCAGGTGCGGGAGGCCGGCGGGCTGGTCGGCTGGGCGGTCTCGGCGCTGTTCGAGTGGCTCACCGCCTGGGTGGCCGTCCCGCTGCTGCTGCTGATCAGCGGGTTCGGCCTGCTCGTGGTGACCGCGACGCCGGTGCACCGGGTGCCCGAGCGGCTCGCCGACCTGTGGAACGTGCTGACGCTACAGGAGCGGCCGGCCAAGGTGGCACGCAAGCGGGTGGCCAAGGACAAGCCCGAGGTCGAGGTCGTCGACCACTCCAAGCCGTACGACACCCCGATCATCGAGCCGAAGCCGGAGCCCAAGCCCAAGCCCGCGGCAGGCCCCGACCTGTTCGAAGAGCTCATGGACCCCGAGCCGGTGGCCGCGGAGATCCCGGTGCCGCCCGACCCGGTGCCGCTGCCACGGCGCAGCGAGCAGCTGCCGCTGTCGTCGTCGGGCGAGATCTACGAGCTGCCCGACACCAACACGCTGCGCCCCGGTTCGGTGGTCAAGCCGCGTACCAAGGCCAACGACATCGTGGTCGCCGCGCTCAGCGGGGTGCTCGAGCAGTTCGACGTGGACGCCCAGGTGACCGGGTTCACCCGGGGTCCGACGATCACGCGGTACGAGATCGAACTGGGCCCGGCGGTGAAGGTGGAGAAGGTCACCGCGCTGACGAAGAACATCTCGTACGCGGTGAAGAGCGGAGATGTGCGGATCATCTCGCCGATCCCGGGAAAGTCGGCGATCGGGATCGAGATCCCGAATGTGGACAAGGACATCGTGAGCCTGGGGGACGTGCTGCGGTCGCAGGTGGCCGTCAGCGACCAGCATCCGATGGTGGTGGGTCTGGGCAAGGACGTCGAGGGCCGCACGGTGGTGGCGAACCTGGCGAAGATGCCGCACCTGCTGATCGCGGGTGCGACCGGGGCGGGCAAGTCGGTGTGCATCAACGGGTTGATCACCTCGGTGCTGATGCGGTCCACGCCGGATGAGGTGCGGATGGTGCTGGTGGACCCCAAGCGGGTGGAACTGTCGGTGTATGCGGGGATTCCGCATCTGATCACGCCGATCATCACCAACCCGAAGAAGGCGGCGGAGGCGCTGGCCTGGGTGGTGGGGGAGATGGACCGCCGCTACGACGATCTGGCGGCCTCGGGGTTCCGGCATGTGGACGACTTCAACAAGGCGGTGCGGGGCGGGCAGCTGACGCCGCCGCCGGGCAGCGAGCGGGTCTACACGGTGTACCCGTATCTGCTGGTGATCGTGGACGAGCTCGCGGACCTGATGATGGTGGCGCCGCGTGACGTCGAGGACTCAGTGGTGCGGATCACCCAGCTGGCCCGGGCGGCCGGTATCCACCTGGTGCTGGCCACCCAGCGGCCCAGCGTCGACGTCGTCACCGGCCTGATCAAGGCCAACGTGCCGTCCCGGCTGGCCTTCGCGACCTCGTCGCTGGCCGACAGCCGGGTCATCCTGGACCAGCCGGGCGCGGAGAAGCTGGTCGGGCAGGGTGACTCGCTGTTCCTGCCGATGGGGGCCAGCAAGCCGATGCGGCTGCAGAACGCCTACGTCTCCGAGACCGAGATCGCCGCGATCGTCGACCACTGCAAACAGCAGATGGAGGCGCGCTACCACGACAACGTCACCGAGGCCCCCGCCGCGCGGCGGGACGCCGACGAGGAGATCGGTGACGATCTCGAACTGCTCATCCAGGCGGCGGAACTGGTGATCTCGACCCAGTTCGGCTCGACGTCGATGCTGCAGCGCAAGCTCCGGGTGGGCTTCGCCAAGGCGGGCCGGCTGATGGACCTGATGGAGAGCCGCGGCATCGTCGGGCCGAGCGAGGGGTCCAAGGCCAGGGACGTGCTGGCCAAGCCCGATGACCTCGCCGAACTGATGACCAGGCTGCGCGGGAGCGACTGATCGGCGTTGCGTGTCGCCTTACCGGCGTTTCCGTTCATACACTCGAACGGCGCTCACTCCGCTCGCGCGGTGCTTGGGCCCTGACGTGACGTATTCCCTCGTCACTCAGTCGCTCCTCAGTCCAGACGACGCGGTTCTTGACCTTGAAACTTGGAGGGTACGAGTGGGCATCGGTGAGATCCTGGCGACGCACCGTGAGGATGCCGGTCTCACCGTCGCGGAGGTGAGCGCCCGCACCCGGATCCGGGAGACGATCATCCGGGCCATCGAGCGCGAGGACTACTCACTGTGCGGCGGGAACTTCTACGCCCGGGGCTATATCCGGAGTATCGGGCGGGTGCTCGGCATCGACCCCGAGCCGCTGGTCAGGGAGTACGACGACGCACACGGGGGCGCCCCGCAGGCCGTCTCCGCCCTCACGGCCCTCGAACCCTCCACGTCGGTCCGGTTCCGGGAGCGGCGGGCCCCGAACTGGACCGCCGCCATGGCGCTCGCGCTGGCCCTGGTGGTGGCGTACGGGGTCTTCCAGGTCTTCAAGACCATTGGATCGCACCCCGCCCGCGTCGTGCAGGTCAACGCGACGACCTCGCCCACCCGGGTCCGGTCGAGCGGCACCCGCGCCCTGGGGGTGCCCCGCACCGAGGTCACCCTCCAGCTCAAGGCCAAGCAGCCCACCTGGATCAACGTCAGGGACGAGCACGGCAACGAGTTGTTCAGCGGTACTGTCGGCGTCGGCGAACTCAGAGAGTGGGTGGCGAAGAAGAAGATCCAGTTGATCGTCGGCAACCCCGCCGGAGTGGACCTGACCGTGAACGGCACGGACATCGGGGTGCCGGGCACCGACGCCAAGGTGCTGACGGTCAGCTACGGCCTGACGGATCCGGCGACGGCTTAGCCGGGTCGCTGGTCCGGGCCGCCTGCGGGGCCCATTACCGTATGGGCATGCCCACTAGCCGTACGGTCTCACTTGTCACGCTCGGTTGCGCTCGCAACGAGGTCGACTCCGAGGAGCTCGCAGCCCGCCTGGAGAACTCGGGCTGGACCCTCGTGGAGTCCGCCGAAGAGGCCGGCGTCGTGATGGTCAACACCTGCGGTTTCATCGACGCCGCCAAGAAGGACTCGATCGACACGCTGCTCGCCGCCCACCAGTCCGGGGCCAAGGTCGTCGCCGCCGGGTGCCTGGCCGAGCGGTACGGCGCGGAGCTGGCCGAGGCGCTGCCGGAGGCCGACGCGGTGATCAGCTTCGACGACTACAGCACCATCGGGTCCCGGCTCGACGATGTGCTGGCGGGCAGGCGCCAGGACGCCCACCTGCCCAGGGACCGCCGTACCCTGCTCCCGCTGACCCCCGTCTCGCGGGCCACGGCGCGGATCTCCATCCCCGGTCACGGCGCGGCGGAACTGCCGGACGGTCTCGCCCCCGCCTCCGGGCCCCGGGTGCTGCGACGCCGCCTCGGCGGCGGGCCGGTGGCCCCGTTGAAGCTCGCGTCCGGCTGCGACCGGCGGTGCACGTTCTGCGCCATCCCGGCGTTCCGCGGCTCCTACGTCTCCCGCCCGCCCGCGGACATACTCGAGGAGGCCCGCTGGCTGGCCGACAGCGGCGTCCGGGAGCTGGTCCTGGTCAGCGAGAACTCCACCTCCTACGGGAAGGACCTGAGTGATCTGCGGGCCCTGGAGACCCTGCTGCCCGCGCTGGCCGGGGTCGACGGCATCGACCGGGTACGGGTCAGCTACCTGCAGCCCGCCGAACTGAGGCCCGGTCTCATCGAGGTGCTCTGCACCACGCCCGGCGTGGCGCCCTATTTCGACCTGTCCTTCCAGCACGCCAGTGGCCCCGTCCTGCGCCGGATGCGCCGGTTCGGCGACCGTGAGCGCTTCCTCGACCTGCTCGCCCAGGTCCGGGCACTGTCACCGGACGCGGGCGTACGGTCCAATTTCATCGTCGGCTTCCCCGGCGAGAGCATGGACGACCTGGCGGAACTGACCGCATTCCTGACCGACGCGCGGCTCGACGCCATCGGGGTCTTCGGCTACTCCGACGAGGACGGGACCGAGGCCGCGACCCTGGACGGCAAGCTCGACCACGACGAGGTCGCCGACCGCCTGGCCTCGGTCTCCGATCTGGCCGAGGAGCTCACCGCGCAGCGCGCCGAGGACCGGATCGGGTCGCTCATCTCGGTGCTCGTCGAGTCTGTGGTTCCTGGCGGTTTCGAGGGCCGGGCCGAGCACCAGGCCCCCGAGGTGGACGGCACGGTGACCGTGCAGGGCGCGGGACCGGCCGTCGGGGACCTGGTGACCGTCCGGGTCGCCGGCTCCGAGGGTGTCGACCTGATCGCCTCGCTGGAGCATGCTCCATGAACTCCCCGGAGCCGCCGGTGCTGCGGGCCGCCAGCGTCTACAACGTGGCGAACCTGCTCACCCTGATCCGGATCGCCCTGGTACCGCTGTTGGTCTGGCTGATGTTCTGCCACGGCCTCGGCTGGCGGATCGCCGCCCTGGCCGTCTTCGTCATCGCCTCCATCACCGACCGGATCGACGGCCAGCTCGCCCGCAAATACCACTTGATCACCGACTTCGGCAAGATCGCCGACCCGATCGCCGACAAGGCGCTCACCGGCTCGGCGCTGCTGTGCCTGTCGATCCTGGGCGAGCTGTGGTGGTGGGTGACGATCGCGATCCTGGTGCGCGAGATCGGTGTCACGCTGCTGCGCTTCGTGGTGATCCGGTACGGGGTGATCCCGGCCAGCAAGGGCGGGAAGCTGAAGACCCTGCTTCAGGTGGCCGCCATCACCTTCTTCATCGCCCCCGGCCCGCTGGACTGGTTCCGCTGGCCGCTGATGGCCGCCGCCCTGGTCGTCACCGTCGTCACCGGACTGGACTACTGCTTCCAGGCCCACCGCCTCACCCACGCCAGACCCAGGACCTGACCTGCGCCCGCACGCTTGTCATCGGGCGTACCAGCATGCCGGGCGGCTGAACGCGGTGACGGTGAGAGTGAGCTGTCAGGATCCCGCAGATCCCGGCACGGCTCCTGGGCGTATGTTCGGGGCATGAAGGTGGAGATTGTGACGGTGGGGGATGAGCTGCTGCTCGGGGACACGATCAACGGGAACGCGGCCTGGCTGGGGCAGCGGCTGGCCGGCGCCGGTCTGACCGTGACCCGGAGCGTGGTGGTGGCGGACGAGTTGGAGGCGATCGTCGACGCGGTCACGTCGGCACTCGAGCGGGCCGACACGGTGATCACCACCGGTGGTCTCGGGCCGACCTCCGACGACGTGACGAGGGACGCTCTCGCGCTGGCCGCGGGGGTGGGGCTGCGCCGTGATCCGGTGATCGAGGCGCGGCTGCGCGAGCGGGCCGCTGCCCGGGGCGTCACGCTGCGCCCGATGGCGCTGCGTATGGCCGACGTGCCCGAGGGTGCGGGTCTGCTGATCAACCCGGTGGGCAGCGCCCCTGGACTGCGGGTTGAGCTGCCGGGCGGGACGGTCTACGCGCTCCCGGGCGTGCCGCACGAGATGCGGGAGATCACCGATACGGCCGTGCTGCCCCTGTTGCGGCCGTCCGGGCCGGTTCCGGCCAGGCGTACGCTCCGTACCGCCGGAGTCTGGGAGACCATCCTGGCGGAGCGCCTGGCACCCGTCGAGGCGCTCGACGGCGTCACGCTCGCCTATCTGCCCGATCCGGCGGAGGTGAAGGTCCGGATCACCGCCACCGGACCGGACGCGGCCCTCACCCTGCAGGGCGCCGAGGAGCTGGCCCGTGACCTGCTGGGCGACGTCGTCTACGGGTCGGGCGAGGACACCCTGGACCGGGTGGTGCACCGGCTGCTCGGCGAACGAGGGCAGAGCGTCGCCGTCGCGGAGTCGCTGACCGGTGGGCTGCTCGGCGCGGAGCTGACCAGGATGCCCGGCTCCTCGGCCACGTTCGCGGGCGGTGTCGTGGCCTACGAGACCGGTCTGAAGGCCTCGCTGCTCGGGGTGCCCGAGGAGCTCCTGGCCACGCACGGTGCCGTGCACCCGGAGGTCGCGGCGGCGATGGCGGTCGGCGTACGGGACCGGCTGGGGGCCACCTACGGCCTGGCGGTGACCGGTGTGGCCGGCCCGGAGGCCCAGGACGGGCATGCCGTCGGCACGGTTCATGTGGCCGTTGCCGGACCTGGCGGTTCGGTACGGAGATCCCGGCCCAAGCTCGCGGTGGCGGGAAAGGGCCAGGCGGTTCGCGGCCTGATCCGCCGGATGACCGTGGTGCACGCTCTTGACCTGCTAAGACGTGACATCGTGGGACTGGACGCGGTTCGGGAATGGAGCGATGATCGGGATAGTTGAAGAAGGTTGTCCTGATTACAGCGTTACGTTCCGAGCGAACACGAAAACCGTGCTCTGCCACGCGCACCGAGAAGCCGGGTACGGTGGAACAGTCAGAAGGTCCGAACTCAGGGGAGGGAGCGAGACAATGGTCCTGCTTCGCCAGCTGCTTGGTGATGTACTGCGGCAGCTGCGGCTGCGCCAGGGTCGCACCCTCCGTGAGGTCTCCGCGGCGGCCAGAGTGTCACTGGGGTATCTCTCCGAGGTTGAGCGGGGACAGAAGGAAGCGTCCTCGGAACTGCTCGCATCGATCTGCAAGGCCCTCGGAGTGCCGCTCTCCCACGTGCTCCGTGAGGTCTCCGACCAGCTGTCGCTCGCCGAGCTTCAGCACGACCCGGTCATGGCAGGACCGGCGCCCGAGCACGAGCGCATTCCGGCCACTCCTGCGGAGCTGACCGGAGATGCCTTTCGTGGCGACATGGTCGCCGCCTGACCGGGCCCTGCTGAACTGACCGCGACCGGACTGGGGACCTCCGGCCTGGAAGAACTCATCGAAGCGGCCCGCATGATCGCCGATCATGCGGGCCGCTTGTCGTCGTGGGCCACTACCGAGCCGGGGGCTGCCCGGCTCCGAGGTCAGCTGAAGGCCGGCGAGGTCCAGGCCTCGGGGTTCTCGGTGAGCTTCTGCACGAAGTCGGGCAGCTCACCGGCGGCGATGTGGGCCAGCGTGACCTGCTCGAGGATGCCGCGCTCGCTGGCGCGCAGCGCGATCCAGACCTCCTGAAGGGACCGGGCCGCACCCTCGTACCCGAGGTGTTCGGGCCGTTCACCGCGCACGCCGAGCAGCGGGCCGTCGATGGCCCGGATGATGTCGGCGAGCGTGATCTTGTCGGCGGGCCGGGCCAGCCAGTAGCCGCCCTCGGGCCCCCGCTGGCTGCGGATCACCCCGGAGCGGCGGAGCTGGCCGAGGATGTTCTCCAGGAACTTGGGCGGGATGTGCTGGGCTTCGGCCAGCTGAACCGCCGTGACCGGGTGGGAGCCGGCGGTGGCGAGCTCGGCGGATGCGCGCAGTGCGTAGTCGACCCGGGCGGACAGTCTCATACGGTGATTATCCCTTGTCCCGGAGGCAGGTTTCCCCTACCTCCGGTCTGAACGGTGAACTTTCTCTTATCTGGCGGTCAGGCCGAGCAGCTCCGCGGCGGCCTGACCGGCCGCGTGCGAGGCTCCGTAGGTCGCCAGGTGGGTTGCGGAGCCGGGCTGCCAGATCGGCAGTCCCATCTCCACCACGACCGCGTCCGGCCGCGCCGACAGCAGGGCCCCGGCGAACGCCCGCTGCTCGGCATGGCGATGGGCGTCCCGTACGACGATCACCAACGAGCGGTCGGCCGCCCTGCCGAGGAGTTCGGCGGCGTCCGCGGTGGCGCCGTCGACCCGCACGGCATCAGCCGCCCAGGGGGACAGGCCCCACGGGACCGGGCCCACCGCGATGTTGCCCGGCGCCTCCAGCTCGACGATCAGCGGGGACCGCACCGGGGACAGTTCACCGGTGAGCCGTACCGCCCGCCGCGCGGCGGCCAGGCCGACCGCCCGGTCGATCACCGCAGGGCGGCCGCCCGCCAGCCACGCGCTGAGCCGCGCGGTCCGCTCGGCGGCCTCTTCGAGGCGTTCGACGGGCAGCCGCCCGGACCGTGCCGCCGCCACGATGGCGGCCAGGATCGCGTGCACACTGTCGGCGTACTCGCGCGAGCCGAGGCAGAGCAGGTCCGCCCCGGCGGCGAGCGCCCGTACCGCCGCCTCCGGGATCCCGATCACGCCGCTGGCGCCGTGCATGTCGAGGGCGTCGGTGACGATCACGCCCTGGTAGCCGAGCCGCTCGCGGAGGAGGCCGGTGATCGCCGCGTGCGAGAGGGTCGCCGGGTCGGTGCCCGTCAGGTGCGGGAGCATGATGTGCGCGGTCATGATCGCGTGGGTGCCGGCCTCGATCGCTGCGCGGAAGGGCACCAGCTCACGCCGGTCGAGGAGGTCCAGGTCCGCATCCACGACGGGCAGCCCGAGGTGGGAGTCGCCGAGCGTCGCGCCGTGCCCGGGGAAGTGCTTGGCGCAGGCGGCGACCCCGGCCTCCTGAAGACCGGTGACCGCCGCCGCGGCGTGCCTGGCCACCAGCGCGGGGTCGGAGCCGAAGGCCCGGATGCCGATGATCGGGTTGTCGTCGGCGGAGTTGACGTCCACCGACGGTGCGAAGTCCATGTTGACGCCGGCCGCCGACAGTTCCGCGCCGATCGAGCGGTGCACCAGGCGGGTCAGCTCGACGTCGTCGACCGCGCCCAGAGCGGCGTTGCCCGGATAGGGGCTGCCGGTCAGGTGTGCGAGGCGGGTGACGTCCCCGCCCTCCTCGTCGATGGTGATGACCGGGTCGCTCGCCTCGCGCAGCTGAGCGGTGAGGGCCGTGAGCTCTTCGGTACTGGGCACATTGCCGTTCAGGGCGAACAGGGTCACGCCGCCCAGGCCCTGCTCGAGCTCGTCCAGCAACCAGCGCGGGGCGGTCGCTCCGGGGAAGGGTGCGAGCAGCGTAGCCCGCGCCAGCCGGGTGATCGGGTCTGCGCTCATTGCGTGCCTCTTCTGCCGTAAGGTCCAGCCATACCGACGTGGGCGCGCTACCCGCGGTGGTGCGGGGGCGCGCTACCTTCGGTAAACTAACAGGAAAGTTTCCTAAATGAAACCGGTGGGGGCTGGCATGGCGACACGTCCGGGGACGCCGCGGCTGCTGCGTGAACTCAATGATCGAGCGGCCCTGGAACTGCTGATCTCCGAAGGCCCGCTCACGCGTGCCCGCATCGGTGAACGGACCGGTCTGTCCAAGGTCACCGCATCCCAGTTGCTCGCCCGGCTTGAGGATCGCGGCCTCGTCGAGGTGGTGGGCGAGCAGGCCGGCGGCCGCGGACCCAACGCGGCGCTCTACGCGGTGGTCCCCGGCAGCGCCTACGTCGCCGGCCTGACGGTCGGTCCCGAAGGGGTGGTCGCCGGCGTCGCGGACATCACCGGAACCCTCATGGCCCAAGTCACGGTCGACCCGCTCGGCGCCGATGATCCCGTCGCGGTCGTGCACGAGGCCGTCGTCAAGGTGTGCCGCTCCGCACGGGTGGCGGTCTCGCGGCTGCGGTCCTTCGTGATCGGCACCCCCGGCGTGGTGGACCCGCGGACCGGGGACGTGCAGTTCGCGTTCGACCTGCCCGCCTGGCACGAAGGGGTCCTGGCCGGGCTCAGGAACGACCTGCGCCGGCCGGTCACCATTGAGAACGACGTCAACCTGGCCGCGGTGGCCGAGCACGCGTTCGGCGCGGCCCGCGGAACCGGCGACTTCGCGCTGGTGTGGTTCGACCGGGGCGTCGGTACGGCCGTCATGCTGGACGGCAGGCTGCACCGTGGCGTCTCCGGCGGTGCGGGGGAGATCGGCTACCTGCCGGTCCCCGGAGTGCCGCTGCCGGAGGGCGTCACAGAGTCCTCCTCGTACGGGGTTCCCGCGCTGGCCGGCGGGTTCGGCTCGCTGGTCGGCGCCGACGCGGTACGGCAACTGGCGCGCGAGCACGGGCTCGACCAGCCCACGGCCGTGCAGTGTGTACGGGCGGCGGTCGCCGACGAGGCACTGGGCGGAACGTTCCTGGACGCACTGGCCACCCGCATCTCCTATGGGGTGGCTTCGGTCACCATCGTGCTCGACCCCGGCCTGATCGTCGTCTCGGGCGCACTGGGCCGCGCAGGTGGCACCGCGCTGGCCTCACGGGTGGAACGGGCGGTCGCCCGGATCTGCCCGACCCGGCCGCGCGTCACCCTCACCGACGTCGACGGCGACCCCGTCCTGCGCGGCGCGATCCACGCGGCGCTGGAACGGGGCCGCGAAGAGGTCTTCTCCACCACCGCCGGAGACTGATTCCAGACGAAGGAATGATCCGCCCCCCTTCTCAGGGACCAAGCCGCGTTCCCGGGTCACGAGCGCAGGCGCAGGCCGCGCGGGGTCGGGTGGAAGCCCGCAGCCTCCAGTGCCGCCGCCAGCGGCGAATCGTTGATCGACTCGCCGTCGGCGCGCTCGACCGTCAGCTTCCCGAGCGCACCCTCCC
>JAOPYM010000244.1 GCA_025964615.1 Actinomycetes bacterium
GCCCTTCCATCGCGGGTCGGTTTCCCACTGACGCTGCAGTTCGTCCGCGGCGCCCTTGAGGCGACTGTTGCTCATCATGTTCTTGCCCCTTCCGTGTCGACCCCTGGGTGCTTGATACGAGTCTGTCCCGTCTACTCGTCGTAGTGTACTCATGAGTAACAGAAATTTCTTCGTTTCTTCCTCTTGCATCAATCTGTGGAGACCTTGCTAGCGGAAGAATCGTTGAATTTGATGAATGGTCTAGACCTGCTGTCGGCCGAGCCGTCGCTCGGGGCGCCCCGAAGACGATCGACTTCGTGGAAGGTGCTGAGCCGGTCACCGGGCGTAGAAATTTCTTCGTTTATTCCGCTACTCTGATCCTGTGACGATCGTGCGGACAGAAGATCCACCGAACTTGACGAATGGTCTTGACCTGGTCACCTTCGGGCAGCGACTGCGCCATCTCCGGCGCACGCGCGGCTTCACCCTCTCTGACCTGGGAGAACGCGTCGGGCGGGCACCTTCGCAGCTCTCCCTGCTGGAGAACGGCCGACGTGAGCCGAAGCTCTCCCTGCTGCAGTCGCTGGCGATGGCGCTGGAGGTCCCGGTCGAGGAACTTCTGCGCAACGCGCCGCCGAACCGCCGCGCCCAGCTGGAGATCGCCCTGGAGGAGGCGCAGCGCGACCCGCTCTACAAATCGCTCGGCCTGCCGTACCTCAAGGTCAGCAAGCGCATGCCCAACGACGTGATCGAGCACATCCTCGCGCTGTACGAGGAGATGCGGCGCAGCCGTACCAAGCCCACGGCCAGCCCCGAGGAGGCCCGCAAGGCCAACGCGGAGCTGCGCCGGCAGATGCACGAGCGCGGCAACTACTTCGGTGAGATCGAGGGGATCGCAGCCCAGACCCTGGAGGCGGTCGGCTACCGGAGCGGCGCGGTCTCCCAGGGGATGCTGATGTCCCTGGTCGGCCACTTCGGCTTTACGCTCAGGTACGTACAGGATCTGCCGCGCAGCGTCCGGTCGATCACCGATCTGCGCAACCGCCGGATCTACCTGGAGCGCGAGCAGCTCGGCATGCACACGCCCCGCACCATCCTGCTGCAGACCCTCGGCCACATCGCGCTGGACCACGACGTGCCCCGCGACTTCGCGGACTTCCTGCGGCAGCGGGTGGAGGCCAACTACATCGCGGCCGCGCTGCTGATCCCGCAGGTGGCGGTGGTGCCGTTCCTGCAGGAGGCCAAGGCCAACCGTGAACTGTCCGTGGAGGACCTGGCGGACGTGTTCTCGGTGTCGTACGAGATGGCCGCGCACCGCTTCACCAACCTCGCCACCCACCACCTCGACCTGCCGGTGCACTTCACCAAGAACGACGAGAGCGGAACGATCTACAAGGCGTACGCCAACGACGGGCTGGTCTTCCCCTCCGACGAGGAGGGCGCCATCGAGGGGCAGCGGATGTGCCGGCAGTGGGGCGGCCGCAGGGTCTTCGTGGCCAGTGACCGGTTCTCGGTCTTCTACCAGTACACCGACACCCCCACGGGGACGTACTGGTGCCTGTCCCACATCGATCCCAGCCACGAGCGGGACTTCGCGATCACCCTGGGGGTGCCGTTCGAGCACTCCCGCTGGTTCCGCGGCCGGGAGACCACGAACCGGGTCAAATCGGCCTGCCCGGACGGCGACTGCTGCCAGCGGCCGCCCGCGGAGCTGGCCCAGCGCTGGGAGGGGATGGCCTGGCCGTCGGCGCGGGCGCACTCGCACGTGCTGTCGGTCCTGCCGCAGGGAGCGTTCCCGGGCGTGGACGAGGCCGACGTCTACATGTTCCTGGACCGGCACGCGGTGGACTGAACAGACTGTCCGATCTCACCGCCAACCGACCCTGCATGTGAACTGCGTGTTGTCCGGTTGTTAAGTTCTTGGGTCATGCGATTCCCTTCCGTGCATCCGGTGAATGATCTGCGGTGACTCGGCGTTCCTAGTAGCAGGAGTCGAACGGCGGGAGGAGGACGCATGCTTCCAGAAGTGGCGATGTGGATGCACCGCCGTACGGGCGCGGCGGCGGACTGGCCGGTGGACGAGCTCGTCGCGGCCAAGGGCCGGACCCGGATCAGCGTCGTCCTGCCCGCCCGCAACGAGCAGGCGACCGTCGGGACCATCGTGACCGCGATCCGGCGGGACCTGATGGAGCGCGTGCCGCTGGTCGACGAGATCGTGGTGATCGACTCCTGTTCCACCGATGCCACCGCCCTGGTGGCGTCGGCGGCCGGGGCGGAGGTGTACCACCAGGAGTCGGTGCTGCCGCGGCTGCCCCTGCTGTCCGGTAAAGGGGAGGCGCTCTGGAAGTCCCTCGCGGTGACCTCGGGTGACCTGATCGTCTTCGTGGACGCGGATCTGCGCAGCTTCGGCTCGCACTTCGTGTCCGGGCTGCTCGGCCCGCTGCTCACCGATCCGACGGTGGAGTACGTCAAGGGCTGCTACGACAGGCCCTTCATCTCCGGTTCGACCCTGACCGAAGGCGGTGGCGGCCGGGTCACGGAGCTGGTCGCCAGGCCGCTGATCAACCTGCACTGGCCGCAGCTGGCGGGTGTCATGCAGCCGCTGGGCGGGGAGTACGCGGGGCGGCGCTCGCTCCTGGAACGGCTGCCGTTCGTGACCGGGTACGGCGTCGAACTGGGCCTGCTGCTCGATGTGCTCGACTCGGCGGGCCTCGACGCGATCGCGCAGGTGGACCTCGGCCGCAGGGTGCACTCCCACCAGTCCACCGAGGCGCTGGGCGCCATGTCCAGCCAGATCATGCTGACCGCCTGGTCACGCCTTCAGCGGCACGGCCGGATGCTGCCGCTTGAGGCGCCTGCCACGGCGCTCACCCAGTTCCGCCGGCTCGGCGACGGTCATGATGTACGGGTCAGTGACGTCCAGGTGGACGAGCGCCCTCCCATGATCGAGATTCCCGACTATCTGTTCGGCAGCCGGTCTCTGCCCGCCTGAGCGGGGGTTCAAGAAACACGAAGATGTTTCATATCCTCTCCTCTCTGTGACTCCGGTCACGGATTCACCATGCGTTTGCGTTCCCCCTGCTACCGTTGGTAACACCTGCTGAAGAGGCAACCCGCACGGCATGGCCCGTTGCCTGGACGGCCGTGACCGCTCAGGAAGGAACCGACCACATGAGCGAGGCGCAGACCGCGTTCTCCCTTGACCTCTCCGAGGACATGCGTGACGTCCAGGCATGGGTGCACGAGTTCGCCAAGAACGTGATCCGGCCCGCCGCCGAGGAGTGGGACGAGCGCGAGGAGACGCCCTGGCCGATCATCCAGGAGGCCGCCAAGATCGGGCTGTACTCCCTCGACTTCTTCGCCGGCCAGTGGCTTGAGCCGAGCGGGCTCGGCATCCCGGTGTCGTTCGAGGAACTGTTCTGGGGCGACGCGGGCATCGCGCTGGCCATCGTCGGTACCGGCCTGGCTGCGGCCTCCGTGGCGGCCGTCGGCCTGCCCGAGCAGGTCGCCGAGTGGGTCCCGCAGATGTTCGGTACCGCCGACGACATCAAGCTCGGCGCCTTCTGCGCCTCCGAGCCGGACGCCGGCAGCGACGTCGGCTCCATCCGGACCCGGGCGGTCTATGACGAGGCCTCGGACGAGTGGGTGCTGAACGGTACCAAGACCTGGGCCACCAACGGCGGCATCGCCGACGTCCACGTGGTCGTCGCCTCGGTCTACCCCGATCTCGGCAGCCGGGGGCAGGCCTCGTTCATCATCCCGCCGCGTACGCCGGGACTGTCGCAGGGGCAGAAGTTCAGGAAGCACGGCATCCGCGCCTCGCACACCGCCGAGGTCATCCTCGACAACGTCCGGGTGCCTTCGCGGCTCCTCATCGGCGGCAAGGAGAAGTTCGACACCCGGGTCGCCCGGGTCCGCGAGGGCGTCCGGGCCGGTGGCCAAGCCGCGATGAAGACCTTCGAGACGACCCGGCCCACGGTCGGTGCGATGGCGCTCGGAGTGGCGCGGGCCTCCTATGACTACGCGCTCGACTACGCCAGGGACCGGGAGCAGTTCGGCAAGAAGATCGGTGACTTCCAGGCCATCGCCTTCAAACTGGCCGACATGAAGTGCCAGATCGACGCCGCCCGGCTGATGGTGTGGCGGGCCGCCTGGATGGCTCGCAACGGCAGGGAGTTCACCGCTGCCGAGGGCTCGATGGCCAAGCTCATGGCCAGCGAGGCGGCGGTCCGCTGCAGCGACGAGGCCATCCAGATCCTCGGCGGCAACGGGTACACCCGGGACTACCCGGTCGAACGGATGCACCGCGACGCCAAGATCTTCACCATTTTTGAAGGCACGTCGGAGATCCAGCGCCTGGTCATCGGCCGCACCATCACCGGCCTGTCCGTACGGTAGTTCCGACCTGCACGAACGTGCCCCCGTCCGG
>JAOPYM010000249.1 GCA_025964615.1 Actinomycetes bacterium
TGATCAGGTTCTGGTAGTTGGTGACCACCTGGGTGGGGTTCGAGGCGTCATCGGCGATCTTGAGTACGACCTTGCGTCCGTGCAGCCCGCCTTTGGCGTTGACCGTGGCGGCCCACAGCTCGTAGCCCTTCTTCGCCGGATCGGCGAAGTCGGCGAAGTCGCCCGACAGCGACATCGAGATCCCGATGGTCAGCGGCTTTCCCGAGCCGGTCGATGGGCCTGACGTGGTCGAACACGCCCCGAGCAACACCGCACCGGTCAGGAATACCGCGCCTGCCCGGCCAAACCGTTCCACGATCCTCGCCATGCGTCCGATCCCTTCGCTTGCAGCCACCTCGTACGGGAACATTGCTCCCGACTTGGCAACACTGTTACCGTGACGATAGTGACGTGCCCCACAGGGCGTCAACAGCGACGGAAGGAAGCCCATGACTGACAAGCTGTGGCTTGACCCACCCCGCAGTCGAAGGCGTATGCCATGGCGGAGGCTGACGACCCTGGTCGCGGTCTGCGCCGCCCTGTTCACGTGCGCGGTCGCTCTCCCGGCGGCCGCCTCCACCCCGGGCATCCACATCCCCGCGGACGAGTCGCCGCACAACACCAAGAACGAGTGGTGGTACTTCACCGGCCATCTGGCCGGCCACGACCCGTCCGGCAAACTCCACGCCTACGGCTACGAGCTGGTCTTCTTCCGTCAGGGGATCAGCTATCCCGACCAGGCCGTCTACGCCGGGAACCTCGCCATCACCGACCTGACCAACAACGCCTTCAAGTGGGAGTCGAGGGTGTCGGTCCAGCCCGACAACCTCCCCGCCGGCGGCGGATACAACATCACCGTCCAGGACTGGGCGATGGCCGGAAAGAACGGGAGCAGCACGCTCAGCGGTGGATTCACCGATCAGAGCTACCAGCTGAAGCTGAGCGTGAGCCAGTCGAAGCCGGCTGCCCTGCACGGCAACCTCAACGGCGTCAAGGGCCTCATCCCCTACGCGCAGTGGGGGCAGTCCTACTACTACTCCTTCACCGACCTGAAGGCCACCGGGACCGTCTACGACCATGGCGTGCCGGTACAGGTGACGGGAACCTCGTGGTTCGACCACCAGTACGGCAACTTCGCCACGGCCTACGGGAGCTGGAACTGGTTCAGCATCCAGCTGCTGGACGGGACCCAGTACATGATCTACCAGATCAAGGACAGCACCGGAACCATCGTCGAGAAGGCCGGTACCAAGGTCAACGCCGATGGAACGACCGTCGACCTCGACGGGAACTCCCTGGCCGTCCAGGCGCTGGGGTCGTGGACCAGTCCGACGACCGGCCTGACGTATTCCAGCGGCTGGCGGGTGAACGTGCCGGGCGGGCAGTTCACCATCATCCCCCAGCGTAAGGACCAGGAAGTCGCCTGGCCCGATGCGCCGGGCGGCGCCTACTGGGAAGGCACGTCGTCGGTAGTCGGCTCGGTCGGCGGGAACCCCGTCGCCGGCCAGGGCTACACCGAGATCACCACACCGGGCATCACCTTCTGACAGTTCTGTACGGAGATGCCGGGGAAGCCCAGGCGCCCCGGCATCTCCGTACAGGGTCCACAACCCACATCCCAAGCTTTCCGAGAAAGGACACAGAGTGCTTCTGCTCCCCCTGAGCGCCGAGCCGTTCACGGCGCCCGTCGACCGGGACATGCTCCCCTCCGAGCGACGCGAATTCGTACGGACCCATCGCACGTGCGTGTTCGCCACCTCGCGCCGGGCCGACGGGCCGGCGATGTCGGTGGTGTACTACGTGCCGACCGACACCGACGAGCTGCTGATCTCGACCATGCGAGGCCGCGCCAAGGCCCGGTCGGTGGACCGGGACGGCAAGGTCAGCCTGTGCGTGCTGGACGAGCGGTGGCCGTTCGCCTATGTCCAGGTGTACTGCGACGCGTTCATCGACGACGACCACGACCTGCTGATCGACGCGATGATGTCCATCGGGACACGCATGTCCGGCGAAGTCATGCCCGAGGACGCGCGTCCCCTCGTGGAAGCGATGGCCGAGCGGGAAGAACGCATCCTGCTGCGGTGCCGGCCGTACCAGACCTTCGCCCAACCGCCACGCCATCTCCACAGCAACGACCAGGCCGAGCAACTCACCCACTGGCTGTCGGCCGCCCTGCCCTGGGACGCACCCGACAAGCCCGCCTGATGCCCCTGAGCGGTGCCCATGGGACGTCAACAGTTGCAGCAAAGGAGCAGGACGGATGCGCATTGCCAATCTCGCCGGACGAGCCGTACTGCTCGTCGAAGACGGCGCCCTCGACATCCACAAGGCCAGCGGCGGGACGCTCGGCCCCGACCCGAGTGCCCTTTTCGACCACTGGGACGAGGTACGGCCCCAGCTGGCCGGTCTGACGGGCGCGCCCGTTCCCTACACCGACACCGATCTTCTGGCGCCGGTTCCCGCCCCGCGCCAGATCTTCGCCATCGGCGTCAACTACGCCGACCACGCCGCGGAGGCCGATCTCGCTCCCCCGGCGCCGTCCGGGTGCCCGGTGACGTTCACCAAGTTCGCCTCCTGCCTGACCGGCCCCTACACCCACGTCGGGCTGCCGGAGGGCATGGTCGACTGGGAGGTCGAACTGGTCGCGGTGATCGGCCGCCGTGCCCACCACGTAGCGGCCGAGAACGCGTGGGCGCACGTCGCCGGGCTCACCGTCGGCCAGGACCTGTCCGAACGGCTCACCCAGTGGTCCGGGCCCGCCCCCCAGCAATTCTCGCTCGGCAAGTCCTATCCGGGATTCGGCCCCCTGGGCCCGGCCGTCGTCACCGTGGAGGAGTTCGACGATCCCGATGATCTGCGGATCGGCTGTGACCTCAACGACGTGCCCATGCAGAACGCCCGCACCAGCGGAATGATCTTCAGTGTGCCGGAGCTGGTGGCGCGGCTCTCCGCGGTCGTGCCCCTGCTGCCCGGCGACCTGATCTTCACCGGGACCCCCGCCGGTATCGGCGCGACCCGCGTCCCGGCCGTGTTCCTCAAGCCCGGCGACGAGCTGGTCAGTCGCATCGAGGGCATCGGCACGCTCAGCACAACCTTCGTTGAGGCTTGATATGAACGATGAAGATCGGCCGCTGGTCCTGCGGCAGGCGGACCTGGCCGCCGTGGAGTCGGTTCCGCTGAGCGAACGGAACCTGCCCGCCTCCACCTACGAAGTGCTGGCCGGTACCGCCGCCCGGCATGCCGACGATCCCGCCCTCTACCTGCTCGGCGAGAACGGCCGCGACTGGCGCGACGCCGACCACTGGACCTATGCGGATCTGCTCGGGCACGTCACTCAGGCCGCCAACCTGTACCACTCACTGGGCCTCACGCCCGGCGGTGTCGTCGGCCTGCTGCTGCCCAACAGCGGCGCGACCCACGCCGCGCTGTTCGGGGCGCAGGCCGCCGGTGTGGCGGGACCGGTGAACCCGAACCTGACAGAGGAACACATCACCGCCATCCTCACCCTGACCGGTGCGCAGATCCTCGTCGCCGCCGGGCCCGCACTCGATCCCGCACTCTGGGAGAAGGCCGTACGGATCGCTGAGGCGCTGCCCGCCCTGCGGGTGCTGCTGGCAGTCGGCGGCCCTCCGGGGCCGGACACACCCGGCAGGTATGCGGGGGACTTCGCGGCACTGGCGGCCGGGCAGCCCGCCGACCGGCTCCTCAGCCCGTACCGACCGGGTCCGGCCGATCTGGCCGCCTACTTCCACACCGGCGGTACCACCGGCACGCCGAAGGTGGTCCCGCACACCCACCACAACGAGGTGTACATGGCGTGGGTGCTGGGCTGCTCCGGCGGATTCCTGGGCGGTTCGGTGGGGCTGGCAGGGCTCCCGCTCTTTCATGTCAACGCGGTCCACGTGACCGGCCTCGCGCCGTTCATGCACGGCCGCCCGGTGGTCAGCCTCGGCCCGCTGGGCTACCGCGACCGGGCGTTGATGGCCGACTTCTGGCGGATCATCGAGCACTACCGCGTCACCGGCTTCTCCGGTGTCCCCACCGTCTACGCCGCTCTTCCCCCGATCCCCCCGGACGTGGACATCTCCAGCCTGCGAGCTGGAGCCGTCGGTGCGGCGCCACTGCCGAAATCGGTACGCGACTCCTTCGAGTCCACGGCGAAGGTCCCCATGATGGAGGGGTACGGGCTGACCGAGGCCACCTGCGCGACCGCGTCCATGCCCGCGCTGGATCCCCGGCCCGGATCGGTCGGGCTACGGCTGCCCTACCAGCGGGTCAAGGCAGTCCGGGTCGACGCCGACGAGCGGCCGATCGCAGACTGCGCACCGGGCGAGAACGGTGTGCTGGCCATTGCGGGACCGAGCGTGTTCCCCGGCTATCTGCGGCCGGGTCCGCACGGACCGGCACCTGACCCGTCAGGGAAGATCTTCGACGGCTGGCTGCTCACCGGCGACCTCGGCCGGGTCGACCAGGACGGCTACCTCTACCTCACCGGCCGGGCCAAGGACCTGATCATCCGCGGCGGCCACAACATCGATCCCGGCCCGGTCGAGGAGTCCCTGCTCGACCACCCGGAGATCACCGCGGCGGCCGTCATCGGCGCCCCCGACGCCCACTCCGGCGAGGTGCCCGTCGCCTACGTGACTCTGCGCCCCGGCGCCCGGGTGACCGAGGAGGAACTACGTCAGTGGGCTGCCCGCCACGTACCCGAACCGGCCGCCGCGCCGAAAGCGGTCCGGGTACTCGACGTACTGCCCCTCACCGCCATCGGCAAGATCTTCAAACCGGCGCTGCTCCAGGACGCCATCCGCCGGGTGGTCCGCACCGAACTCGACCGAGCCGGCCTCGCCGCCGAGATCGACATGACCACGAAGGACGGCCGGCCGCACGTCCTGATCCGGGCCACCGGTAACGCGCAACCCCTCAGGCAGCGTCTGGAGCGCTACAGCTTCCCCTTCGAAATCGAGGAATGACGACATGGCACTGCACCGGCTCACCACGATCACGATCGGTGTTCCGAACGTCGCCGAGACGGCGGCCTACTACACGGAGTTCGGGTTGACCCCCTGCGGAGAGGCGGACTTCACCACCGTCGACGGGGGTGAGCAGCTCCGGATCGTCAACGCGCCCACCCGGCGGCTGGTCGAACTCGGCGTCGGCGCCGACGACCCCGATGACCTGCACCGCATCGCCTCCAGGCTGGCCGGTCTGGGCGCCGCCCACACCCTGGACGACCAGCAGCTCACCACGACCGACCCCGGCACAGCCGTCAAGGTCGTGATCACGCCCAGCGAGCGGATCACCCGCGAGCCGGCACCCGCCCCCACCTACAACGGGCCCGGCCGGACCGAGCGCGTGGACGCCCGCGCTCAGGCAGTCCTGCGGGCGACCCCGGTACAGCCCCGCAAACTCGGCCACGTCGTGCTCGGATCCACCGACCACGAGGCCAGCCACCGCTTCTTCACCGACGGCCTCGGCTTCAAAGTCAGTGACGAGGCACCTGGTGTGGCGGCGTTCCTGCGCTGTTCCAGCGATCACCACAACGTGCTCCTCCAACCCGCCCCGGTACGGTTCCTGCACCACACCTCATGGGAGGTCGAAGACGTCGACGAGATCGGGCGGGGCGCCCACCGGATGCTCGAAGGCCACCCTGAACGTCACATCTGGGGCCTCGGCCGACATCACATCGGCTCAAACTTCTTCTGGTACCTCAAGGACCCCGCCGGAAACTTCAGCGAGTACTACAGCGACCTCGACTGCATCCTCGACGACGCGGTCTGGAAGCCCGAAGCGTTCGACGACATGCGCATGATCTACAACTGGGGCCCGCCCGTACCAGCCTCCTTCATCGCACCCGACGACCTCGCCGCACTCATGACCGGAATGCACAACACATGAACCCTGGTCGTGCCCCCCGCTCGCTGGATGGCGGCGTCGACGTCACTGAATCGCCGCGGTCGCCGACGCCCGCCGTCCGGCCCAGCCAGTACCGGGCGTCAGCGGCCCGCGCTCACGATGAGGGCGGACCGACACCCGTGCCGCGTCCTACCAGCCGCGGTGGAAACGGTGCCCGTGGTGGAAATGGTGGAAACGGTGCCCGTGGTGGAAGCGGTGGTGGCGGTGGTGGCGGTGGTGGTCACCGTCGTGGCCAGGGACAGATTCCTGGTTCGAGAAGCTGCTGTGGCTGAAGCTGGGAGCGGTGTCCGCGCTCGCGGCGCTCGCGGCGCCCGCGGCAGCGAATAGAACCGCCGGTGCGGCCAGGGCGGCAACCGCCATGCGTTTGATCCTCTTGGCGTTCATCATGGGGTGAATCCCTCCATGTTGTGGTTCCCGTCGGGCATCCGTACCCGGCGACCAGTGGCAGGAATACCCCGGCGAAGCTGCACCTCAACCCCAGATTGTCACTCTATGTACTTATTTGAACCTTTTGTGCTACCTGGTTGGCCTTGGCCCGCCGAGCGCGCCACCTTCGCGCCACGGGCCTGACGGTCTACGGGCATCGGCCAGTACCTCGACGAGAACGTCCTGTCGACGGCCGCATCTATTCCCAAATTCTGTGACCTGGGCCACAGTTGCTGTCACTGAGATGAGGAGCACAGTTGACAACAACACACGGGCAGGTTCACGGGCCCCGCAGATGGCGGGAGCAGCGCTGGCTGGTCGACGAGGCGATCCGTACCAGTGGGATCGAATGGGACCAGCCCCGGCTGGGCTACACGCTGGGCCCGGTGGGTGGCG
>JAOPYM010000270.1 GCA_025964615.1 Actinomycetes bacterium
GTGCTGCCCGACCATGGCCCGGCGCTGGCCCGCTTCGCCGAGGGCGTCGACCCCGCGGACGCGCAACGCCTGCTACAGGCACTGTCGCAGCGGGCCCTGGACGCATTGAACCCCCGCCCTGGCACCGGTAACCGGTGATCGCCTACGTTGCGCTCCTGGGTTCGGCGGTGGTCCTGGGCCACGGAGCCGGACCTCTGCTCAGCCGTCTGCGAGGGCTGGACCGCCACCCGGCGGCTGCCGCGACCCTGTGGCTCACCGCGCTGGCCGGCACGGTGGCCGCGGCGGCCGGGCTCCTCGCCCTGGTGGTCTTCAGCTCACCCGGCCCCGGGCACGCCGTCATCGAATGGTTCCAACGATGCGTGAGCCACACGCACACCGGCGCCGCCACGGCCATCGTGTTCAGTGCCCTCTCGGTCGCCGTCTCCCTACAGGCGGTCCGGCAGGCCGTGGCCCGGTTGCGGGAAATCCGCGCGGCCCGGCGCCGCCACCACGACATGCTCGATCTGGTCACCACCGCCCGGACCGGTCTTGACGACGTGTGCATCCTGGATCACCCGCTCCCGATCGCCTACTGCCTGCCGGTGGGAGACCGGCCCATCGTGGTCAGCAGCGGAGCGCTGGCCTGCCTGGACGGGCCGCAACTCGCCGCGGTCCTCGCCCACGAACGGGCGCACCTGCGCGGCCGCCACCACCTCATCCTCACCCTGGTCGACGCGTTCGGCGGGGTACTTTCCTGGTCGGCCACGTTCACGCAGGCCCGCACGGTCCTGCCCGCGCTGCTGGAGCACGCCGCCGACGACGCGGCCGCCGGGCGGTTCGGGCGTGCGACCGTCGCGCAGGCGCTGCGGCGCCTCGCGATCTTGCCCAGCCCCGCGGGTTCCCTGTCCGCCGCACCGCCCGGGGCCGATGCGCTGGCGACGCGGTTGGACCGGCTCCAGTCGGGGCCGTCCGCCGTTGGCGGGCGGCACCTGGCGTGGGCGGGTGCGGCGGCCTCCGTGCTCCTGCCGTTCGCGATCCTCGCAGGCTGGATCACCGCGATCACGCTGACCTGCTGAACGCCCGTTTCCTCACGGCCTGGTGGCGTTACCCGCACTGATCTCCTACAGTATGTCGGAGTTCGGCCGTGACAGGTTCCTGCCCCCGGGGATCCCGCGGCCGTCTCGCCGAGTCCCCCGCCCTGCGCGGGGGAGCCGGGGACCCGGTGTGCCCGGGGTGAATCCGCTGGGCGGCAACGCCCGGGCGGTAGGGCTGCTCCAGCCCGAACCCGTCAGCTAACCCGGTAGGCGGCAAGGGAGAGGTTCCCGCATGGATCGACGCCGAGCCGCAGCCCGCACACTGCCCCAATGGGCCGCTTCCGCTCTGCTGGCCGCCGCGATGCTCACCGCGTTCCCCGCCGGACCAGCGTCCGCTCAGCAGACCCCGGCCCCCTCGCACCAACAGCTCGCCGTCCAGCTGGAAAAGCTCACCGAGCAGTACAACGGGCTCACCGTGCAGCTGCAGCGCGCCCAGCGGGCGGCAAAAGCCGCCGCCGACAACGCCCACCGCCAGCAGCAGAACCTGCAGGCCGTGCACGCCCAGATCGCCCGGATGGCCGCCGACAGCTACACCAGCGGCGGCCTCGACCCCGTCCTGGGCTTCGCTTCGGCCAAGGACCCGCAGCTGGTCCTGGACCAGTCCGCCACCTTCAGCTACTTCACCAGCCAGGGCGGCGCCCGCGCCCGCCTGGTCCTGCAGACCCTCCAGTCCGCCGCCCGCGCACAGAAGGCCGCCCAGGACCAGACCGACCAGGTCACCCAGCTCGTCGGGCAGGTCACCCGCCAACGCGACCACATCAACGCCCTGATCCGCCAGGGCAACTTCAAGGGCGTCCAGCGCCGCCCCGGCGGGAAGATCCCCAACGTCACACCCGGCGGCGCCTCGGCCAAGGCGATGGGCGCCGTCAACGCCGCCCTCAGCGCGCTCGGCATCCCCTACTCCTGGGGCGGCGGCAACGCCTCAGGCCCCACCTACGGGGTCGCCCAGGGCGCCGGTATCAAGGGCTTCGACTGCTCCGGGCTGACCCTGTACGCCTACGCCCAGGTCGGCGTCACCCTCCCGCACTACACCGGAGCCCAGTACAACATGGGCACCCACGTCACCCGCTCCCAGCTACGCCCCGGCGACCTGGTGTTCTTCTTCTCCGACCTGCACCACATGGCCATGTACATCGGCAACGGCAACATCGTCCAGGCACCCCAGACCGGCGACGTCGTCAAGATCAGCCCACTGTCGACCTTCCCGTGGGCCGGGGCCGTCCGCATCGCCTGAGACTGTGCCCGTTGCGGGTTGTCACCCGGCCGATCGCCGACATCATCTCGATACATCCAATACGTGGCGGTGGACGGTGATCACCAGTCGCCCTCCGGGCCGTAGCACCCGCAGCAGTTCGGCGAACCCGGCACGGCGGTCCCACAACATCACGTTGTTGACCGAGATCGCCGCGTCCATCGACCCATCCGCGCATCCAGTGCGCTCCGCGCCGCCGTCCCGCAGATCCAGGGTGCCCGCCGCGAGCAGCCCGGCACACCGCGAACCGGCCATCTCCCGCATCGTGGCGGAGGGATCCACGGCGATGATGTGGCTGGCCGCGCCGACCACCGGTGCGAGCAGCTGCAGGCCGACCCCCGGCCCAGGGCGGGCTCCGGTACGCGGCATCGGAGCTGTCGTTTACCGTGACCGGACCCGCTGGCGGGTTCAGTTGGGGACCCACTGCACGGTGAGGCCCTCGCGTGCGGTGAATCGCTCGATGTTGGCGCCGATGATCTGCTGCAACTTCGCGAGGTTCGCGGGGTCTGTGGCCTCGATGGCGAGTACGAGGTAGTCGGGTTCCGCGGTGATGCGGCAGGTGCCGATGCCGTCTGGGAATTCGATCACCCCGTTGGGCGGGGTCCACTGTGCATGGGGTGTCTTCCAGGCGGCGTGGCTGCACAGTTGCTTGGCGTACCGCGCGCTCCTGGCGGTCGGGACACGGGCCTGGGATCTGACCGTCGTGGTGCGGCCCGCTGCGGCCGGGCTGCGCCGGCCCCGCAGCGGACCGGCGATCGAGCGGAGCCGTGCGGCCGTGGCCGCGATGTGCGCGGTGAATCCGGACAGGTGCGAGCGGGGGCTGTGCATGTGGACCTCCCGGTCCCGGGCCGCCCTTGGCGGGTTAGGCGTCGCGGTGCTTGATGAGGGTGAATCCGGTGGTGAGGGCGATGGCTGCGTAGAGGCTGAGTACGCCGAGCCCGGACCCGGGGCTGAGGCCGCCTGTTTCGGGGTGCAGTGAGTAGATCGCGTCGCCGGCGTTCATCGGCAGGTAGGGGCCGACCGTGGTCTGCCAGGAGTGCGGCAGCATGCTCACCAGGATCACCGGCACGAACAGCAGCCCGAACAGGGCGGCGATCGCGGCGGCGCTACTGCGCAGGGTCGCGCCCAGGCCCAGGCCGAACAGCCCGAGCACGGCGAGGTAGATGCCGCCGCCGGCCACGGCCCGGGCCACGC
>JAOPYM010000277.1 GCA_025964615.1 Actinomycetes bacterium
GCCGGTCCCTACGCGCCGTGCCCGAACGGCCGGACCTGAGGCCATCAGGCGGAACTCTCCCGCTTCTGCTCTGGTGCGTCGAAACCTTGGAGGCTCGCGGCTGGGAACCGGTGACCTGGGAACTCACGCTGGCGCACGGCACCCGAGTCGATGTGATGATGCGCCGGGTGTCGTGAATCCTCCACCCGAATTGATTGTCACCTCGCCAGACCCGTTGAACGTTTCATGGACACCGCACGAGCGGCGAGCCGCCCGCCAGGACTGAGCACCTAAACAAGGTGAGTCGACGACGGACGAGACAGCCTGGCGGGTACATGCCGTCCGAATCACATGCGAAACGACGAGAGTCGCCGAGAGCCATCTGAGCAGCTCAGAAGGACTGTCCCTACGTTCGCCCAGGTCGTGACCACGTAAAAACAGAACCAGAAGAACTGGGGCCCCCGGACCTGCCGAGAGGCCCGTTGGGGAACTGGACGTGGTCGGGGACCGCCCGGCCGCAGAAGGCCGGTAACAGAAAAGGAATATTCGGGACAACTCCGAGGCCGGGACGTGAGTCTCATGAGATGCGATCTTCGGCTTCTCGCGGACCGGGCTATCCCGTCCGAGCCGTCGACGCTGGAACGAGGACTGCGGCGATGTACGGGAACGAACGACCATACCGACCTGTCAGGATCGTGCCCCTGCTGATCGGGCTGGCCGGCGCCATCGGGGTCGGCTTTCTGCTGACCCTGGAGGTCAAGTCGTGGGGAGCCCTCGGGGAGGCCGGCGGATCGTGCGAGACCTACAGTGGGCCCTGTCCCCTTGGTACGACCTGGATGATCTCGGTGGGGTTCTTCTCCCTGCTTGTCGTAGTGCCCATCACTCTGGTGTGGATCGGAAGGTCGGGAACCCGAGCGGTCGGCTGGGTCGTCGCGTTGGCGTGTGTGGTGGGCGGTGTCTTCCCCGGGCTGTCGGTCTTCAACTGGGCTCATGGCGCCAGCCTGCGGACGCTCTGGGCGTCACCGCCGGACCGGCCGACCGGAGTGGAGACACTGGGCAGCTGGCAGAGCGGCTCCCTGGTCATGCGGGCGCGCTTCGACGAGGTCAGCGCCTACGACGTCGCCACCGGGAACAAGGCCTGGACGCACACCATCCCCAGCCCGGAGGTGTTGTGCGCGATGAGCCGTACGGTCGAGGGCGGGATCGGCCTGATCGGGCACGCCGCTGAGAACCAGCCGTGCACCCACATCACTGCGGTCGATCTGGCCAGTGGCCGAGGACTCTGGGACAAGGTCCTCCCGGGTGCCGAGCTGTCGCCGAGTGTGTACGCGGATGTCATCGCAGTGTCCCGAGAGACGGCGGTTCTGCAGACAGAGAAGTCGCTCCAGGGGTTCACCCTGAGAGAGGGCGTGCAGCGCTGGCAGCAGAAGTCGGCCGACATGTGCCATTTCGACAAGGTCATCGCCGGTGGTGACCAGGTCGTGGTCGAGAGTATCTGTGTCGATCACTCACCCACGATCCGTGCGATCGACGCCGCCACCGGCAAGACCCGGTGGGAGAGGCCGGCGGCGAGCGGGAACGGGTCCGCGAACATCGGCCTGCTGTCGGCGGCACCCGCCGTGGTCTACGTCCAGGAAGTCAGTCAGCGCGGGACCGACACCGTGACGATCTTCGATGCGAGCGGGCGCGCCTCCGAGCCGATCCAGGTGGACGACGGCCGGCGGCAGCTCTACACCGACACGCTCCGCTTCACCGCCGCACCGATCTACCGGTTCTTCGTTCAGGACGGGCTGCTGATCACCCAAGCGCTTGCGGATGGCCAGAACCTGGTGGTCGCCTACGGCCTGGCCGATGCGCGGGAACGCTGGTCTACGCGGGTGGCCGGTGTCCAGGCCATGCAGGTGGAGGCCGGCCAAGTGATCTACCTCGACGATTCGGCCATGAGTCCAAGTCTGCGGAGTGTGTCGCTGCGCGACGGCAAGGAGACCTATTTGGGGGTGACGAGCTTCTCCTGGGTCACCGACGACCTGGCGCTCTATCTCACTGGGGGCAGGTACGCGTTCGTCGCGAAATCCGCCAGCGCGTCTTATCAGCACCCGTTGGCCGTCGTCAAGGCGAACTGACGGACCGGCGCCGCAGGCTGCTCGAACGGTGTTCCGTGGCAGGAAATCCGCCACGGAACGTCATTCGGGTCTGGCGCCGCGACAAGCCCGAGCCCCGCGTCACCCGCATTGGCCCGGCGATTTCGCACCGGCTGAAGCGGCCAGGACGTCCAGATAGCCCTGGACGGCCTCCCAGAGTTGATGTTCGGGATAGCGCCCCTCCCCGCGGTGCTCCGATCGCCACTCACGATCCCAGTAGGACGCGTGCGGTGTTCCTGGCCGCGCTGACCCGGCACGGTGGGTCGGTTCCCAAGGCCGGGGAAGACATGGAACAGGATGGACTCAAGCCGCCGTCGCGTGCCTACGCCTACAAGCTCCGCCAGACATGGCAGAGCCGACAGGCCCCGGCCCCTGCTCATCTGACCCAGGTCAAGTAGCCTGACCTGGCAGCGGCCGTCGCCGTCCGGCAGCGAAAACCAGGTTCAGGGGGTCACCGCCGGACCGTTGTTCGGCTGCGCGGGCTGGGGGGTGCGCTGGAACAGTGTGAACAGCCAGAGCAGTGACGGGACGAGTAGGACCATTCCCACGATGACCGTTGCCAGGGTGGCGTGCAGGACCGCGGGGGTGGCGGCGGCATCGGAGACGGTGACGTGCGGTGGGAGCATGACAGGGTATTGCGCGATGGCCCAGCCCCACAGCACCGCGGCGACGGCCAGCGCGGCGGTGATCCTTGTGAGGCCGTACCGTCGGGCGATGAGCAACGCCATGGAGCCGAGTCCGGCGAGAGCCGACAGCACGACGATGGGCAGCGCGCGTCCCGTCAGCCCTGCGTACAGGGCCGGTGCGTCGCTGCGCAGGATGAAGATGCCGCCAAGCGCGATGATTCCGGTGACCACGGCGGTGCCGAGGCCGCGGCGGCGGAAGGCATCGGCCAGTTGGATCTGGCCGCCTCGGCGTGCGTCGGCGGTGAGGAAGGCGGCGGCGAGGTAGGCGGTGGTGCCGACCGCGAGCACCCCCGCGAGTATCGAGGTGGGGTTCCACCAGCTGCCGACAAGGTCGCCTTTGGCCAGTCCGTAGGGCACGCGACCGGAGGCGACGCCGCCCGCGACCGTACCGAGGAAGAACGGGGTGAGCACCGAGGACAGCGCGAACCCGCCACCGAACAGCCGCAACTGCCAGAGCTCGGTGCTGGCCTTACGGAACGCGAACGCGGCCCCGCGGGCGATGATCCCAAGCGCGACGAGCGTCAGCGGTATGTAGAGGGTGGAGGCCACCGACGCGAACACCCCGGGGAAGCAGGTCCAGAACATCACGATGACGAAGATCAGCCATACGTGGTTGGCCTCCCAGACGGGGCCGACGGAGTGCTCGATGAGCCGGCGCTGAGCCAAGCCCCGCCGGGCGCCACCGGCCAGCGCGTCCCAGAAACCGCCGCCGAAGTCCGCCCCGCCGAGCAGCGCATACAGCGTGAGGCCCGCCCAGGAGAGGATCAGCAGCCACTGCGCGGCGGTCATGGCGGGTACACCTCCGCCCAGCCCTCCTGCGGCGCGGTGATCTGCTGGGTGCGCAGCAGATTGAGTACGTACCCGATCGCCACCGTGAGCACGACGTACACGGCCAGCACCACGACGAGGCCCACCCACAGCCCCGGCGCCGGGTTGACCGCGTCCGCCGTGCGCTGATGCTGCCAGACGATCCAGGGCTGCCGGCCCACTTCCGTGGTGACCCAGCCGGTCTCCAGCGCGATCACCGCCGCCACCCCGGAGACCGCCGTCAGCCGCAGGAACCAGCGGGACCGTGGCAGGTCACGGCGTCGCCACCAGGCCACCCCCAGCCAAGCGCCGAGCAGGAACAGGCCGGTCCCGATCGCCACCATCGCCTGGAAGCCCAGATGCACCGGGTTGACCGGCGCCCGGTCGGCTACCGGCACCCTGTCCAGGCCTTGGACGACTGTGCTCGGCCGGTAACCGACCAGGAGCGACAGCCCGTCCGGGATACGGATCGCGTATCGCATCTGCCCGTCGATGTAGAGGCCGCCGATCGACAGGCCGATGTGCGACCCGGTGTGGTTGAGGCCCTCAATCGCGGCTAGCTTGGCCGGCTGGCCGTGCGCGAGGAACCTGGCCAGAGAGTCGCCGACCACGATCTGCACGGGCGCGGTGATCGCCGCCACGGTGAACGGCAGCAGGAGCCCGATCCGGTGGTACCGCTCCCGCCGGCCACGGAGCATCCCGACCGCGTACACGCCGGCGACGCCGAACCCGGCGACCATGAACGCCGCCAAGATCATGTGGATCGTCTGCAGCGGCGTGGCCGGGTTGAACATCGCCGCCCAGGGCCGTACCCGGGTGACACGGCCGCCGACCAGGTCGAAGCCGCGCGGCTGGTTCATCCACGCGTTCGCGCACACCACGAAGAACGCCGAAGCGACTCCGGCCACGCACAACGGCAGCCCGGTCAGCATGTGCAGGCGCGGTGGCAGCCGATCCCAGGCATACAGGTAGATGCCGAGGAAGATCGCCTCGATGAAGAACGCGAATCCCTCCAGCGCGAACGGCAACCCCAGCACCTGCCCGTACGTCGCCATCAGCCCAGGCCACAGCACACCCATCTCGAACGACAGGATCGTCCCTGACACCGCGCCCACGGCGAACAGCACACCCATCGCCTTCGCCCACCGGCGCGCCAGACGTACGTACGCCTCGTCGCCGGTCCGGTGGCCGCGCCATTCCGCGAACACCGCCAACGCCGGCATGCCTACGCCGAGGCAGGCCAAAACGATGTGCCAACCAAGAGACACCGCCATCTGCAGACGCGCCGCCATCAGATCGGCCGGCGTCGCCGCGGTGGCCAGCAACCCACCCATGGGCGGCTCCTCCCCCGAAGAACGGGCCCGCCAGCCCGGTACCTGGCTCGTTACCCCAGATCAGAGGCCCTCACTCGGCGTTTGGCAGACTGCTGACCAGCAGGTCTGCTGAGGTCGTAGCACCTCGTTCGGTGAGGCGTCTACACCGGCACAGGCCACTGACCCCTCGTCGAGAGACCTCCCGGGTCAGGACAGGTCTCCCCGGCTTTAAGGGTGACCCCAGGTGGCTTCCCGTCAGCGGGATCACGCCGTGCAGTGCCAAAGCTCTTACATGAGGGGTGTGTTCGCTCGGACATGGCCGCATTGTCGGCCTGTGTCGTCATGGCCCGATGTGGCGACCTGCACCGCCCGGGCTGACCGTCACCGTTTGTGCCGGTCGGGCCGGGGCCGGACTCGTTACCGGCAGGTAATGCGTGACGGGTGCCAGAACGCCGCGCGACGGCGCGGACGGGAGGTCCGTCATGACGATCAACATCACGATTCCGCGGCTGGCCCTGCCGGCGACCCCGCTTGACCTCGAAGAACACCCCTCTCAGGTGATCCATCCCTGCAGTACTACGCTAGAAGCGGTGTCCTGACCACAAAAGTCGGGGGTGAGTGCGGTGAGCGACGCCGATCGGAAACCAGATCGATCCGAGAGCGGGCCGTCCGCGGGCACGCCCGCGCCGGGGTACGGGCCCGCGGACGGGCGCCGACCCGAGCAGCACGACTACCACCATCCCGCCGCGGGCTGGGGGGCGGCCAAGAGCGTCACCCGGCTGCTGATGCGTGATAGGGCACTGGTCGACCCTCCCCGTGCGATCTTCCGGATGAACCATGAGGGGCGCGGTTTCGACTGCCCTGGATGCGCGTGGCCCGATGACATCAAGGGCCTCCACCTGGACATCTGCGAGAACGGGATCAAACACGTCACCTGGGAGATGACCCGCAAGCGGACCGGGCCGGAGTTCTTCGCCAAGCACACGGTGACGGAACTGATGGGTTGGACCGACTTCGCCCTGGAGGACCAGGGAAGGCTGACCGATCCCATGGTGTACGACTCGGACAGCGACCGGTATGTGCCGGTCAGCTGGCAGGCGGCCTTCGGCCTTGTCGGGGAGACCCTCCGGGGCCTGCGCAGCCCGCAAGAGGCGGCCTTCTACACCTCCGGCCGGCTGGGCAACGAGGCCACGTTCCTCTACCAGCTCATGGCCCGGGAGTTCGGCACCAACAACCTCCCGGACTGCTCGAACATGTGCCACGAGGCCAGCGGCCGGGGGCTGGAGGCATCGCTGGGCACGGGCAAGGGCACCGTTGATTTGAAGGATTGGGAGACAGCGGACGCGCTGTTCATCATGGGCGTCAACGCGGCCTCCAACGCCCCGCGGATGCTCACCGCACTCGCCGAGGCCCATCGCCGCGGTGCCCAGATCGTGCACGTCAACCCGATCATCGAGGCTGCCGCCACCCGGACCATCGTCCCGCACGACTTCACCGACATGGCCCTATTCCATTCCACGAAAACCAGCACCCTCAATCTTCAGCCCCGCATCGGCGGCGACATGGCCCTGCTCCGCGGCATTACCAAAGCATTGCTGGAACAGTCGCAAACCGACCCCAAGGCCCTCGACAGCGAGTTCATCCAGCGCCACACCGCGGGATTCGAGGAGTACCGCGCCGTGTGCGAGGCCACCCCGTGGGAGGAACTGGAACACCAGTCCGGGCTGACCCACGCGGAGATCCTCAAGGCAGCCCAGGTGTACTCCGAGTCCGACCGCACCATCTTCAGCTGGTGCCTGGGCATCTCCCAGCACGAGCATGGCGTCGACACAGTGCGCGAGATCGTCAACGTCCTGCTCCTGCGCGGCAACCTCGGCCGCGAGGGCGCAGGCCCGTGCCCGGTCCGTGGCCACAGCAATGTCCAGGGCAACCGAACCTGCGGCATCGACCACCGGCCGACCAGCGAATTCCTGGACCGGCTCGCGGACGTCTGCGGCATCGACCCGCCCCGCGAGCACGGCCTGGACACCGTCCGCACTATCGAGGCCATGCACCGCGGGGAGGTGAAGGTCTTCATCGGCATGGGCGGCAACTTCGCCCTCGCCGCCCCCGACACCGCATACACCTTCGACGGACTGCGCCGCTGCGAGCTGACCGTACACGTCAGCACCAAGCTCAACCGCAGCCATCTCGTCCACGGGCGGAATGCCCTGATCCTGCCCTGCCTCGGCCGGACCGAACAGGACTACCAGCGCGCCGGGCTCCAGGCCACCTCCGTCGAGGACTCGATGAGCATGGTGCACCTGTCCGTGGGGATGAAGCGCCCCGCCTCCCCGGATCTGCTCTCCGAGCCCGCCATCATCGCCGGCATGGCCCGCGCCACCCTGCCCGACAGCCCCACCCCGTGGGAAGGCTACATCGAGGACTACGACCGCATCCGCGACACCATGTCCTCGGTGCTGGACGGCTTCGAGGACTTCAACCGCCGCGTCCGCCTCCCGCTCGGCTTCCGCCTCTGCCAACCCGCCCGCGAACTCGTCTTCCTCACCCCATCCGGCCGGGCAGAGTTCTCCACCGCCCCACTCCCGGACGTCGTCCCCGCCCCTGGGACACTCGCGCTGGGCACCATGCGCTCCCACGACCAGTGGAACACCACCATCTACTCCAATAACGACCGCTATCGCGGCGTCAAGAACCTGCGCACCCTGGTCTTCATGAACGCCACCGACATGCGCGCGCGGGGCATCGCAGAATTCGACCTCGTGGACATCACCAGCACCGCCAAGGACGGCAGCACCAGGTCCCTCCGCGGCTACCGGGCCGTCCGCTACGACATCCCGCCGGGCTGCGCAGCCGGCTACATGCCGGAGATGAACGTGCTGTGCGCGGCCGGCGACTACAGCCGGCAAAGCGACCAGCCCCTGGTGAAACACCTCAAAGTCAAGATCGTCCCCGCTACGTCGGCGGAGGGAAGCGCGTAGGCCGCGCTGTCACGGCTGGTGGGCTGCGGCATACACGCAGTGATCAATTGGGTCGTCAACGGAGTCCTGCCCTCTGCTCCATCGCCTATCCGCTCATGCTCGCGCTCACCGAACCGATCCAGGGCCGGAGAGTGCCGAGTCAGGTCACTGCGGGTGCCGGCGCCTGACACTCGTCGCGGTAGGCACTGGAAGGTGGTCGCGCAGGATGTCCGCGATGGCGTCGGTGGCGTCGACCAGGTCGGCAGTGATCCTGGCGAGGGTGGCGTCGGCGCCCTGGCTACGCAGCGGATCACGCAGCGCGGTCTGGAGCGGGCGGAGGGCAGGAAGGGGCTGCGGCGGCTGGCGGGTTGCGAGCGAGACGGCCAGGCGACTGATCGTCGTGTCCAGCACGGTGGCCAGGGCGTCGAGCCGCCGGGCGACGGTGTCGCCGGGCCCGCCCCTGGCCTGGTGGTCGGTGATTCCCGCTTGCCCCAGGGCAAAGGCGTGTAGAGCGAGTTCGGCGTTGGCCAGCCGGCGCACGGCTGCTATCAGGGCCCGGCTGGCGGCTGGCGTGAGCGGAGGATGCGAGGGTTCGCCGGACAGGCGAGCGGCGGACGCCTCGGCGTCGCTGCGGGCCCGGCGGGCTTCTGCCTGCATGCCCCGCAGCTGCGCTTGGCCTACCCGGCCAGGGTGGGCGTACTGCTGGAGCAGAGCTGTCGCGTACGCGCCGTGAGCCTCCAGGAGCCGGGCGAACTTCTCGTGGACGGTGTGGCCCTCCCATGTCGGCCACAGGAAGTAGGCGGTCAGCGCCAGCGCCGCTCCGACCACGGTGTCGGCCAGGCGTCTCTCAGCCGTGCTGATCGCCGGGCTGCCGAGGACGTCGAGGAGGACCACGATGTATCCGGTGAGGAACACGCTGTACAGCAGGTAGTTCACCCCGAATAGGGCGTAGGCGGCGGCGACGCACACGCAGGCCATGGCGATCATGCCGCCTTGACCCAGGTGGCCCAGCAGGGCCGCGGACGCCCCGAGGACCACTCCCAGCGCGGTGCCCACCGAAAGCTGGACGCCGCGGTAGAGCGTGGAGCCGTAGTCCGGCCTGAGCACGAGGAAGGTCGTCAGTACCACCCAGCGGCTCTCCGTCCACCCGGCGACTTCGGCCAGCGTCGCGGCCAAGCCCGCGATGACGGCCAGACGCAGGGCGTGACACCCGGCTTCGGTGGAGGGGGTGATGTTGGCTCGCAGGGTGGCGAGGGTCGCCACGACCCCGCTCTCCGCACCCGGCAGGGTGGCACCGCTCGGCACCTCACCTGCGGGAGCCCGCACCGGCATCGCGTCGAGGCGGGCCAGGGTGTGGGCCACGGCGCGGAGCTGGTGCAGGAGGACCTCTCCTGCCCAGCGCCAGCCTGCGCTGGGCGGGACGGTCAGCCCGGCCAGTCGCCGGTTCAGTTCACGCAGCCGCCCGGCGCGCTCGGCTCGTCTGGCGCGCAGGGCGCCGGCGAGCAGGTCCAGCACCGTCGCCGCGTCGGCGGCGAGGCTCCGGATGGCCTCCGGCGAGTCACCGGCTGAGTTACCGGCTGAGTTACCGGCACGGCCACCGCTTGCCAGCGCGGCCAGCGCGGCCAGCGCGGCCCGGAGGTGTTCGGCTTCCTCGAGCAGGCCAAGGAGTATGAGTCGGGTTCTCCCGGGCAGCAGCGGGTTGGGATCATCGAGGATGGCGGTGGCGGGGAAGGCGATCGGAGGCGGCGGATCGAAACGGCCGGCCGCCACGGTAGAGGCGTACTCGGCCAGCGACCGGTAGGACGTGGCGAGTGCCGTCCGCTCGCCTTCGCCCTGCCAGAGCGCCCAGGAACCCGCGACGAGCGCGCCCTGGAACAGCCCGCCGGCGAGCACCA
>JAOPYM010000290.1 GCA_025964615.1 Actinomycetes bacterium
AGCGGGAGCGGGCGTGTGCCGCCGTCATCTGGCCGCGCGCTTCGGGGTAGGGGAGCCGGTCGGTCCAGCCTCCGCCGCCGGTCGCGTTACGCGCGTTGGCCAGCGTGATGACGTTCAGGAGGTGGCTATTGACGCCGTTGGCCACGGTCAGGGTCTTGGAGTTGACCCGTACGATCTCGTACCAGCGCTTGCCGACCTGGACGAAGTCACCGCGCGAGAAGTCCGGCTGGACCAGACCTTCTTGCCTTCCTTTTCCTGGAGGGCGGCGACGTGTGTCTTCCAGTGGTCGACCTCCTCGCCCAGGAGGATGATCTGGGTTTCGGTGACGGCGCGGGCGGTCGGGCTGAGGGGAATGAAGACCCGGGCGAGGTTGCGGTCCTCGTCGCGGGAGACGACGTGTGCGCCTTGCGGGCGGGCGGCAAGACGTTCGTCCAGGGTCTTGCCGTAGTCGCCGGTCCAGTCGGTGGTGACCGTGATCTCCCACTGGCGGATCGTCCCCTTCAGGTAGCGGGTATGGGAGCGGATCTCGGCCTCCAGGCGTTCGATCCGCCGCAAGGTGGTGCCCAGGGCCTGCCTACCGGTCTGGAACCCGGCGGCGGCATCGGCGCGTCCCGCCCAGCGCCTGCCACGGCGAACGTGCTCCAAGCCGCGCTGCTCCTTGGCGTTGCGTTTCTCCTCGGCCCGTACCGTCCGGTTGTAGGAGTGGTGGCCGATCAGATGAGGCTGGTCGAGCGGGATCCGCTGGCGCTCGGCGTCGACCTGCTCGACCATCGCCGACCCCTTCGCCGACGCGCTGTCGGCATACCCGCCGAAGCGGTCCGTCCGGTCGTCGGCGCGGTCGTCCTGCTCCAGCTGCGCGAAGGTCGTCGTCGGCGGGGTGATGTTGTCGATCTCGACCAGGACCTCGAACCCGGCTTCCTCAGGGCGGTGGCGCAACGGTCGATGTAGTCCTTCTTGGCCGGGCGGCGGCGGCTGGAGGCCACGTACCAGACGGCCTCGCCGTAGGTGTCGTGCTCAGCCAGATGCCGGGACGGACAAAACCCCTCCGCCCGGATGATCTGGCCGGTGCCATCTGTTCGGCTGGTCCCGTACACGACGGTGCCGGTCTCCAGCGTGTGACTGATAACGATCATGAATGGTGGTCCTTCCAGAGATACGAACCCGCCCTGATGGCGGGATGCTCGGCGAGGTGCGGGGAATCGTCATTAGCCGTCGCTGACAGACCGCTACGGCCGCCGACTTCGTGGGGCGGTCATCTAGACGGGCTGCTGCATCAGGCCGCTACCGGATCGGCGTCCACGGGATCCTCATTGAGATCCGGTAGTAGCTCGGGGTCGCCGTCGACCTGCATCGACACCCCGATCAGGCCCGTGCGGACCGGTTCGCCTCCGGCAGTCACCTCCAGGAACACCTCGTCGAGCAGGGCGAAGGCGGCTTCCTCGGTGTCGGCGATGACCTTCAACGTCACCTCGACCTTGGAGGCGTACTCGAACACCCGCCCTTGCGGTCGGGGACGCGGCGGCTCCGGTGGCTCGGACAGATCCACGGTGACCTGAACACCGGCCGCCGGGTCGACCACCGTGAACACGTTGGCGATCGAGCCGGGAGCGCTTCGGTCCCGCCAGGCGAGCTCGGCCGCTTCACGCGCAGTGGCCGCCTCATGCCCCGTCTCCCACCGGATCAGATAGTCAGGCACCCAATCCCTCGATCCGTCCGGGAGCTTCGCCGTGGATCTCGGGCTCGGCCAGGTTCAGGTGTTTGCGTGCGGCGACCTGTGAGTCGTGAGCCCAGTCGAGCTTGTCCCGCGCGTTGCGCAGGTGACTGTGCGCCTCCTCGACGGCTGCGGAGTCAGTGGGGGTGGGGCGCATCTCGGAAGGGGTTTGCGTGCTGGCGTGGGTGGTCCGCTGGGTGAGGTTGGCCAGGGCCTCGGCAAGCGGGACGGCGGTCGCGATGACCAGTTGCATCCGCAACGCCACGGCCGCGAGCTGGGTGGGGGAGGGCTGCGGGTCGAGGTAGTCGCCGAGCAGCGCCAACGCGACAGCGAGGCGTTCATGCGCGGTGATCAGCGGTGGTTCGGCTGGCAGGAGATCGTTCATGGGGAGTCCTTCGAAGGCGTGGAACAGCAGAGGGCAGCCGCGCGGTGCGGCTGCCCTCTGCCGGCTGGTGGGTGGTCAGGCGGCTTCGGCTTGGAGGTCGGCCTCGGGCATCTCCTGGGCTACCTCGGCGGCCAGGTGCTCCTGCGCGGGGTGCGGGGTGTCGTCGGGATCTTGTGGAAGCGCCGGGTCGGCAAGGTCGGTTTCGGTGACCGGTTCGGTGCTCGCCGACCCCCGCGATGCCTGCTCGTCGGTGTGGGTGATCGGGTCGATCGTGTGGTCATCGTGGTCCTTGCCTTCCAGGTCGTCTTCGAGTTCGCCTTCCCGCTCCTCGCTGTCGGTGTCCTCTGCGCGGTCGAGATCGTCGGCGCCCAGCGCGTCCTGGGCCGGGTTGTCGCCGAGGTACGGGGTGCCTTCGGCGACGGCCTTCTCGATCGGGCTGGGCTCATAGCCGTGCTTGGCGCCGATCTCGGCGAGGAACCGCAGCCAGGCCCCGACGTCCTGGCGGGTGCATGGGCTGTACTTGTCCTGCCGCCAGGTGTTGCGCCGCTCCCCGTCGCCGGTGATCTCCCGCTCGAAGGCGGTTGCGATCGGAGCGAGCGCGATCATCCACAGGCCGGGCTGGGTGCTCTTGGCCACGGTGTCCGAGCTCGGGTTCCCGAACGACTGGAACATCCGCGAATGCCGGGCACTGCCCAGCGCCCGGCACAGCGGCTCGGGCATCGTGACCAGCTGCTCGGTCACGAACCGGGCGATCACCGCCGCCACGTTCTTGGGCGGGGTGCTCCGGGCCAGGAAGTCAACCAGCCACTGCTGGCGGACGGTGCCGGCCGCCTCCCATGCCTTGTTGCCCTCCACCACGATCTTCCGGTTCGCGCTCGGCTTGGCGTCCCGACTTTCCGGAGCAGTGACGGCATGGGGTTTCGGGGGGCTGGTGGTGCCGGTGTCGACGAACACGTGGCCGTACTTGACCGGGTCCAGGCAGTAGAAGCTCGGCTGAGCTTCTCGCCAGGCCCCTACCGTCGCCCCACGGCCGGGGCAGCCGGCATGCGCCTCGGCATCCATCACCTGCTCACCGTTGAGAAGACGGTGAAGGAAGAGCGCACCGTCGGGCCGGTCGTCGGTGACCGTTACCCCGGCCTGCTCCAGCTCGGCGAGCATCTTGGCGCGGCGGGCCCTTGCCTCCCGTTCGTCCAGGAGACGCTGGACGGTGTACTTGATCGGGTTGTACTGCGATCTGGTGATGACCTGCATCGCCTCGGGGTCGTCTTCGAACGGGCGCAGCAGCGCCAGCTCCTCCAGCGTCCACTCGTACTCCATCCCGGCGGCCAGTTCTTTGGTGTGGTCGCTGAGCCCACCAGCCCGGACCCCGGCCTTGACCTCGGCTGCCGACAGTCCCGTGGCCTTGCGGATGTCGGCCCGCGTCATGAGCTTCGACGCCTCGAACAGGGCAGCTGCTTCCTCGTGCACCGACAGGCTCTTGCGGAACCGGGAGGTGATCAGCATGTGCAGGTACTGAAGACCCTCGTCGTCGGCGGTGTCGGCGGAGAAGAAGTAAGGCACGGCGTGCTTACCGGTCCGTACGGCCGCGTCCAGCCGGATGTTGCCGTCCACGACCCGGTAGCCGCCGCCTGGAGCAACGGTGATCTCCAGCGGTACGAGAACCCCGACAGCCCCGACAGACCGCAGGAACCCCTGATCGGCCTGCTTGTCCTCCCGGACGTTGCCAGGGTGAGCGGTCAGCAGCTCCACCGGGATCATCGGCCGCTCGGTGTACTCCTCCTTCGCTTCGCCGTCCTCGGCGTCCAACCCTCCGCAGACGGGGATGACGAGTTCGTCGGGTTCGGCGATGCGCAGGACGGTTCCTTCCAGGACGTCGGGGTCGACAGTGGCGACTTCGGTCACGTGCCCTCCAGAGGCGATCAGATCGCCGAGCTGACCTGGCCACCGCTTTGTGCGGCGACCGGGGGACGCGGTACGGTCCCTGCCCGGCTCAAGGCGCCCGCGACGCACGAAGGCGGGACCGCATCCGGGCGGTCCCGGCACGGCCAAGATGTTTTCCCGCAGGGAAAAGACCTTGGGCGGGCAGGGGCGAGCGCAGCGAGAGCCCGGTTGCGGGCACGGCGAGGGTGGCGCAGCCTACAGAGCCGGGCAGGGACCAGCGGCCCGCGGCAAGACGAAGATCCGACTCACCGGGCCAGGAACTGGCCGTGCTGAGCCCTTTCTCAGGCAGACGGCTGACCACTTGGATAGCTCAGGGCTGTCGAGCGAAGATTGCGCACTCGGTCTCGGCGCTTGATCCGTCGGTCAGGAGAGCAGAGTGAGCCAGTGCACAGCCCGGCGCGCAGGTCCGCGCGCCGGGCTCGGTCCGGTTGATGTTGATCACCCGTCGACGGGGGCGATGATCGGTTGACGGCTGATCACGGTGAACACTGGTGTGGTGGGTCCCATGTAGGCACCGGTGACGTTGTATTCAAGCCACTCTGTGGCATCGTCCTCGTCCATCCCTGCGCCGATAAGGACCTCGACGCATCGGAGAAGGTCATAGAGGGCGACGATCCGGTGGGAGTTTCCGAACCAGCCTTCCGCAGTTCCGAGGAGAGCGGCCTCAAAGCCGTCAGCGAGCAGAGCCTCACCGTCGCTGCACTCGGACAGGCGATCTCGGACCTGCTCGAAGGTGGACTCACTCATACGGGCCATCTGCGGTGCTGCGGCTGTGCCATGCCCGCCTGCATGGTTCTGGGATCATCGAGAGCGGGAGACCGCTGTCGACATCGAATGGCTGCCCCTGCCGGGCCGCCTCGGTCAGCATGGACCGAAACGAGATCGCAGGCTCCACGGTTCGGAAGGTCCGACCCATGCGCCGGCCGGCGACTGACCAGCAGACCCGATATGTCGTGCCGCGCGTATCCTCGCGGGTTCGGAGCCACCCGCCGACCCGGATCTTGAAGGTGATCTTCCGTTCGTGGCTGCGTTTACGCGATGCCTTGTGGCCGAAGGTTGAGTTGTGCATCTTTGGGACAGCTTCCTTTGCTTGACGGGGGGGAGGTTCTTCCGGCTTGTCTGGTGTGGTGACTCGCGCTCGCCGAGACGACGGTCCGGGTGCTTGGGCTACCCGGACATCCAGATCGCAGCGGTCCATGGCATCCACCGTGTATGTACCATCGTAAACCCGATGAGTGAAATATATACTCTTGTAAAAACTTCCGTCAACGGGGTGAGCGGAGCGAGCAAGCCGAGCGTGTGGATTGCCGCGAACCCCTGCTCGTGGTCTGTTGGTTACGGAGCGTAAGTCCATGCCTGTCGAAGCTGAGTTAGAAGCGGGGACGTATCAGGGCATGAGCTCCAAGCGCCCACTTCGCGGCATGTGCGGATGCTCCGCCGCCCGCGCTTACGTCGTGCGCGATGCGCGCCGGTTGTAGGCATCCTTGATCATCGCCACGTTTTCGGGAGTCCGGGAGTCTGGATCCAACGGGTAGACGGGGACGGTCACCGGGCATCCGGTTCGGCCGATGAGCCGTTCGAAGAACTTCCAATGGTCGCGCTGGATCTGGTGGATGTACGCGCCGTGGAAGTACTGAACGGGCTTACTGCTGGAGGGACCTTCGGGACAAGGCTGAAGCAGGGCCGGTCACAAAACTTTGTGTTGCAGGTCCTGCGCTCTCAGAACGGACACCGGTTCAGGGTGAACCTGAACGGGTTCCGTCAGCCATGGTCATGGCCATGCTCGCTCGGTGCGGCGCCATCGCTGCGGGGTGATGCCGTAGCGGTTGCGGAAGCGGCGGACGAGATAGGTGGCGTCGCGCAGGCCGGTTCGGGCGGCCACGGCGTCGAGCGATAGGTCGGTCTCGCGCAGCAGGCGCCGGACCTCGGTCATGCGCCGTTCGGTGATCCATTCGAGCAGGGGGCGGCCGGTGCGTCGGCGGAGCACGGTGGTGAGGTGTCCGGGGGTGTAGCCGAGCGTGCGGGCGACATCCGCGGCGGAGACCGGTTCGCGGAACGTCGCCTCGATCTCGGCGAAGACCCGCTCGACGAGTGGGTCCGGCGTGCGCGGAGCGGAGGGTGCCAGTCGCCCGGCCGCGACCAGAAGCCGGGTGAGCATGGCGGCGACGGCCTCGCGGGCCCCGAGACGGCCTGGGTCGGCGAGTTCGGCGGCCAGGTCCGCCAGCCACGCCGACCAGTTCGCCTGGTCGGGTTCGGCGACCTGACCGTGCCCCGCGCTGGTGGCGAACAGGGCGAGTAGGGGGTGGTGCGTCCAGGCCAGTGGGGAGACCGAGGCCAGGGCGGGGACGGCGTCCGGTGTGAACGCGACCGACCACGCGCGGCTGCGGGCGAGTTCGGCGACGGTCGCGACGCCGACGACCTGCCCGGGCGATACAGCGTGGACCTCGCCGGCGTGCAGCGGCCGTTCGGCGCCGTCGATGGTGATCGAGCCCGTGCCTTCCTCGACGTAGACCAGGACGAGGAAGTCGTGGGCGTGCCGGTGGTTCGGCGGGAGGCTGGCGTGGGCGGCTTCGGTGTTGAAGCGGGTCACCGAGACAGGAGGCAGGCCGGGGCGCTGCTGGTAGCGGTAGACCGG
>JAOPYM010000307.1 GCA_025964615.1 Actinomycetes bacterium
GCCGAGATCGGGATGCTCCAGGCGGCCCTCGCCGCGCTGGAACGCGGGGCCGGGGGATTGCTCCAGGTGGTAGGCGAGCCGGGGATCGGCAAGACACGGCTGCTGGCCGCCACCCGAGATCTCGCCACGGCACGGGGCATGCGGGTCGTCTCCGGGCGATCGGCCGAGTTCGAGGGCCGGATGCCGTTCCAGGTGCTCGTGGAGGCTCTGCACGGGTACGGCGATGGGGTGCCGCCCGACGAACTGGTGCCGCCCGGGGTCGCGGACGTGCTGTACGCGGCCATCCCCGAGTTGCTGGCGCCGGACCCGGCCGCCACATCGGGAACCGCCGAGGCCGACGGCGGGTATGACATCGACAGGTTCCGTTTGTTCCAGGCGCTTCGGCAGCTGCTGCTGGCCATGGCGGCGCGCCCGCTGGTGATGCTGCTGGACGACGTGCACTGGGCTGATCCGGCGTCGATCGACTTCCTCGACTTCCTCAGCCGCCGCCCGATCCCGGCGGCGCTGCTGGTCGTCGTCGCGCACCGGGACCGGCAGGCGCCGCCACGCCTGAGCTATGCGCTGGCCCGCAACACCGACCACGGCGCTGTCACCCGGATCGAGCTGGGCCCGCTGACCCGTGCCGAAGCCGCTGAGCTGATCGGCGCCCAACCGGGCAGCCGCCGCGCCGCGGAACTCTACGCGAGGAGTGAAGGCAACCCGCTGTACCTGCTGACGCTGGATCGCAATGAGGGACACGGTCTTCCCAGGACACTGCGAGATCTCCGCATCGGACACAACCGCCACGAGCGGAGCGGTCGCCTGGAGTCGCTGATCCTCGGCGAGATCATGGCCATGTCCCCCGGCGAGTCGACCGTGGCCTCCACCGCAGCCGTGCTCGGTGATCCCTTCTCTCCCGAAGTCCTCACCGAGGTCGTCGCCGGGCTGGGCTCGAAGGACGCGCCCCGGACGGCGCAGGAGGTCGAGGTGGCGTTGGCCGCGCTGATGGACCGTGACCTGATCCGGCCGCTGGCCGAGGGCCCGGCCTTGGCCTTCCGGCACCCGCTGGTACGCCGCGCGGTCTACGACCACACCGCCCCGGCCTGGCGGGTCGGGGTCCATCGCCAGGCACTGACGCTGCTGGCCGCCAACGGTGCGCCGGCCGCTGAGCTCGGCATGCACATCGAGCACTGCGCACGGGTCTTTTCCGCCGAGCAGGTCGACATCCTGATCCAGGCCGGCTATGAGTCGATGAGCACCTCGCCGCTGACCGCCGCGCACTGGTTCCAGGTGGCTCTGCGCTTGCTTCCGATGACCTCCGAATTCGCCGCATCCCGCCGACAGACCGAGTATCTGCTGGCCCGCGCTCTCGGATTGGGAGGCCGCTTCGAGGAAAGCCGCCACCTGCTGCATGGCCTCCTGCATGCCGATCAGTCCGGCGATGTGGTCAACCGCGGCGAGGCAGTGGTGCTGTGCGCGCACGTGGAGCAGCGCCTAGGCCGTTACCCCGAGGCGATGGCCCTGCTGCGCGCCGAGGTCGCCCGGCTGGGACCGGCGCCCTCGCCGGAACGGATCGGCCTGTGCCTGGAGCTCGGCCTCACCGCGCTGTTGGCCAACGACTATCCGGCGGCGCGGGCCGACATCAGCTGGGCGCGTGAGGCCGCACGAGCCGCCGGAGACGTCCTCGGCGAGGCGACGGCGCTGGCCTTCGGCGCGTTCGGCGAGATCTGCGTCGGTCACGCCGCCGACGCCCGGGCGGCGGCAGACACCGCGAGCGCCATGGTCGACGGCCTGCCCGACAGCGCAGTGGCCGGCGAGCGGGAGGCCCTGTGCATGCTCGGCTGGGCCGAGGTGCTGCTGGAGCGCTTCGCCGACGCCGAGCGGCACCTGGCCCGCGGACGGGACATCATCGGCCGCACCGGACAGAGCCACGGCCTGCCGCACGTGCTGCTCGGGCAGGCGCTGGTCGACATGTTCACCGGCAGCATGCTCCAGGCCCTGGAGCACGCCGAACAGGCCGAGGACGCCGCGCATCTGGTCGGCAGCGACCACCTGCTCGGTATCGCGCTGGCGGTGAAGTCCCCGATCTGCGTCAGCCGGTCGCGTCCCGGCGAGGGAGGCGAGGCGCTGGCGGCGACCCGGCGCGCCACCACGCTGTTCACCGGCAGCGCCGCCGACAGCTGGTGGGCGCGCAACGCTTTGATGTTGCGGGGCCATGCCGAGTTCTCAAACGGGGACCCGCACTTGTGCGTCGAGTTCGCCATCATGGCCGGCGGCCCGGACCTGCGGTTGCTTGGCATGCCACTGATCCCGCAGTACGCGGAGGTTCTCGTGGGTGCGCTGGTGACGCTCGGCGACGTCCGACGCGCCGCGGAGTTCGCCGAATTGGCCTCGGACGTCGCCGAGCGCCTGAACCTGCCCGGCCAGCGCGGCCACGCGGCGCGGGCGCGCGGCCTTCTCGCGGCGATCCATGGCGACCACGAGGCGGCCGTCACCGAGTTCGCCGCGGCCGAGGCCGGGTTCGCGGCGGCGGGAAAAGTGCTGGAGCACGCCTGGACCGCGGTGTTCGCCCGGCGGTCGCTGGCCCGGCTGGGCCGAGCCGATGAGGCGGCAGCCGCCTTGCGCCGGTCGGCTGAGCAGGCCGCCGCGTGTGGTGGGCTGTGGGTCCTGGCCGAGGTGGAGCAGGCGCTGGCGCAGTTGTCCGGCACGGCCGACGCGAAACGCGTGCCGCACCGCGAGCGTGCCGCACCGGCACCGCCCGCCAGCGTACTGTCGATCCTGACCGACCGGGAGCGGCAGGTCACCGAGCTGGCCGGCGCCGGCCACAGCAATCGTCAGATAGCGACGCGGCTGCGGCTCAGCGAGCGTACGGTCGAGGCTCACCTGGCCAACGTCTACCGCAAGCTCGGCGTGGCTTCCCGAGTGATGCTGGCCAGGTTGGTGACCCGCGAGCAGGCCGAGTGAATCAGGGCGCCGAAGCTTCGAGCAGCTCCTGGAGACTCGCCACCAAGTGCAGCGCCTGGCTCCGTTTGGGCATCGTCGTGTCGACGGCCCGATCGATGACCACGCGCAGCGCGGCGGCGGCCTGCCGGGCGAACAAGGCGAGGAGATCGAGTTCGTCCAGGCTGGAGCGGGACTGTGGGACCGGGTCCAACACCTCCAGTACGCCGAGCACCCGGTCGCCGTGAGTCAGTGGGGCCGCCATCAAGGCATCGGGCACATACTGCGTGGAAGCCGCCAGGTCGCGATCGAAGGCGGTGTTCTTGGACAGGTCGTTCACCACCATCGGCTCGCCGGAGGCCACGACCCAGCCGGCGATGCCAGATGAGGCCGGGAAGCGGCGGCCGACGAGGAAGGACTCGCCCTGGCCTGAGACGGCCTGGAACACGAGCTCGTCCGCCTTCTCGTCGAACACGAACACCGAGCTCGCCGCCGCGCCGAACATCGCGCGGGCGACGTCGACCACGGACTGCAACAGCTCGGCCGACAGCTGGTCATCCATCACGGGGTGCCTCCTGGAGCGACTCTGACATTGGCTGCGGACAGGTAGAGGACGTTTTTGAGCTGGAAAGTGGTCATCCTGGAGTGCTTGGAGAGGATCCGGGCACATAGTCCTGCGATGTAGGGGGTGGCGAAGCTGTTGCCGGTGCTGCGGATCGTGCCTCCGCCGAGCCAGGCCACGGACACATCCTGACCTGGCGCGAAGAACTCGACCGGCGGCGAGGGGTTGTACAGGTACAGCTCCGGATCCGCCTCACGGTGGCTGCCCACTGAGATCACCGAGGCGAAGCGCCAGGGAAAGCTCTCAACCGGGGTGTTGTGCGCGGAGGCGACGATGACGGTCCGCTGGAAGAACGCCTCGTCGGCCAGCGCGCGCAACTCTTCGGTGAAGCGCAGCTTCGTGGTCGACAGGCTGAGGTTGATCACGTCGAAGCCCTGCTGGATCGCCCAGCGCAGTCCGGCCAGCAGCATGGCGCCGCTGCCCGAGCCACGCTCGCTCAGCACCCGCACGCTGTACAGCTCGCACTCCGGCGCGGTCCGGCGGATGATGCCGGCGCAGGCGGTGCCGTGACCGCAGGCGTCACCGGTCTCGGTCGGCTCGACGACAGGCCCGTCGTCGCCCGTCACCACGACCCATGAGCCCTGTACCTGGCCCACGACGGGATGATCGCGCTCCACGCCCGAGTCCACGACGCAGACCCGCACTCCGCGGCCGGTCGCACCGCCCCATGCCCACTGGGCGGTTACCGGTTCGCCGTCGGCGGTCACTGGCAGGTCGTCAGGGCCCCGGCCTATCAGCCGCCAGGTGAGCGTCGGCCCACGCTCCGTCAGGGCACTCTCCATTTCAATCCTTCCTCGTCGGCGCGCGGTCCCGGCCGGAGACGAGCCGGTCGCGACGCCGACCCGCCCATCGGACGCCGGGTAGGTGTCCTTTGGCCGAGAAATCGTGGAGTGCGGAATCGGCATACGCCAGCGCTCGGTCGCGGCGGCCCGCGAGTTCCAGGACCGTGGAAAGATCCAGTGCCGCGACCGCCCTCAGCATCGGTGAGTCCGAGGCGCCGGCCGCGGTGATCGCTCCTTCGGCCAGGCGTAGCGCTGCTTCGATGTCGCCTCGCTCGGCCGCTACCCGTGCGAGCTGGCCGTCGAGGTCGGCGACGTCTGAGTTGAGCAGGCCGTCTCGGTCGCCGAGGGCAGCCAGGCGATCGCCGGCCAGGTCGGTCCGGCCCAGGTCAAGGAGCAACCGCGCGCTCTCCATGGCGACACTGCTCGCGAGAGCGCCGGCACCGAGGCGCTTCGCCGCGTCGGCGGCTTGGTCGAGCAGGACGAGCGCGAGATCCTGCCGGTCGGCAAGGGTCTCGACGGCAGCCTCGAAGACCGGGAGGACGACGCCGGCCTCGGCGTAGTCCAGGGCCCGCGCCGACCGGCTGACGGTGTCAAGGATCGCCCGCGCGGCGTCCGTCTGGTCGTCGAGTGCCAACAACACGGCCAGGGGGCAGCCCAGGGTCAGCTCGACGACGGGGCGCGGCCCGCCGTGTTCGGCCAGCAACGCCCGGCACCGCGCGATCGCGGCCGTAACGGGCGTCGGTCCCCGCCACAGAGAGATGCCGAACGCGCCGAGGGCCAAAGCCAGCTCTGGTTCCGCCGCACAGCGCGCGGCGTGTTCAAGGCCCTGGGTCAGGAGGCCGACCGCGGACTCATGGCGGCCCCTGAACTGCTCGTACTGCGCCATACGGACATGACTGCGGGCAAGGCCCAGGTCGTCGTTCGCGGCGGCGAAGACCGGCAGAACCTCACGGGCCGTCTTGGCAGCGGCACCGACCGGCGAGGACGAGTCAGTGACGGCCAAGGTGAGGCGGGCGTGGGCGCCCTCAATCTGATCCTGCTCCTGAGAACGTGACGCGGTGGCTTGCAGGACTGCGCGGAACAGACCCCTGCCTTCCTCGATCCGGCCGCGGGCGACCCGGACATCGCCCAGCCGCCTGGCGGCGGTGATCCAGTGCTGGTCGTCGGAATCGGACAGGTCCACGGCACGCTCCAGGAGCGTCTCAGCCCACACCAGGTCAGACCGTTTCAACGCCTGCGCTCCGGACTCGGCGAGCAGGCGTGCCGCGCGGCTCCGCAGAAGACGCGTCCGCTCGTCACGCAAACCGAGTTCGGCGCGATAGCGGTAAGCCTGCTCAATGTGGCCGGCCGCCGTCGCCGAGCCGGCCACGACCTCGGCGGCACGCTCGTGGCGGTCGGCGCGGGTGCGCTTTGCCATGGCGAGGTAGGCGGCCTCGCGGATCAGACCGTTGCTGAAACGGAACGACGCATCGTCGTCCGCCGGATATCCGGTCTGGACGAAGCCGCGTCCGGTCAGTCGGGTCAGGGCCGCCGCCACTGGATCGAGGAGCGCCGGTCCAGGAGCCGATCGCAGGGGGCCTCTCCGGTCCCCCTCCGGTCCGCTATCGGCCAGCGCCGCCAGCTGGCGGACTCCGAACTCCTTGCCCAAGACCGCCGCGAGATCGACGACGGCCCGCTCGGCGGGGGCGAGCGCGTCGATGCGAGCGCCGAGCAGAGCCTGCAGGGACTCCGGCATCCCGGATTCGTCCCGCCACGCGCCGACCAGCTGCTCCAGGTGGAAGGGATTGCCTCCGGAGGCCTCGATCATCCGGGCCAAGTGGTCCCGGCCGACCGTGTGGCCCGCCAGGTTGGTGACGATCGTCCGGGAGTCGGCCTCGGCCAGCCCGGCAAGGGCGAGCAAGCGCCGGTCGCCGATCCACTGCGGCCGCTGGTCGAGAAGATCCAGCCGCGCCAGGACGACGATCAGCACCGCGGTCCCCGCCGATGCCGCGACCAACCGGTCGATCGCGTCGAGCAGGGTCTCGCTGGCCCATTGGCAGTCGTCCAGGACCAGGATCGACGGACTTAGGCCGGCCAACGCCCGGGCGAGCGCGGAGCAGGTTCCTTCCACGGATGCGCCCGGAGTGCCGTCACGGAGCAGGCCGGATTCGAGGACCGATAGGGCATCGACGTCCGTCGCCGGCGCGCCGGCCAGCAGCGGGCGCACCGCCTCGGCCAGTGGCGCCAGGCTCCCGTGGTCGCCGAAAGGACGGCACCGTCCCACCCCGGCGGCGATCGCGCCGTCCAGGTGTCCTCCGTTCAGGTGCGGATCGGCAGCGGGACCAGCGGCCGCCCCGGCCCCGATGTCCAACCACGTGTGCACCAGCCGGGTCTTGCCGATCCCCGGCTCGCCGAGCATGGTGATCACCGCCGGGCTCCCCTCCCCGACGACCCGGGCCCACGCGCGGTCCAGCTCGGCCAGCTCGGCCCGCCGTCCCACCAGCGGCAAATCGAAGCGATGCCGAGCCTCCGGTGCGTCGTCGGCCAGGCCCAGCAGCCGGTAGGCGGGCACCGGCTCCGCCTTTCCCTTCAGGCTCAGCGGCCCGACGCTCTCGGTACGGGCGACGGCGCCCAGCGCACGGCGGGTTGCCGGGCCGATCAGGATCTGGCCGTGCCCGGCGTTCTGCTCCAAACGCGCCGCGATGTTCACGGTCTCCCCGGAGACCAGTGCCTGCCGAGTGGACACGTCGGTGCTGGTGACCGCGGGCCCGGTATTGATCCCGATCCGGACTCGCAACCGCACGCCGAGCGTCGATTCAAGCTCGGCGTTGAGGACGTCGAGCGCCGCCAGCATCGCCAGTGCGGCCGCTGCGGCCCGAGAGGCGTCGTCCTCGTGCATGGCCGGCACGCCGAAGACGGCCATCACCGCATCGCCGATGAACTTCTCCACCGTCCCGCCGAGCCGCTCGATCGGTGCGCGCATCGCGGAGAAGTAACGCAGCACCACCGAGCGCAGCGTCTCCGGATCCAGCGCCCCGGACAATTCGGTGGAGCCGACCAGATCGCAGAAGATCACGGTGACGAGCTTGCGCTCCTCGACCGCGGCGGTCGGTACCCCCGCGCTGGGCGTACCGCAGGACGGGCAGAAACGCGCACCCGCCGGGAGCGCCTCGAAACAGGATTCACAGGTCACGGTATGTCTCCAGACTCAGAACAGCGCCGCGCCGGCGATCTCGCTGTGTGCCTGGACCTCGGGCGCCGCCTCGTCGAGCCGCATCTTGATGTCGAGCAGGAGCTGGAACTCGGTGTCGGACAGGCCGCACAGCACCTCCAGTTGCTCCGGCGGGATCGCCGACACCGGGAAGCCGTGGGCCCGGAGCTCGGCCGGCGTGTCCCGGGGCTCGCTCATGGTTGTCCTCCTTGGGAAGCGGTGTGGATCACGTGTGCGTACACGTCCATGAGCGCGGCGGCAGTCGCCAGCCCGCTCACCGTGACCGCGTGGAGCTGCTGCGCGGTCAGCGGAAGACGGTCGAGGAGCTCGAAAACCGCGTCGGAATGTCCGGGATCGAGGTCGGCATGGGCGTGCACGGTGCGAAGCGCCGCCTCGGGGGCTCCGGTCGCGAGCGCGATGTGGGCGGCGAGCCGTGAGCTCGGCGCGTGCGCTTCCAGCATCGCGATGTAGCCGAGCAGCGCGACCGGATGGTGATGGCGAATCCAGTAGTACTGCGGGCCCACGAGCCGGGCCACCACCGGTGGCGGCACCTCACCGACCAGGCGGTACGGGTCATGGCCCAACGCGGCGAGGTCGGACAGCAACCAGTCGTCGTGGCCGCGTTCTTCCGCCGCGTGGCGCAGGAGATAGGTGCGCAACGGGCCGGAGAGGGGATCATGCGGAGCTGCCATGAGGCACAGCTCCGCGGCCAACTCCATGAGCGGGACAGAGGCGCGAAGCACACCGTGCATCGTCTGGAGATAGTGGCGATAGCGCCGCTCCAACCCGTCCGGCTGCCACAGCGGTGCGGAGACGGCGTCCAACGCGGGCGTGACGAGGGAGAACTTGACCCGGACGACGTCCGCGGCGGAGTGGCGCACTGCAGTGCCCATCACGACCGCCCGGCTTTCGACCCCATGGTCACCAGATCCGCGTAGCGCGCGCAGCCGTGCCGCCTGACGAATGCCACCGGCCCCGCGGCGACCTGGATGTGCGCGGCATGGTCGGCGAGAAGCCGCCCCGCGACTCCCGCACCGATGCGTACGGCCTCCGCGGCAGCGGCCGGATCTTCGCCAAGGCCGCGGCAGCCGGCGCAGTAGCCGCCCTCTGGTGCGCCGGCCCGGGCCAGGATATGGCTCGGCCCGACGGTACGGATCGCCCGCAGAATCGGCGAGGCGAGCACCCGGTTCCGGACGACGGCCCAGTCGTCGGTCGTGACATGGCCCAGGCTCAGGTGCCGGGGAACGGGACGCCGGTCCACCACGCTCTGGTTGCAGCAGGCGACGATCTCCCCATCCGGCGCCACCACCGGCCAGGCGGCCATCGCGCACGACAGAGCCCGGCGAGGGTCCGGTGATCCACCGCCGGCTGCCGAAAGTCCCGGCAAACCCGACGCACGCCCGACCGGGCGGATCGCGTTGACCAGGATGGGCACCATGCTGCCGAAGGCACGGGTCACGTCCCTGATGAGGTCGGCGAGATAGGGATCGTCGTCCCCTGCTCCGACCGTGTGGATGCTGACGGGCGTACCGGCGTCCAGGACTTGGCGCAGCAGCCGGAAGACGTCCGTACGCGAGATCTCCCGTTCGTGGAAGGCGTCAGTGCTCACCGAGAAGTGATCCACCACGTCGACGACCGAGAGGATCGCCGCCGGAATCCTCGCGCTTCGGGCAAAGAACGCTCCCGTCAGGACGGCACAGCGAGTGCCCGCGTCGTGCGCGGCCGCCACGATCTGCGTCACAAGCCCAGGAAGGAGCAGCGGTTCGCCTCCGGTCAGCAAGAGGGCATCGGGCCGGTCCCGCCTGGTGAACGACCGCACGAACCGCAGGAACGGCTCCTGATCGGGATCACGGCCGGTCATCGAAGAGTCCGTCGAGCAGTGGGCGCACCGCATCGGACACCGCCGCGTGAGCGCCATCAGCAACCCCGCCGCGGGCTGTGGCCGCAGCCCGATGATCTCGGCGAGTTCCACAGTCGGCTCCTCATTCGGCGCGGCGAGCAATCAAGGGAAGCGTCCTCACCTGCGGTTCGGCATCGGTTTCATGGCGGTTCGGATTCGGTATGCCCGCAGCTCAGAGACGGGCCGTCGTGCTGTCGACCCGCGCAGCGCCCGGTGTGAATCGGCTTTGGGGCCCGTGTCCACCCCGATGACAAGCGCTGATACCGGTCCCATACCGTCCTCAGACCGTTCCCGAAGCGGCCCGGCCTAGTTTCCGAAGCGTCGGCGAAATTCCGCCGCCATCACCGGAAGAAGGAGCCTGTCATGGCCAACGACACCCCCGCCCCCGTGCCGTCCGACGAAGATGCCGTCCTGTCCCTCCAGGAGACCGAGTCCGACCAGGAGGACGTGCAGGCCCACTCCGGCTTTATCAGCACCGTCAGCCTCATCGCCTCCTGCTGAGGCACTCCGACCGAGTCCTGAAGACGCGCCCCGGTGGCGGCCGGCTCCGGCCGCTACCGGGGCGCGTACACGCCGATGTGCCGTACGGGCGCCATGAGCGTTCACCACCGCATCCAGGTCTGATCGAGCGCATCCCGCGTGGGGCCCGGTCGCACCCACGACCGGGCCCCACGCGTGCCCGCTTCCGTCTCGGACACCGAGGAGACCCTCCATGAACATCCCGATCAACTTCACGCTGGCGTCCAAGGAGTTCTACGAGCCGCTGGAGTCCGCGACCGACGGCGGCCAGGCCTTCGCGCCGAGCCGGGTGCCCGAGGGCTGGCAGCGTAAGGGGTCCGGCGCATGGACCATGTGGTTCCCGGCGGATGCGCCGCCGCTGCCCGAGGACGGATGGAAGGTCCACGTCTCGGCACGCCCGGACCGGCTCGCCGAGGTGCTGGACACGACCGCCGCGATCTGCTTCGAGCTCGCCGTGCCGTTCAAGCACCTGTCATCACAAAGGTTCTACTTCTGGACCCACCACAAGTACGCGTCACGGCAGCAGAGCGGGAAGTTCGTCGCGGCCTATCCCGCCGACGCCGACGAGGCCCGGACTCTGATGGAACGACTGCGCACCGCGCTCGCCGATGAGGAGGGCCCTTACGTCCTCACCGACCGCAGGTTCCGCGACTCCCGCACAGTCCACTACCGCTACGGCGCCTACACGCCGCGCTTCGACCTCCAGGCCGACGGCACGAGGGTCCCGGTCGTACGCGACGGCAACGGCCGCGTGGTCCCCGACCGTAGGGAGGCGTTCTTCCACCTGCCCGAAGGCGTCTTCGACCCCTTCGCCGCGCCCGCCTCCGCTCCCGCGCCCGGCGCCCGGCAGATCAGGGGCTTCATCGTCACCTCCGCGGTCCGTTACACCAACGCCGGCGGAACCTACCGAGGGCAGGAGGCCGCCTCCGGCCGCCGGGTCTTCATCAAGGAGGCCCGCTCCCACACCGCCGTACGCGACGACTACGCCACCGCGACCGAGCAGTTGCGCGAGGAATGGGAGGTATTGACCGCGCTCCATGAGCTCGCTCCCGGTCTGGCCCCGGAGCCCATCGCCTACTTCCGCGAGTGGGAGCACGAGTTCATGGTGACCGAGCACGTGGACGGCCTGCTCCTTCACCGGTCCGTGGTTCGAAACCACCCGGCCATCCGCACCGGCACCACCACGGCCGAGTTCGAGGCCTACTACGCACGCTGCGAGCGGATCCTTTCCTCGATCCAGGCGGCCCTGGACCGGCTGCACGCCGCGGGTTATCTGTTCGTCGACATCAGCCCGGGCAACGTCCTGGTCGGCGACGACGACGCGGCCCGGCTCGTTGATTTCGGTTCGGCGCACCGCCTCGGGGAGAAGTTCCTGCGGTCCGGCACGCCGGGGTTCGCGCCGCCGGAGCACCTGGTCGGCGATGACCTGTCCATCTACGACGACTACGGCATGTCGAGCCTGGCCCTTTCGCTGCTGGCCCCGGTCAACCTCATCGTCGACCGGGGCCCCGGCGTCCTGGCGCACCTGCGCCACGATCTGTCCGAATCCGCCCCGATCCCGCCGGGCCTGTGGAACCGCGCGATCCGCTACCGCGACGGTGCCGAGCCCCCCCACCCGTCTCCTGAGGAAGCGGCCGGCGACCCTGTGCGCCACCTGACGGAACTCCGCGACCGGGTGGCGGACGCCGTTGTCGCGATGGCGGACGCCGGCCATCCGCAGCGGGTCTTCCCGACGATCGCGCAGGGCTGGGAGACCAACACCCTGTGCGTCGCGTACGGGACGGCTGGGGTGGTCCACGCGCTACGCCGAGCTGGACGGCAGTTGCCCGAGGGTGTGCTGGAGCGGCTGCGTAGCGACGCGCTGGCCGATCCGGACGCGCTGCCGCCGGGGCTGCTTGTCGGATCCGCCGGGATCGCCCAGGTGCTCACCGACTGTGGGCTGGTCGGTGAAGCGCTCGACATGCTCAGCGCGGCCGACCGGCACCGGCTGACTCCGACCTCCGCCACGCTCTACGGCGGCTCGGCCGGGGTGGCGATGGCGCACCTCAGTCTGTACGGCCACACCGGCGATGAGCGCCACATAGACCATGCCCTCGCGCTCGCCGCCGCACTGCCGCGCGACGACGCCGACCTCACTGCGCTCATCGGCGCCAACGACGCCACCGGGCTGCTGCACGGGCGTTGCGGCATAGCTCTGATGCTGCAGCAGCTGGCCGGAGTCACCGGCGAGGATCGGCATCTACGGCGCGCAGTCCGGCTGCTGCATGCCGAGCTGGACCGGGCCAGCGACCCGGACGCGCCTGGACTGCTGTTCCCGGTCTCCGCCACCGACCGCCGCGCCATGCCCTACCTGTTCGCAGGTTCGGCGGGAATGGTCTTCGCCGTCTCTCGCTGCCTGCGGTACGTCGAAGACGAGCGTCTGGCCGCGGCGCTTCCCCGGATGCTCGCGCCGCTGCGCCTCGGCTACACCGTCATGTCAGGGCTCTTCCAAGGGCTGGCGGGCTATGCCTTCACGCTCGCCGACCACGGGCTCCTCGCCGACGACGAGCCGAGCCGACAGGCCGCGCTGCGGGCCACGCGGTACTTGCTGAAGTACGCGATCCCACATGGCGATGGCGTGCGGTTCCTCGGAGATCAGCTGCTTCGCTACAGCGCCGAGCTGTGGAGCGGTTCGGCGGGTGTGCTGTTGGCGCTGAGCCATGTGCTCGCGCCCCGGCCTGATGCGTTGTTCACCGTTGACGAGCTGATCGACCCGACGATCGCCGGGCGGATCCCGGATGCCGACGTCCTCATGGGCGCCGGCGCGACAGCGGTTGCGCGATGAGCGCGATGCCGGTGTTCCGGCGAGTGTTCCAGCGAGGCAGTCGCCGCATGGGCCGCGACGAGACCCTGTATTGGTGGGGCCAGAGCACCTCGGCGCTCGGCTCGGTCTTCACCGCGGTCGCGCTGCCCATCATGGCGGTGGTGTACCTGCACGCGACCCCCGGTCAGATCGCGGTCATCAGCGCGTCCTCGATCGTGCCCGCGCTGCTGCTCGGTCTGCCGGCCGGAGCGCTGGCCGATCGGATAGCGCGCCCCCGGCGGACGCTCATCCTGCTCGACACCGTCTCCGCGCTGGCCGTCGCGGCAGTCGCCGTCGGTTTGGCCACCCACACCGCCACGCTCGCCTGGCTGGCCGCCCTCGGCCTCATCGACGGCGCGGTGACCGTCCTCATCGAGGTCGTGTACTTCCTGCACCTGCGCCAACTGGTCAGCACGGACGGCCTCGGCCCTGCCCGGGCCCGGCTACAGGCGGGACAATACGGCGCGGGATTCGCCGGAAGACTGCTCGTCGGACCGGTCATCGTACTGTTCGGCCCCGCTGCGGCCCTGGCCGTGGACGTCGTCAGCTACCTGGTAAGCGTGATGGCGCTGATGAGCATGCGGCCGATAGCGGACGCGACACCCGGCCACTCCCCGGCGGCGAAGGAACATCCCCTGAGCGGCCTCACCGCCGGCGCCCGTTACTTCCTCGCCGACCGGTTCCATCGCATCCTGTTGGCGATGATCGTCGTCCCGGTGGTGGCAGGCAGCGGGGCAGGTGTGCTCATCGCTCCGTTCCTGCTGCGGGTCGTGCGGGTCCCCACCAGCGTGTACGGGCTGGTGTTCGCCGTCGGCGGGCTGGCCGGGCTCGCCGGGTCGGCCGTGGCGGCACGCTGGTTCACGCCGGATCGCGATCCGCGCCGAATCGTCACCCTGACCTTCGCCGCGACCGTCGTCTGCGGCCTGCCGGTCCCACTTGCGCTCGGTCCATTGCCCGTGGCCATGGGCTGTGTGGCCTTGGGTATGGCGCTGCCGGCGTTCTTCGGGGCGATCGCCAACGTGGCGCTCGGGCCGGTGATCGTCGGCGACGCACCCGAACACATCGTCGGACGCGTCGTCGCCATGCTCCAGGTACTCGCGGGAGCCGGGGGCCTGGCCGGCACGTTCCTCGGCGGCTGGCTCGGCGACTCGATCGGCGTCCGCACCGCCATGTGGACACTGGGCGGGACGGCTGCGGTATTCGTACTGCTGGCCCTTCCAATGGCACTGAGCAGTGATCGGCGCGCTCCCGATACGGAGGCAGCGGTCAACGGCGATTCAGTTCTCGCACGTACGACCGGATGAGCCAGGGGACCTCGAAACAGGGTTCCGCGAGGGCCTGACCGATCGCGTGGGCGACGACCTCGTCGGCTTCGTCGTTCACGAGGTCGTGGTAGGAGTCGGCCGGCACCATGACCACGTGCGCCTCCACGAGTCGTTCGAGGACTATCTCGGCACGTGCCGGCTCAAGGCCCAATGCGGGGGCGACGTCGGACGCCGAGAACGCCAGACCCGTCTGGTGGGCCAGGACCCGTAGCACCTCCCCCTCCTCGGGGGTGAGGTCCCGGAAGGCTTCGGCCAGGCGATCGCGCAGGCTCAGGTCACCGGCGACCAGCTCGTCGAGGACCCGGCTTTCATCGGACAGGCGCTCGGCGTAGCGGTCCAGCCGCAGATGTCTGAGACTGGCGAGCCTCGCGCCCACGATCCGCAGCGCCAGCGGCAGTCCGCCGCAGGCGGAGATCAGACGACGGGCGGTTCGCGGCTCGGCGGCGATCCGGTCCGCGCCTACCAGTCGGCCCAGCAACATGAGGGCTTCGGACTCTGGCATCGGCTCCAGCCCGATGTGACAGGCGCCTTCCAGCCCGGCCAGATGGCGTCGGCTGGTCACCATGACGTCGCAGCGCTCCGGGATCGCCGCGAGCAGCGGGCGGATCTGAGCTTCGCTGCCGGCGTCGTCGAGGACGACCAGGCTGCGACCATCGGGCACACTGCGGAGCTCGTCGATGACCCGGATCGACGTGCCGTCGGGCCGCCTCAGCCGAATCAGTGTCCTGCCGTCCGGGTACAGTTCGGCGAAGCGGTGCGCCGCGTGGACGGCCAGCGTGGTCTTCCCCACCCCCACCGCACCGCTGACCACCACCACGCGCCCCGTGCCGAGCAGACCCACCAGCTCGGCGAGGTAACCGTCCCGGCCGGTGAAGTCAACGATTTCGCGGTCGAGTCCTGGGTGCGTCACCTGCACCGTGGCGGCGACAGGCGCGTCCAGATCGCCATGAGCGCCGAGGATCCGTTTGTACAGCCGCGTGAGTACCGGGCTGGGAGCGAGCCCCAGGTCCCGCGCCAACGCCTGGCGTAGACCGTCGAATTGCGCGAGCGCTTCGTTCTGGCGGCCAGCGCGGTAAAGCGTCAGTAGCTGCGCATGGCGCAGCCGTTCACGGAAGGGGTGCTGTCGCGCCACATCCATGAGACTGTCAAGGAGCTCGGCGTGGCGGCCGACTTCGACCATCGCCTCCGCCCAGCTCTCGTAGACATCGAGGAAGCCTTCGTCGAGCCGTTTCGCTTCGGCCGCCAGGGCTGGAACGACGGTCAGATCCGGAAAGACGGAGCCGCGCCACAAGCGGACAGCTTCACCAAGGATCTGTGCGGCCGCGACGTTATCCCCGCCGAGCACGACCTCGCGCCCGGCACGAGCAAGATCGTGGAAGCGCAGCAGGTCCAGCTGGTCTGGATCGACCTCCAGCCGGTAGCCCGTCGCCACCCGGGCGATGCGGCCGTCGCGGCTTGAACCGAGGGCTCTGCGCAACGCGGAGACATAGACCTGCAGGTTCTTGTGAGCGGTACGCGGCGGATCGTCGTCCCACAGGGCGTCGGTGAGTGCGGCCACCGAGACCACTTGGTTCGGACGACACAGCAGCATGGCAAGAACAACACGCTGCTTGAACGGGCCGAGAGGCAACGGACGGTCGCCGTCGTACACTACAAGGCCGCCGAGGATGCCAAACCGCAACCCGGTCCTCATGAAGCCCACGCCCTGACCATCGAGCATGCCTCATGCTTACGCAGGCAGTGGGATCAAGCATCCGGGGTTGTACGAGGTCCACCGCGTAAGTAGACGTTCCGAGCGCGCGGGACGGCACTTACGTGGTGGCCGGAGTAGCCATTCAGGGTGACTGAGCGTTGGGGGAAGGGGTTGACGTTCCGAGAGTGCGCTGCCTTCGGCGGGTGTCGGGGTTCCCGCCGACGACACCGGCACCATCGGCGCCGTGTCGTCACACGCAGATCGAGACCGTATCACCCCGGGTCGGTCCCACCCAACTTCTTCGAATATACTATCTAATAATGGGTTGGGCTGGAAGAAGAAAAGGGCTCTGAGCTGGGCTTATTTCGCACAGGGGCCCGTCCGAGGCACACGCGTGGAGTGCACCGTAACCGGCCGGGCGTCGACCGGATGAGCCACAGTGCAAATGACCACGCGGGCAACAGGGCTCAAGCAGCTCTATCTGTGCTAGCCATGAGTACGCCGCCCGCACAAGACCGCCGATCCGGGCGGCGGAGAGATGGTGATCCGTGGTGCACCGGATGTCCGGACTGGACGCGAGCTTCTACCTGCTGGAGGACGAGAACACCCCACTGCACGTCGGATCGGTGATCGTCATGGAGGGACCGGCGCCCTCCTATGGGGATCTGGTCCGGACGATCGTGTCGAAACTCCCGCAGGTGCCCAAGTACCGGCAGCGGGTCCGTTCCGTACCGCTGCATCTGGGCCCTCCCGTCTGGACCGACGACCCGCACTTCCAGATCCTCTACCACGTCCGGCACACGGCCGTACCCGGGCCTGGCAGCGACGAGCAGCTGCGCAACCTGGCGGGCAGGGTGCTCGCCCAGCGCCTCGACCGGGACAAGCCGCTCTGGGAGATCTGGCTGGTCGAGGGGCTGGACGAGGGGCGCTGGGCGATCATCGGCAAGGTCCATCACTGCATGGTCGACGGGGTCGCCGGGATGGACCTGATGACGGTGCTGTTCGAGCTGGAGCCGGATTTGAAGCCGCTGCCCGAGCCGGAGCCCTGGGAGCCCGAGCCGGAACCGTCCGGGCTTGCGCTGATCGCCGACGCGGTCGCGCGCAACACGGCGCAGCCGCTGAAGCTCGGCGGGGACCTGCTCTGGCTGGCCCGTAACGCGGGCAGGAGCCTGGAGGCGGGGGGCTTCGCGGCCGGTATGGCCCGTACAATCGGCCGGCTGCTCAGCCCGTCCGAGCAGACCCTCAACGGCCCGATCGGGCCGCACCGGCGCTGGTCCTGGGTCACCGCCTCCTTCAAGGACGTGAAGACGATCAGGAACGCGTTCGGCGGCACCGTCAACGACGTCGTACTGGCCGGGGTGACCCGCGGCTTCCGGGACCAGCTGGAGGCTCGGGGTTCGCTGGCCACGGACACGATCGTCCGCTCGGTGGTCCCCGTGTCGGTGCGCTCCACCGACGAGAAGGGCGAGCTCAACAACCGCGTGTCGGCGGTGCTGGTGAACCTGCCCTGCGGGGAGCCCGATCCGCTCCGCCGCCTTGAGATCATCCGCGAGCAGATGGACGACCTGAAGCGGAGCAACCAGGCGGCCGGCGGCAAGGGTCTCACCAGGCTGACCGACATGGCGGTCGCCCCCGCCCTGCTGGCGCTCGGCGCCCGTACCCCGGTGCGGCTGCGCAACCCCATCGTGCAGACCGTGACGACCAACATCCCGGGACCGAACTTCCCGCTCTACATGCTGGGACGGCAGATCGTCGGGCTGCATCCGTACGTGCCGCTGACCGGCGGGATCCGGGTGGGCATCGCGATCTTCTCCTACCTCGGGTCGCTCAACTTCGGGATCAGCGCCGACTTCGACGCCATACCCGACATCGACGTGCTCACCGACGGCATCCGCAACGGCTTCGAGGAACTTCTCAAACTCGCAGACCACTGACGAACGGCGCTCCCGGTGAAAAGAGACGCCGGGAGCGCCGCAAGAGTCAGCGGCGGAGCGGCTTCAGCGCCAGGTAGACGGCGGCGGTGATGGCGAAGCCGACCTCGAAGGCGATGTCGCCGACCTGCTTGACGTGCTGCGGAACCAGGCCGGTGTACTCCGTCTGGTTGGAGAACAGCCAGATGGACACCACCATCCCGGTCACCATCGCGATCGGGCCCGCCCAGTGCCGGTACGAACGGTCGAACACCAGCGCCTCGAGCGTCTCTGGGTCCGTACCGCGCCGCAGGTACTGGTCGATGAGCACGATGGCCAGCCACGGGCCGATCCAGTACGCGATGACCAGCAGGAAGTTCTCGTACTTCGCACCGGCGTCGTGCAGGCCGGTCAGCGCCACGACGAACCCGATCGCGCCGAAGACCACCGCGACTATCGCCCTGCGCAGGGCCAGCGGCAGCCGGATCCCCACCGCGACGAACGACATCGCCCCGGAGTAGACGTTCAGCGCGTTGGCCGAGATGGCGCCCAGTGCGATGGCCAGCAGCGTCAGCTTGGCGACCAGGCTCGGCAGGTGCCCGGTGAAGGCACCGGTCGGCTGGCCCAGCGCGTCCCCGCCGATGGTGACGGAGGCGGCGCCGACGAACTCCAGCACCACGCAGGACACGAAGACGCCGAGCCCGGCCCAGATCCCGACCGCCTTCTTGGAGACGTCCGCCGGGAGGTAACGGGTGTAGTCGGCCGCATAGGGGTTCCACCCCGACGCGTACCCGAAGGTCGCGCCGACCGTCAGCAGGAACCCGCCGATGCCACCGCCGGAACCGGCCGCGCCGAAGTGCGCCTTCGACAGTATGATCACCGAGGCGATCGCGAAGATCACCGCCAGCACCGGGAAGGCGTACTTCTCGAAGGCCTGCACCAGGTTGTGCCCGAAGAACCCGACCAGGACCATGATCACCACGACGATGACCAGGCAGAGCGGCTTGGACAGGTGGGTCAGCGAGTTCAGGGCCAGCGCGCCGCTGACGCTGTTGACCGCGAACCAGCCGATCCCGGCGGTCAGGGCGTTGAGCCCGGCCGGCAGCACGTTGCCCCAGTAGCCGAAGGACAGCCGGCTCAGCACCATCTGCGGCACCCCGTGCGAGGGCCCGCGCGCCGACAGGAAGCCCTGCGCGGCCGCGCCGAGCCCGCTGCCGAGCACGATCGCCAGGGCAGCCTGCCAGAGGCTGAGGCCGAAGACCGCGACGGCCAGCACCCCGACGAAGATCGTCGCGAATTCCAGGTTGGGGGACGTCCAGGTCCACAGCTGCTGCAACGGTGTGCCGTGCCGCTCCGACAGCGGGATGAACTCCACCCCGCCGGGTTCGACGACGCCGAGCCGCTCGCCGTAGGTGCCTTCTCGTACTTCAACAGCGGGGGGAGCTGTCATGTGGGTGCCTTTCAGGGGGTCTGTCAGGGGGTCATGGTGATGGCGCTGAGCTTGTCGAGCAGGTAGTCGGCGGCGCGTACGGGCTCGTAGGCGACGGTGCCGATCGGTGCGCCCAGAGACTCGACCCGGGTGCCGGGGTCGAGTTCGTAGAAGTAGATGAGCGAGACCAGTTCCTCGTCCGGCGCTCCGGCGTCGGGCGGCAGTACCCGGTGCCGGTTGGACTTCCACCGGTCGCCGGTCCAGCGGGCGAGCAGATCCCCGATGTTGATGGTGAAGGAGTCCTCGACGTAGGGCGCGTTCACCCACCCGCCGTCGTCGCTGAAGACCTGCAGGCCGCCCACCCCGTCCTGGCGGTCGAGGATGGTGACGGTGCCGAAGTCGGTGTGCGGGCCGATCCGGAACTGGCCGGGTTCGGGCTCGCCGAGCTGGGACAGCGGCGGGTACCAGTTGATGTTCATCGTGTACGACGGGTGGCCGGTGTGCGCGGTGAAGAAGTCCGCCGGCAGGCCGAGCGCGGCGGCGCAGAGCACCAGGAGCTCGTCGGCCAGCTCGCGCATCCGCCGCAGATAGTCGGTGACCAGCTCTTCCAGCTCGGGGACCTCCGCCGGGTAGACGTTGGTGAGGAACCAGTCCGCGTCGGTCTTGGCGTCGCCGGTGGGCTGGTCCGCGCCGACCGCGAAGGTCTCCTTGAGGTCCGGCGGGGTCTCGGTGCCCTCCGCGTAACCGTTGGCCTCGACACCCGGCGGCAGCCAGCCGCGCCCGCCGACGGTGACGGCGTACGGCTGCTTGGTCTCGGCGGGCAGCGCGAAGAACCGCTTGATGGAGGTACGGACCTGGTCGCGCAGGCCGACGGGCACCCCGTGGCCGGTGATCAGCAGGAAGCCGATCTCCCGCAGCGCCTTGTCGACTTGCGCGGCGACGCTCTCGCGGTCCTCCGCGGACCCGTGGAACCAGGGAGTCAGATCGATGACGGGTACGGCGCTCACGACGCTCCTATGTCTTCGAACCACAGCTCGGGCCGACTCTTGATGAAGTCGGTCATCAGGCCGACGCACTCGGGGTCGTCCAGGAGCGTCACCCGGACACCGTGCCGGGCCAGCCACTCGTGCTGTCCCTGGAAGGTGACGGCCTCACCGACGATCAGGTTGGTGATGCCGAACTGGCGGATCAGGCCGCTACAGAACCAGCACGGTGACAGCGTGGTCGCCATGGTCGTACCCCGGTAGCTCCGCTGCCGTCCGGCTGCGCGGAACGCGGCGGTCTCCCCGTGCACGGACGGGTCGGCGTCCTGTACGCGGCGGTTGTGGCCCCGGCCGAGCAGTCCCCCGTCCGCGCCGAAGAGGGCTGCCCCGATCGGGATCCCGCCCTCGGCCAGCCCTGCCCTGGCCTCTTCCAGGGCCACCCCGAGCATGCTCATGATCTCGCTGGTCACGCCCGTAACTATGCCCCGCTTACGGGCTGTCGAGAACGTACAGAACGTCCGTACTATTGGCCTCGAACCAGAACAATTCGTACGGAGGTGGTCCATGCCGTTGACACTGCGCGAACTCCTGGCGTTCGACGTGCTGCGGGACGCGGACCCCGAAGTGATCGCCGGGGAGGCGATGCTCGACCGGGTCGTCCGCTGGGTGCACTCCAGTGAGATCTATGAGATCGGCCCGCTGCTGGCCGGCGGCGAGCTGCTGCTGACCACCGGGCTCGGGCTGGCTGGGACGGACGCGGGTGCCCGCCGGCACTATGTGCGGGAGATCGCCGCCGCGGGTGTGACGGGCGTGGCGCTCGAGCTCGGCCGGACCTTCCCCGAGGTCCCCCGCGAGCTCGCCGACGAGGCGCGGCGCCAGGACCTGCCGTTCATCCTGCTGCGCGCGGTGGTCCCGTTCATCCGGATCACCGAGGTCGCCAACACCCACATCGTGTTCCACTCCGAGCAGGCGCTGGCGATGTTGCGGGTCGGCGGTCCGCCCAGCGAACGCGACCGGGAGGCGTCCGCCCTGCTCAGCGACCTGGTGGAGGGCACCCTTTCGCAGGGTGTGGTACGGGCCAAGATGGCCGGTTTCCACCCCGGTACCGGACAGCGCCTGGTGGGCGTGGCCGCGGCGGCCGACGAGCCGGCGGCACTGGCCGTACTCGACCATGCGGCGCTCGTCCTGCGCACCCCGGTGCTCCGCGGCCGGGTCGGCGGCCTGGTTCTGGGGGTACTGGCCGTACCGCGTGGTGTGGTGGACGCCGTCGGCGCGGTGCACCAAGCGGTGGCGGAGGCGCAGCGCAGGCTCGGCGGGACGCAGGTACGGGTCGCGGTCGGGCACGCCGCCACCGTGCTCGGCGATCTCGGGGCGTCCCTGCGCGACGCACGTGCGGCCCTGTCGCTGCGCCCCTCGGCCACCCTCGGCAGCGCCCGCACACTGGCTCTCGACCTGGAGCTGACCCGGCACGGCGACACCGCCCACCTGCACCGCCTGGTCCGCCGTACGATCAACCCGCTCGTCGCCTGGGACTCGGCGCACCGCAGCGACCTGGTCCGCACGCTGGAGGTCTTCCTGCTGCACGGCTGCAGCGCCACCCGGACGGCCGCCGCCCTGCACCTGGGCAGGCAGTCCTTCTACCAGCGGCTGCAGCGGATCGAGACCCTGCTCGGCTACACCGTCACCGACCCGGACGTGCACGCCTCGCTGCTGCTGGCCACCACCGCCCACCGCCTGCGCGAGACGGCCTGAGCACCCGACCGCAGGTCGGCGGCATACCAAAAAAGCGCCCAGGCCAATGGCTTGGGCGCTTTACTCTGGCTCCCGCGAGTGGACTCGAACCACTAACCTGCCGGTTAACAGCCGGCTGCTCTGCCAATTGAGCTACGCGGGATTGCGGATGCCGGTGAGGCCGTGACCCACGCCAGCGCGTCTAGATTAGCGCACCCGGGAGGGTGTTCGCGCCCCGGCCCGACTGGCCTGGCCGTTGCTGGGTATGAGGGCCCGGTAGAGCGATTTAGGGGGATCACATGAGGTACAAGGCGGCGTTCATCGCCGGGGCAGTCGTCGGTTACGTGCTGGGCACCAGGGCCGGGCGGGAACGCTACGAAGACCTGAAGAAGACGGCGCAGCGGGTCATCGAGCATCCGAAGGTCCAGCAGGCGGCCGTCAGTTTCCGCATCCAGGCCGGGGAGCTGGTGGTCACCGCCAAGGACAAGGCGGGCGAGTTCACCGTCACCTGCAAGGACAAGGTGAGCGCGAAGCTCGCCGAGCGCCGCGCCACCGCCGAGGACGAGGACGAGGACGAGACGCCACCGGCCTACGCCCCGGTCCCGAAGGCTCCCGCACACCACTGAGCTTCAGAGACCGGTCTGGCGGCGGAGGTTCTCCAGGACCTGTTCGGCCTGGGCCAGCAGGCCCGGGTCGGCGGGGTCGAGGCCGGCGTCGAACACGAACGCCCAGCGAAGCTCACTCCCGGACGTGCTACGGCGGCCCACGATCCGGACTCCGCCACCGCCCGGGAGCGTGTCGTGGTGGCTGAACACGATGGTGGCGGTGACGCGTTCCTGAACGATCCCGGGCAGCGCGCCCGGCTCGGCGAGCCGTAGGTGGTGCTCGGCCGAGCCGCCGACCTCACGGACATGCAGCCAGCCGTTCTCCCACTGCGCGTGCTCGATCCGCTCCCACGGCACCCGCTTGGGCCCTGGCAGGTGCAGCGCCACGCCGGTCGCCACGGCGTACGAGCCGTCGCGGGTGACGGCGTGCGCGAGAACGTGCTCGCCGCGCTCCAGGGACAGCGAGTCGCGTACTTCGCCGGGAAGGCGGTTGATCCACCGAGGCCTCATGCGCACCAAACTACAGATCACGCCGCCTGGGGCGCCCGGCGGGCGGCGAGCAGGTCGAGGACCAGGGCGGCCGACCAGCTGAAGTCGTGGCTGCCCCGGCCGGTGCCGTCAAAGGGGTCGAAGAACTCCCGGAAGCCCGACTGGCGGACCAGCCGCATCGTCGAGCCGTACATCAGATCGGCGATCACCGGCAGCCCGTGCGCGGAGGCACCCTGCCAGAGCAGCCAGTTGATGTTGATCCAGGTGGGACCGCGCCAGTAGGCGGCCCGGTCGAAGGCGGCCGCCTGGATGTCGCAGCTCGGCACCGGATACCCGGCCGCGCCTGCGAACCGCGCCGAAAGGAGCAGGTCGACCATCCCGCGCAGCAGCGGTGCGGGCAGCTCAGGGTCGAGCAGCGGGCCGAATCCGGACGAGGTGGCCACCGGGATCAGCCGCTCGGCGCGCAGATCGTACGCCCGGAAACAGCAGGCGCCCGGGTCCCACAGCCGGTCGATCAGCGCCTCGTGGATGCGCTGGGCGGCCTCCCTGTGCGGCACCGGATCGGCCCCGACGATCACGGCCAGTTCGGCGAGGGCGTGGGTGGAGGCCAGGTAGGTGGCGTTGACCAGCGGATCCTCCACCGCGAACGGGTGCACGTCACGCAGGTGCCCCTCGGCGTAACCCGCATCCCGCAGAGTCGTCACCAGCCAGACGTACCGGTCGTAGTCCGCGCCGGTCGGCAGGTTGTGCGGGGTCTGACGCGGCGCGTACGCGGTGGGCGGCAGTTGCAGCGAGGCCAGCGGGCGATCCCAGGCCGGGCTGTTGTCCTGGCCGGACTCCCAGGGATGGCAGATCGCCACCAGGCCCGTGCCACCGAGATCCCTGGCCCGCGCCAGGTAGCGGTGCTGGGCGACCAGCATCGGGTAGATCCGGGCCAGGAACGCCCGGCTGCGCACCAGGTCGTCGGCGCACCTGTGCAGGTGCAGGGCGGCCATCGCGTGCATCGGTGGCTGCCCGAGCCCCGAGGTGTCCACGTCGTGGGGGGCCTGCGGCGCCCGGCTGCTGCGCCACAGCTCCGGTCCCGGAAAGTAGGCATGCCGTGCGACCGAGGAGCTGAACACAATGTGCGGGAGCAGTCCGCTGGACCACTGGCCCCGAAACAGCGAGAGCAGTTCGCGTTCGGCGCGGTCCCAGCGGTGCCGGGCCAGCCCCATGCACACGAACGCGGAGTCCCAGCTCCATTGGTGCGGGTAGAGGCCGGGCGAGGGGACCGTGGCGGATCCGGTCCAGTTCGCGTCGAGTACCCGGGCCGCGGCCTGCCACAGAGCCGACTCGTCGCCAGTCAAACGGGGGCTCATCACCCTAGAGTGACTCTTCGGTCGTGTTCTTACCACCCTCTATGTCGAATGGATTAACGACGGTGGATCTCAGCCTGGCTCGAGGCGAAACCGGCGGTTGCGGACGATCGAGGAGAGCAGGGCGGCCCCGATGAAGACCAGGCCGACTCCCCCGCTGATCTCCTCGGGGACCGGGCTTGTCACGCTGACCAGCATCGTCACCGCGAGCGCGCCGATCGCCCAGTGCGCTCCGTGCTCCAGGTAGACGTACTCGGCGAGAGTGTTCTTGCGTACCAGGTACACGGTCAGCGACCGGATGAACATCGCGCCGATGCCCAGGCCCGCCGCGATGACGAGCAGGTTGCTGCTGATCGCGAACGCGCCGATCACGCCGTCGAAGGAGAAGGACGCGTCAAGGACCTCGAGGTAGAGGAACAGGAAGAACGCCGCCCGGCCGGAGACCTGCGGCCGGTCCCCGCCGGGTTCGCAGAGCCGCAGGCTCGGGTCGCGGTCGCAGAAGTACTCGCCCAGGCCGTTGACCAGCAGGTACGCGACGATGCCGAGCAGGCCGGCCTCCACCTCGGCCTCACCCGTGAGGTAGAGGCCGATCATCGCGACCGTCACGCAGGCCACGATCAGCGGGACGTGCTGGAACCGGCCGATCGCCCTGAGCATCCGCTCAAGGCTGCCGAGCCAGACCTCGTCGTGCTCGCTGAAGATGAAGTTGAGGAACAGCAGCAGCAGGAACATCCCGCCGAAGGCCGCGATCAGCGGCTGGGCGGCCTCCAGCTTCTGGCCGTACAGGTCACCGTGGCGCGCGGCCAGGTCCACGACCGCGACCGGGCTGAGCCGGGCGGTGACGGCGACGATCAGCAGCGGCACCACGAGACGCATGCCGAAGACTGCGATCGCGATGCCCACGGTCAGGAAGACGCGCTGCCAGCGTGCGGTCATCCGGCCGAGCACCGTGGCATTGACGACGGCGTTGTCGAACGACAGGGAGATCTCCAGGACCGCGAGGATCGCGATGGTGACCACGGCGGCGGGACCGCCCAGGATCAGCGCGACGAACAGACCCAGGGCTGTGACCGCCAGGGACCATCCGAATGTCCGCACCCCGTGATGCTAACCTAGGAGGTTGCGCCTTTATAGCCTCTTCCTCGGACACACCTGGGCATCCCGCATCGCTCCCCATCAGACCATCCGCTCCTGGCCTGGGGGTGTGCCCAGGCCAGGAGCGCACGGTCAATCGAGGTACTCGCGCAGGATCTGCGCGCGCGACGGGTGCCGCAGTTTGGCCAGGGTCTTGGACTCGATCTGGCGGATCCGCTCCCTCGTCACACCGAACTCCCGGCCGACCTCCTCAAGCGTCCGGGGATGACCGTCGCTCAGGCCGAAGCGCAACTGGATGATGCGCTGTTCCCGATCCGACAGGGTGCCGAGGATGTCCTCCAGCTGGTCCTGGAGCAGGATGAACGCCGCCGCCTCGATCGGCACGACCGCGTCCGCGTCCTCGATGAAGTCGCCCAGATCGGAGTCCTCCTCACCGATGGGCGACTGCAGGGAGACCGGTTCCTGGGCGATCCGCTGGATCTCCACCACCCGTTCGGGCGGCAGTCCCATCTCCGCGCCGATCTCCTCGGGGAGTGGTTCCCTGCCGAGGTCCTGGTGCATCTGCCGCTGCACCCGGACCAGCTTGTTGATGGTCTCCACCATGTGCACCGGGATCCGGATGGTCCGTGCCTGGTCGGCGATCGCCCGCGTGATCGCCTGCCGGATCCACCAGGTGGCGTAGGTGGAGAACTTGTATCCCTTGGCGTAGTCGAACTTCTCGACCGCCCGGATGAGACCGAGATTGCCCTCCTGGATCAGGTCCAGGAACAGCATTCCCCGGCCGACGTAGCGTTTGGCGATGGACACCACCAGACGCAGATTGGCCTCGATCAGACGTTGCTTGGCTCGCCCCCCGTGCCGGGCCAGCAGTTCGAGGTCGAGCCGTTGTGCCCGTGACAAGATGGCCGCACGGGCCAGCTTCTCCTGGGCGAACAGACCCGCCTCGATTGATTTCGCGAGTTCTACCTCATCTTCTGCCGTTAGGAGCGGCACGCGACCGATCTCTCGCAGATAGATCCGGACCAGGTCGCTGGTCGGCGCCCGCTTGCTGAGGTCTCCCTCATCCGCCCGCGTGAGCTCCTCTGTCTCAGGCTGAGACTCGAGAACCTCTACCCCCTGCTCCGCGAGCATCCGGACAACACTGTCCAACGTGTCGGCCGGCAAGTCCGAGCGGTCGATCGCAGCAGCGACGTCATCGACGGTCACGCCGTCGCGTCCACTGCCACGTGCGACGAAATCCACCACCTGCTCAACCGATGGCGCCTCACTGGGCATCACCGAAAGGCTCACTGTGACAGTGTGCGTCAATGAACGGCTAGATCACAGGGCCCATTTTCTTGGATCGAGTACTATCCCGACCCGCTGGCACGGTCCCGCAACACACGTCCCCGCTGTTCAAGGGCTATAAGGTCGCCGAAGAGGCGGTTGTACTCCTCCTGATGATCGACCGGATTCAGCCGTCCGAGTTTGGACTTCAGCTGAGCGATCTCCCTGGTGATCTGGCGTTCTTGAATACGGGCAAGCAATGCACTGGCATAACGGTCGTCCGAATTCCCGCCGACCCGTGGCGCTTCCACACCGAGGCGGGTGATCAGCCCTCTGACCTGGTCATTCGGCGCGGCCTCCCGCAGCCGAGCCGCCCATTCGATGCCGTCCACCGCTGAGACGACCCCGCCGACGCCCGCGATGACCTCCCGTACGGCCAGATGGGGAGGCACGGTGAAGCACCCGGCGGGGAGCCCGTCGAAGACCGGGCCGAGCAGCGCCGGACGCTGCACGGCGAGCTTCAGCGTCTCCCACTCGACCTGGATCCCGGGGTCGTTCGGGTCGTACGAGGGCCGTGGCTGCTGCTGCGTGACCTCCGGGCCGCCCTTGATCCGGCTGCGGGTGTGCTCGCTCACCCGGCGGACCACGAAGGCCTCGTCGAGGAAGCCTGTCCACTTGTCCAGGCTGACGGCGTACCCGTGCCGCTGGCCCCGGTCCTTGATGCCCGCGACGATCGGCGCGGCCGCGTCGATGGCGGCGAGCCGTCCCTCCACCGTCTCCAGGTTGTGCCGCTCGATGGCGTTGCGGATGGCGAACTCGAACAGCGGGACGCGGGAGGCCACCAGATCGCGCACCGCCGCGTCGCCCTGCTTGAGCCGGAGGTCACACGGGTCGAGCCCGTCGGCCTGTACGGCCACGAATGTCTGCGAGGCGAAGCGCTGCTCCCCCTCGAACGCCCGCAGCGCCGCCTTCTGCCCGGCCGCGTCACCGTCGAAGGTGAAGATCACCTCGCCGCGGAACTCGTCCTGGTCCATCAGCAGCCGGCGCAGGATCTTGATGTGGTCCTCGCCGAACGAGGTCCCGGACGTGGCGATCGCGGTCGTCACCCCGGACAGGTGGCTGGCCTTCCCGTCGGTGTAACCCTCGTCGATCACGGGCTGCCTGCGCTTGACGATCTCCTTCCTGGCCAGATCCGCGCCGTACAGCAGCGAGCCCTTGTGGAACAGCGGCGACTCGGGGGTGTTGAGGTACTTGGGCCCGTCGTCGGAGTCGTGGAGCCTGCGGGCACCGAATCCGACCACGTCTCCGGTCAGGTCCCTGATCGGCCAGATCAGCCGCCCCCGGAACCGGTCCCTCGGCCCGCGGCGGCCCTCACTGGCCAGCCCTCCGGTGATCAGTTCGTTGTCGGTGAAGCCGCGCGCGCGCAGGTGCCCGACGAGCGCCTCCCACTCGTTGGGCGCGTAGCCGATCCCGAACTGCTCCGCGTGCGCGGCCTCGAAGCCCCGTTCGGCGAGGAACC
>JAOPYM010000436.1 GCA_025964615.1 Actinomycetes bacterium
GCCGCTGCGCTGGACCGGCGCCGCCTTCACCCCGGTGGGAGCGGCGGGCGACTACGCCCCGCCGTACGCCGGCCTGCCCATCGGCCCGATCGGCACCCAGCTCACCATCTCGCTGCGCGCCCGCCACCTTCCGGGAGTACGGCTCGGTGGTGCGGTCGAGCGGGTCCTTAGCGTCCTCACCGGACAGCCGCCCGCAGGCTGGGGCCCCGCGGAGCCGCTCGCCCGCCCCTGGGACCGCGCCGACCTCACGTCCCCCGCGACGCTGGCCTTCATCGGCGGGGGTACGGGCCGTACCGCCGCAGGCACCCTCCGGGTCTCACCCGCCATGGACGGCGGCATCGCCGAGGCTGCCACCATCGTCATCGGCAACCCACAAGGCGTGGAGCCGCAGGTCGCCGCGCTGCCGGCACTGGCCGGGGAACTGACCGGCGAGTATGCGGCGACCTCGGTGTTCGCCCAGCTCGGACCGGGCCGCGCGGACCTCACCACCGAACCCTGCTGGATCGGGGCGCCCGCCCCCATCGGCCTCGCCGTCACCCCGGACCTGGGCGGCCTTGTCGTCCTGCCCGACGTCCCGGCAGAGCAGCTCGACGGCGCCTGGTGGTACGCACTGGGCGACGGGCACGACCAGGACGGCTGGCACCGCTACCGCGACCTCATGCACCTCCTGCGCTCGTGATCACGGAAACAATCGGTGCGTACACAACACAATGTTTCCGTGATCATGCGAGCCCCGGGGTCTAGCCGAAGGAAAGCGAGACGCGTTTCCGTACCGATACGATCTCTTTGCGGTTCTTTGTGTCGGACGAACGACCTCCGGGGAGGCGGGCTACGCCTGCGGCCCAGGCACGGGGAAGAGGACGAGGGTGGCCGGATACACGACTCCTGATGGGGAGGACGGTCCGGCCTCTCCAGAGTCACCGGCGCCACCGCCACCGGGCTGGGGCCAGCAACCGGCGACGGCCGACCCGTTCGGCTTCGTCGCCCCGCCATCGCGCCCGCCTGTGAGCGGGCCGCCGGTGAGCGAGCCGCCGCCGTACGCGTCCGATGTGACCAGGATCGACTTCACCTCGTACCCGCCGGACGCGACAGTGGTCGATCTCCCCCCGTACGCCCCCGTACCGCTCCCCCCGGCTCATGACGTGGAGTCGGCTCGGCACTTCGGTCCGCCGCCGGAGAGCGAGACGTTGCCGCCGCTCGCGCGCCAGGTGTCGGGCCCGCTGGAGCCCAGGCGCAGCATGCGGCCCCGGATCCTCATGGCGTGTGGCGCAGGTGTTGCCCTCGTCGCATTGGTCGTGGGCGGTTTCGCGGTCCTGTCCGCCGGTAAGAAGGATCCTCCGTCGGCGTCAGGTCCTCCTGCGCTGCTCGCCGGGAACATCTTCGGTCTCGACCCTGCCGCCGCCCACGACGGCAGAGACCAGGAGCTGAGCAGCATCGCGTCCTCGGGGTCGACTGTGGTGGCAGCCGGCGGCGAGTTCGGGACGCTCAACTATCGAGCAGAGTTCCTGGTCTCGACCAATGGCGGGCGCTCGTTCAGGCTGGCGAGTGTGCGCACTCCCGCGGGCGGCGAGCCTCCCTACGGAGACACCCCCCATGTGATCGCAGGAGGCAGTGGCGGGTGGGCGGCACTCGGGTCGTCCGGTGGCGGCACCGTGGCATGGACCAGCACCGACGGCAGTAGCTGGATCCGCCAGCCGCCCTTGACCGGCTCGGCGTTCGGCCCGCATGACCGGATCGCCAGGCTGGCAGCGACCGGCTCCGGTTTTGTCGCGGTCGGAGACACCTCCGCGAAGGGGGACCTCACCGATGCGGCCCCCGTCGTCTGGCTCTCGCCCGATGGCAGGCACTGGGAACGGATCGGCGCCGACGCGTTGAACATGTCCCTGCACACACCGCGGTTGTCGCTCGTCGACGTGGCCGCTCGCGGCAACACGCTCATCACCTACGGCTGGTCCGCCACCGGCAGCAGGATTGATGCCGACGGCGTATGGCGATCGGCTGACGACGGCCGCACCTGGGCGAAGGTCGATGTCCCCCGCCCCTCCGGCACCGCAGCCACGGGCATGTGCATCACCGCGACCCCTGCGGGGTTCCTGATCGCGCGCAACGCGGGTCGCTTCAAGAACAACAAAGTCGAGCTGTACGGGATGGTGCTGGGTTCTGCGGACGGCCTGGGGTGGGCCCAGATCGGGGAGATCGATCTGCCGGGTATGCAGGTGATGCGTCGCCTCCAAGGGTCCACGCAGGGTGTGGCGGCGGTTGTCTCGGCAGGCGACAAGATGCTGCTGGCTCGCAGTCCCGATGGGCAGGCCTGGCAGGCCGCCGGCAGTGTGAGTACGCCCTCAGGCCGTGACCTCACTGGGCTGTCGGTCACAGGGGACGCCACGATCAGCACCGGTCGGGACAACACGGGTCCGGATGCCGACGCCGTACTGGAAGTCCGCGATCCACATGGACAGCCGATCCCGGTCGATCTGCGAGCGATTCCCGGTGCGGCCCTCCGGGATCAGGCGGTGTCCGACCTCGCCGCGTACGGCGATCATGTCATCGCGGTGGGCAGCGCCGACGGGGCAGGGGCCGTCTGGGCCTCTTCCGACGGCATGCAGTGGACTCGCGGCACGGTCGGCGGCGGCGCCTCCACGCACCCCGCGCACCAGCGCCTGCTGTCGGCGGCAGGCGGCACGGCTGGATGGGTGGCGGTCGGCTGGGACGGAGTATCACCGGGCAGACCACTGATCGTCACGTCCTCCGACGGTATGGCCTGGCAGTCGACCGGCGACATCTCGCCCTTCGTCCCTGCCAACGGCGATCCCGCCGCGGCGTTCTCGGTTACCTCAGGTCCGTCCGGATATGTGATCGCCGGCCAGAGCGGCCCGTCCGCCGCGACCTGGCAATCGACGGACCTGAAGTCCTGGCAGCAGGGCAGCGGCCAGCTCGCGGGCAAGCCCGAAGCGAAGCAGTGGATGCGTGGCGTCACATCCGGAACGTTCGGCTACGTCGCGGCGGGGGCCCTCGAGGATCCGGCAGTGAGCGTCTTCCGGCGCCGCCCGGCCGTCTGGATGTCGGCCGACGGCCGAAAGTGGACACTCCAGCAACTGCCTCTGCCGCAGGGCACCGCCGAAGCCTGGCTCGACCGGGTGGTGTCCCGGGGCGACACTCTCGTGGCCGCGGGCACGGCTTCCACCACCTGGTCCGGGCAGCGCGCCTTCGCGTTCGTCTCGGCCGACGGTGGCAAGACCTGGCAGGAGGCGCCGCTACCGGACACGGGGCCACGGCCGCGCTACGTGCTGGTGACCGCCGCGACCGCGACACCGCAGGGCTTCGTCCTGGCCGGTCCGGATCGACGGGACTGGCAGACGGATTCGGACGTAGTCCTCTGGACCTCGCACGACGGTCGCTCCTGGCGGCTCGAACGTCCGAAGGGAACCGGGCTGTCCGGCCCGGGCGACCAGTGGATCAACGGTATGGCGCCCTTCGGCAGCAGCCTCCTCGCCGTCGGCCTCACCGAGAGCTACAAGGGTGAGCAGCCGACGCTCTGGCGCCGAACGCTGCCGTGAGATCGACCAGGCGGTTGGTGGCCGCGCTGAGTGCACTGCTGCTCCTTTCGGCCTGCAGCCAGGCCAGCGGATCCACCCGCCCAAGCCCGTCGCGCTCCCCACGGGCTCAGACGACTCAGGTTCTGGCGCCGACATCACCACTGCGAATCATGCCGCTGGGAGACTCCATCACCTTTGGTCTCAACGTCTCCGGTGGCTACCGCACCGACCTGTGGCAGATGATCGCCGCCGACGGCTTCCGGGCGGACATGGTCGGGTCCCAGTTCAGCGGGCCCGCACGGCTCGGCTCCAAGAGCCACGAAGGGCACGGCTCCTTCGAGATCGGTCAGATCGACGCTCTGGTGCAGGGCTGGCTGAGCACCTATCGACCGGACGTGGTGCTGCTGCACATCGGTACCAACGACGTACTGCACCACAAGAGACCGGCCGCCGCGGCACGGTTCTCCGCGCTGCTCAGCCACATCACCGCCACACTGCCGCGCGCCGAGGTCTTCGTAGCGACCCTCATCCCGCTCGGTGACCCGCAGCAGGAGTCGCAGGTCCAGAGCCTCAACACGGAGATCGCCCAGATCGTGCAGAGCAGGGCCGCCGCGGGCGCCCGGGTCCAGCTGGTGGACATGCACGCCGCGCTGACCAGGCACGACCTGTCACCTGACCTCATCCATCCCAGCGCCAGCGGCTATTCGAAGATGGCCGCCCAGTGGTATGCCGCGTTGCGTGGTGTTCCGACGACCCGCTGGGAGGCCGAGGACCCGCAGTCCACCGTCGTCGTCAAAGGCCGGCGGATGGCGTCGGCCACCGCTTCCGGCAGCGGGAAGGTCGGCTTCCTGATCTCCCCCGGCAGCTATCTGGAGTTTCACCCCACGGTCGCGACCAGCGGCCCGTACCAGCTGTACGTGCGCGCCGCGAACGGCATGGTCACGCCGTGCAGCCAGTGGCTCATCGTCAATGGGCAGCGGACGGGTGAGTTGCACTACCCCAATCTGGGTTTCGACCGTTGGACGATCACGGCGGCCGAGGTCCCCCTGAACGCCGGGCGCAACACGGTGCGGCTCGCCCATGATCTGTGCAACGCGGAGATCGACTCGGTTGACCTCATGCCGCGCGCAGCGCCCATCCAGCTAGCCGGCAGGACCGCTTTCTGACGGCTCTGGGGTGTCTCCACTGCGGATCTCGGCGAGCGAGGCCTTGAGCGTGCGGCGCAGCCACGTCCCGCCCGGCCGTTCCACGAGCAGATTGATGATGTACGCGGTGAGGAGCGCGACGGCGGCGCACAACGCCAGTACGGCCCAGCGGTCGAACCTCGGATACAGGTACTTCACGATCGGGCGCGCGACCGTCTCGTGGACAAGGTAGAGCGGGTATGTGAGGGCTCCCAGGAGCGTCAGGCGCCGCCACCTCAGCCAGCCGAGCCGGCCTGTGGCGACCAGTGCCATGACCACATAGAAGGCGGTGATGACGGACGGCACCACGTACTGATAGACACCCGGCCAGGCATCCCCGCCGGCATCCCGCAGCTTGTAGTAGCACGACAGTGCCCAGCAGGCCCCGATGACCAGCCAGAGCATGGTGTTCGGCCGGAACCGGTACATGAGGTAGAACCCCATGCCGGCGATGAAGTACGGAGACTCCCCCGAGAGCACCAGCGCCTGGAGCGCCAGGACCTTGGTCTCCTGGGCGAAGACACCGGTCAGCAGCCAGATCACCATGAAGCTCATGGCCCGGCCGTAGGTCACTCCGAACCGGATGAGCAGCGCGATGATCACGTAGAAGTGCAGCTCGATCCACAGCGTCCAGTAGAGCCCCTCGACGTAGGACGCGTTGACGCCGCCCTCGAGCATCGTCAGATTGGGCAGCAACCGCCGCAGCACGGTCTCCGGCCCGGTGGCGTTGGCATAGAACGTACCCGCCGTATAGAACATCACCACCGCGAGCGCGACGCTCGCCCAGTAGGCGGGGAACAACCGGGTCACCCGTGAGACCGCGAAGTCACCCACCTTGCGGCCCCACCCGCTCATCAGGATGACAAAGCCGCTGATCATGAAGAAGAGCAGCACCCCGAGATGGCCGAAGCGCGCCACTGGTGCCAGTTCGGGAAACACGTTCCGGGCGCCCTGGACCCATGGGCCGTAGATGACGCCCGCGTCGTGGTAGAGCAGGACCATCGCGGCGGACAGGAAACGGAGCAGATCCAACTCCCGCAGCCTGCCCCCGGACCGGGCCGGGCGAGGAAGCCCTTCAAGCCGATCTGCAGGAAGGGCGCTGAGCGTGGCTTCACGGGTGGCCATGTAGTTCCTCCTCCATGTCCCGCGCTTCGGCGTCCGGATCGAAGACGGCGACCGCGTCCGCCACCTCACCGTCGAAGGCCAGCCGGCCTTCCTTCAGCACGACACCGCGAGCACAGATCCGCTCCAGCGTCGCGGCGTCGTGCCCGACGATGACGAGCGTCCGGCCCTCCTCGTGCAGGGCACGGATGCGCTGCAGGCATTTGTGCTGGAAAGGAGCATCCCCAACGGCCAGGACCTCGTCGATCAGGAAGATGTCCGGATCGGTGTGGACCGCGACCGAGAAACCGAGTCGCATGAACATGCCCGAGGAGTAGAACTTCACCTGGGTGTCGAGGAACTTCTCAATCTCGGAGAAGTCGACGATGGAGTCGAAACAATGATCGGTCTCCTTGCGGGACATCCCGAGAATGGCGGCGTTGAGGTAGACGTTCTCCCTGCCGGTGAGGTCGGGGTGCAGCCCGGCTCCGACCTCGATGAGTCCGGCGACCCGCCCTCGGACCCGTACCGAGCCACCGTCCGGCAGCATCACACCTGAGATGAGTTTGAGCAGCGTGCTCTTACCCGATCCGTTCAGTCCCATCAGGGCGAGGGTCTCGCCCTGCTCAACCGTGAGGCTCACCCCGTCGACCGCACGGAACCGCTCGGACAGGCTCTGCCTGCGCAGCGCGCGGACGGTCATCTCCTTGATCGAGTGCGCGTGACGGAGGGTGAAGTCCTTGTTCACCCGATCGATGACGATCGCATCGGCCATGATCAGAGCTCCTGGGCGAATCGGCGCTGCAGGCGGCCGAACACCGATTGTGCGAGAACCAGCAGCACCACCGCCACCCCCAGGGCGATCAGGCCTCGGATGGTCAGGTGATCGGGGAACGGAACCTCTGCCTTCGGGTTCCGCGCGAGGATGGCAGGGCCGTCGGTGGTGGGCCACCAGAAGGCCCGCTGGAAGAGCGAGACCGCGACCGCCAAGGGGTTGGCGAGATAGAGGTCGAGCTGCCAGCTACCCGTGCCGAAGAAGTCCCTGACCATCGTCCAGGGATAGATCATCGGCACCGACCAGGGAATGAGCAGCCCCAGAATGTCCACGACCTGCCCAAAGTCCCGGAAGTACACGTTGACCCCGGAGAACAGCAGGGCGACTGCGGTGGCCAGGACGGCGACGACCGCCAGGCCGAGTCCCGCCGAGCCGAGGGCGAGCACCGAGGGCCGCCATCCGGCGACGGCCGCACCGACCCACAGGATCAGCAGACCGGGAACCATGTTGACCGCTGAGACCAGGAACGACGCGAACGGGAACAGCTCCCGGGGCAGATAGATCTTCTTGACGAGCGCACCGTTGCCCACGACCGACCAGGTGGAGGTCGTCATCGTCTCGGTGAAGATGGTGACCATCACCAGCCCGGCGAACAGGAAGATGGGCAGGTTCTGGGTGTGCTTGCCCAGCCCGAGGAAGATGCCGACGATGAAGTAGTAGACCCCGAAGTTGACGGCCGGACGGACGTAGGACCAGCCCAGACCGAGCAGCGAGCCCTGGTAGCGGCTGCGAAGCTCCCGACGGACGAGCAGCCTCAGCAGGTAGCGGCGGCGCATCAGGTCGCCCAAGCCACCGCTGCGCCCAGGGTCCGTCAACGGAACGGTCGTGATCGTCATCTCCGTACGGTCCCATCGGCGGCGAAGGTCTCCTGCCAGGCCTGCAGGGTCACCAGTTCGGGAATCGCCCTCTGGTACTCCCGGACGAGGTCCGGCCATCGCCGCAGTAGTTCGGCGTGCAACCGGGTGGACCGGGTGACCAGGGATGTGAAGCGGTCGCGATCACGCTGGTACCAGGAGACCGTGGTGCCCTCGGCGGAGCTCACCAGGACGCTGTCGAACCTGGTCAGCAGCCACCACCGCTGGTCGATGAACGGCACCACACTCTGAGGGTGGGTTTTGGCGAGCTTGCCCACAGGCAGCAACTGCCGGAGCGCACCTTTGGCCGCGGCTCTGACCAGGCCCTTGGTTCCCTCTGGAACGGCCGGAGTGCCACGGCCGCGTTTCGGTGGCTTCCGCCGGGCCGGCGGGAAGGCGTCCAGGTCGGCCTTGGCGTCCGCGTCGGTGAACTGGGCGCGCAGGGCCCGGATCTGGGCCATCTTGGTGACCATGCTCGGGTGCAGATGACCGGGGCCGGTGAACACGTCCTCGATGGCCAGGAGCATCAGTTCGGCGGTCGAGTACTGCATCGCCAGCGCGTGCTTGATGGTGATGAACAGACTCTCCTTGATCATATTTCCGCCACGCTCATACGGAGAGTGCAGCAGCGCGGTGATGATCCTGTTCCGCTCCTGGAAGTACATCTGCCAGTCGGTGGCGGTGTCCTTGGCGTGCCAGGGCATATGCCAGACCCCGGCGCCCGGTAGCGACACGGTGGGGAACCCGGCCTTCCGGGCACGGATGCCGTACTCGACGTCGTCCCATTTGATGAAGAGCGGCAGGGAGAGGCCGACCTTCGCGATGACCTCGGTGGGGATGAGGCACATCCACCATCCATTGAAGTCCGAGTCGGCGCGGCGGTGCATCCAGGGCGTGTGGGGCAGTTCGTGGTGCGCGAAGTTGTGCATCAGGTGGGTGTTGGGAGCGGCCTCCGTCCACCATCTGTACGGGGCCACTGTGTCGCCGAAGACGTGCAGCACCGGACGGTCGAGCAGGTCGAACATGTGACCGCCGACGATGGTGGGGGTACGGGCCAGGTCGCCGAAGGCGATGAGCCGGAGGATGGATTCGGGCTCGGCGAGGGCGATGTCGTCGTCGAGAAGGAGGACGTAGTCGCTGCGTTCGGATCGGAGGGTCTCGGCCATGGCCCGCGAGAATCCGCCCGAGCCGCCCAGGTTCCCCTGGCTGATGACGCGCAGTTTGCCGCCGACGGCCGCAGCGGCGGCGGGGAAGTCCGGATGGTCCTCGATCCGGTCGGTGCCCTGATCGACGACGAACACCTCATCGATCACCGCGAGTACTTCGGGCGCGTCACCGAGCGCGGCCAGCAGCTCGACGCAGAACTTCGGCCGGTTGAAGGTCGTGATGCCGACGCTGGCCGTGCCCTGTCGCCGGTCGGTGGCCGCGCACCACTCGGCCTCCTCCACCACGATGTCGTCGTCGCCGGCGATGATCTCGAACCAGTACCAGCCGCCGTCGAGGAACGGCTTCAACGGCAGCGCGATCTCCAGTTCCCGGGTCGCCGATGTGTTGACCGCAAAGGCCTTGACCCGCATCCGGTGGCCGAACGCGTCAGATCGGTAGACGACGACCGTGCCGAGGCCCCGCAGGCGGACGCGCAGGGTCACCTCGTCGATCGTGCTCCAGCGTCGCCAGTAGCCGGCCGCGAAGGCGTTGAAGTACGTACAGAATGTGGTGCGGTTGCCGCTGGGAATGATGAGGCCCCGGCGGCCCTCGATGCGCACGGACCCCGAGTCCGCTCCCCTGCCCGGCTGGTCTCTGATGTAAAGCGGCTGCAGATCAGGGTCGCGGTCGATCGGCATGACGACCCTTTGCAGGACTCTCATTCGTCCATTCCTCCGTTGAGCGGGACGCCCTCGGTGAAGTGGGGGCGGAGCCGGTTGTCGAACATGTTGAGCGCGCTCGCGATCGCCATGTGCATGTCGAGGTACTGGTACGTGCCGAGCCGCCCGCCGAACAGCACGCCCTGCTCGCCCCGGGCCAGCTCCCGGTAGCGCAGCAGCTTGGCGCGGTCCCCGGCGGTGTTGACCGGGTAGTACGGCTCGTCCCCGCGGCCGGCGGCACGCGAGAACTCCCGCATGATCACGGTCTTGTCCAGCGGATACGACCGCTCCGGATGGAAGTGCCGGAACTCGTGAATACGGGTGTACGGGACGTCCTCGTCGGCGTAGTTCATCACCGGCGTGCCCTGGAAGTCGCCCACCGGCAGCACCTCGAGCTCGAAGTCCAGCGTCCGCCAGCCGAGCGAGCCCTCAACGAACCCGAAGTACCGGTCGAGCGGTCCGGTGTAGACGACCGGGACCTGACCCACGGCGGACAGGTCGAAGAAGTCCGTGCACAACTGCACGGTGATGTTCGGATGGTCGGCCATCCGCGACAGCCACGCGGCATAGCCGTCGACGGGCAGCCCCTCGAACCGGTCGCTGAAGTAGCGGTTGTCGAACGTGTACCGCACGGGCAGCCGCGTGATGATCTCGGCGGGCAGGTCCCGGGGGTCGGTCTGCCACTGCTTGGCCGTGTAACCCCGGATGAACGCCTCGTAGAGCGGCCGCCCGATCAGCGAGATCGCCTTCTCCTCGAGGTTGTGGGGGGCCACAACGGAGGAGACCTGGGAGGCGACCAGCGCACGGGCCTGCGACGGTGACAGGGACCGGCCGAAGTAGGAGCAGATCGTGGCGAGGTTGATGGGCATCGGGTAGACCCGGTCCTTGAAGATCGAGAAGACCCTGTGCTGGTAGCCGGTGAAGGCGGTGAACCGGTTGACGTACTCCCAGACCCGCTCATTGGAGGTGTGGAACAGGTGCGCGCCGTAGTGGTGCACCTCGATCCCGGTCTCGGGTTCGGGTGAGCTGTGGGCGTTGCCTCCGATGTGGTCGCGGCGCTCCACGATGAGCACCCGCAGGCCCAGCTCGGTGGCGCACCGTTCGGCGATCGTCAGCCCGAACAGGCCCGATCCGGCCACCACGAGATCGGCGTTCATCCGCGCCCCCGGGCGTTGAGCCGCGCGCCGTACGGCGCGACGAAGCGCCGGTAGACCGAGCGGCGGAGCCAGGTCGGCACCAGCCGGTAACCGCCGCGAACCGCGACGTTGCGCAGGTACTGCGGGCGGGAGATGAAGCCGTGGCGCAGCAGCTCGCGCTGCAGCCGCAGCTCCGACCTGAGCAGGCCCCGCCCGCCACGCCGTTCGTACGCGCCCTCACCGACGCGGTAGTAGACCAGCGGCTCGGGCACGTTGCCGACCCGCGCACCATTCGCGATCATGCGGGCGAACAGCCAGTAGTCCTCCATCAAAGGGACGTCGCCGTACCCGCCGACGGCCAGCACGGCCGAACGCCGGTACACGACCGTCGGATGGTTGAAGGGGTCGTGCAACCGCGCATAGCGGGCGATGTCCGACGGGCGCTGCGGCGGTATCCGGCTACCGAGCACGTCGTCCAGGCCGGAGCCGAACTCCAGGAGTCCCGCGCCGATGAGGTCCGCGCCGCCTTCGACCAGGGGCAACTGGACCTCGAAGCGGTGCGGCATCGAGATGTCGTCCGCGTCCATCCGCGCCACGATGTCGTGCCGGGAGGCCGCGAGCCCGGCGTCGAGCGCGAGCCCGAGACCCTGGTTGCTCTCCAGTTCGACGAACACCACGTCGGCCGCAGACGTCGTCCGCAGCTCCGCAAGGCACTTCGCGAGCTCCTCCGGCACCGGCCCGTCCTGCACGAGGACGACCTGGTCAGGACGTCGGGTCTGACCGGAGACCGCACTCGCGAAGGCCGCGCGCACATGATCGGGACGGTCCCCGGAATACACCGTGAGGAGAAGAGCGAACGACTCGGTCATCTGTCCAGTTCGGGTCGCGCAGGTGTTTTCCGGAAAGGCCGGCTACATCGTCCTGAGGCCAGTGTGGTGGCACGAAACGCCCGTTAACCTAGCATATGGAATTTACTCGGGCGTAGATCTGTCCGGAGGATTTAACAGTCAAGTAACGGGGGCAGTGGAGGTGAAAGTCGCCGCAGTACTGGTGACGTACAACCGGAAAGAGCTGCTCGTCGATGCGCTTACCGCGCTGCGCGCGCAGACCCGGCCCGCGGACACCGTGATCGTGGTCGACAACGCCTCCACGGACGGGACCGCCGACCTGGTACGGGAGCGGTTCGCCGAGGTCGAACTGCTCCAACGGACCCGCAACCTCGGCGGGGCGGGCGGGTTCGCCGCCGGAATCGCCCGGGCGCTGGAAGGCGGCGCAGGCCTGATCTGGCTGATGGACGACGACACCGTTCCGCAGCCGCCCGCGCTGGCCGCCCTGCTGACCGCCCTGCTGACCACCAGGGAGAGCACCGCCGCGGTCCTGGTCGCCAGCCGGGTCGTGTGGACCGACGGTCGCGACCATCCGATGAACACGCCGCGAACCCTGCGCGCCGTGCCGGGGCTGCCGGCCGACTGCGCGCGGATCCGCTCCGCGTCGTTCGTGTCCGTGCTCATAGATTCCGCAGCGGTACGGGAGCGGGGGTTGCCGATCGCGGACTACTTCCTGTGGAACGACGACTTCGAGTTCACGACCCGGCTGCTGCGCGGGCGGCTCGGGCTGCTCTGCCGCTCCAGCGTCGTCGTGCACCGGACCGCGACATTCGGCTCGGCCGATGTGGATCCGGGCCCGCGCTTCTTCTACGAGGTCCGCAACAAGGTCTGGCTGTTCACCCGCAGCCCCGGCCTGGCACCGGTGGAACGGCTGCTCTACGCCGGTTCCACGGTGCGCAGGTGGATCCGCACGTTCGCGCGCTCCGCCGACCGGGCCACGCTCCGCCGCGAACTGCGGCGTGGCCTCATCGCGGGGGTACGGACCAGACCCCGGCCGACCGACGACGTCCTCGGACCGGGCCGCTGAAGGCCGCCCCCTCGTTGAGTCGTGGCGTTTCCCGCACC
>JAOPYM010000512.1 GCA_025964615.1 Actinomycetes bacterium
AGCCACCGAGGTCGTGGACGACGGACGGCACTGCCGTGGCGATGATCGTGCTGTCCAGGGCGACCAGCCCGGTGCTGAGCATGAGCGCGGCCAGCACCGGCCCCCGCTCGGATCGCAGGCCCACCCCATGCCCGGTCGATGGCGGCGTTGTTGTCGTCACGAACATGTCCCTTCACCCCGGTAGCGCAAGACCGGTCATCCCGCGACACAACGACCGGCCGTCTTGACAAATCAGAGGGTCTCGGTAGTCCTAGCCGAAACCAACGGATATTAGCTCATGCCCCCCTGTGGCCTGTCCGTGAGAAGATCGTTGACTGAACTACCGAGAGAGCTCTCGTCCTTCTCCGGACAGGTTGAGACTCGGGTGGTCACGGTCGCTGCCCATGGCCGAAATGGAAGATCTGCCCCGGGATCTCAGCGAGCTGGTTGTGCTGCGGTCGGGGTCGCTGATGGAGACGGGCGATCCGTGGGAGCCGTACCGGCTCGTTGACCCTGCGGGCGTGCTGGTCGCGCCGGTAGCGGCGTATCTGAAGGACCTGCAGGCGGCGGGCAGGCCCGCGACGACCCAACGGTCGTACTGCATGGCGTTGCTTCGCTGGTTCCGGCTGCCGTACAGGCCGCCGCACGTGATGCGGCTCGCAGCTTCCGTCGCCCGTACGGCCGCCACCGCACAGAGCGCAGCGACCTCCAGCGCCATGACTACATCCCGGCGCAGCCCGAACTACGGCCGGCGCTCCAGCACCGAGATGACCATGATGTTGGCCTGTGAGGTGCCAAAACGCGAACACCCCCGTTGGAGCGGGCTTACGCGAGATCGTCAGGCGACCCTGTCGTACTCGTTGACCAGCCCGCTGACGGTCTCCCTGCGGCGGATCCGGGCCGTCATGCCGATCACATCGCCGGGCGCGTACGCTGGCGGCGAAGAGATCGGCCTTGATGCGGACGATGATCGTTGTAATGCTGCTCATACTCGCCCAGTACCTTCCGCAGGTGCCGTTCACCGTAGCTCAGCAAGTGATCCAGACATTCGCGCCGTAGCGTGCCCACATGCCGCTCCGCGTAGGCGTTCGCCCGAGGCGACCGGACAGGCGTCTTGATGATCCGCATACCGCTGCTGGTGAACACCCTGTCGAAGGTGTGGGTGAACTTGGCGTCGCGATCGCGGATCAGAAATGTGAACTGGCCGGCCCGTTCATCCAGGTCCATCAGCAGATTCACAGGATAGGGAGCACGGCGAGGTGTCTCCGGTGTGGGAGATCCTTTTCCGTGCTCCCCTGTGGAGTGTCATCGGGTGTTCGGGTAATGGTCGGGTGGCCGACATGGAGCCGACATCTGTACCAGGCACGTTGCGGTTGTGACCATCACCGTTGTGATTCGGGTACCTGTCGTTCCCGTGTCGTTCTTGCTGACGATCGCCGAGCCCGGCCTGGTCGTAGCGGCCGAGGCGCTCGGGTTCGGCTTTTTGGCGCCCTTGGCCGCGGGAGTGGTACGGCGCGAGGTGGAGCGGCGGTTCGAGCTGGGGCTCAGCGCCTAAGCATTCGCGGGAAACAGTCGGGGAATGGCGGCGGCGGCGGCCGTGCCGGCTGCTGAGGATGCGGAGACGATCCCCCAGGCGATTGGGCCAAGCGGGGTGCAGCCGAAGAACTGGCTGATGAAGGGTGTTTCCACGATTCCCATCAGGGCCGCGGCGGAGGCCACACACGTGACCAAGACCAGCGGGCTGCGCCAGCCCATGAGCAGCGTCTGGCCGAGCTGAGTGGTCACCAGTGCCGCCAGACCCATCGTGTCGGCCTTGCGCCGGCGGCCGGTGAGCCGGCCCGCGTACCACGCGCCGCTCGCACTGGCAGCGGTAGCGCCTCCTCGGATGGCGAGGGTCCGGGCCAGGTCGGTTCCCGACAAGGTGACAGGCCCGGCGGCGAGGACCTCGTCACTGCCGTTCCCAGCCGGACCGGGGTCGGCCCCGACCGCGATGGCGAGAGCGGGCAGCATGTCGGTGAGCATGTTCACCAGTAGCAGTTGCCGGGTGTTCAGCGGTGCCCGGCCACCGAGCGCCGTGCCGAGCACCATGAAGGCGACCTCCCCGGCGTTACCGCCGACAAGAATCGACACAGCGTCGCGAACCCGGCTCCATAGTGAGCGCCCCTCGATGAGCGCGTCGACGATGCGGAGCGGATCAGGGTCGGTGAGCACCAGGTCGGCGGCGCTTCGCGCGGCCCTGGAGGCTTTGCCGGCCACACCGATTCCAACGTCGGCGAGTCGGATCGCGGCGGCGTCGTTCGTGCCATCGCCGGTCATCGCTACGACGTGCCCGGCCTGTTGCAACGCCTGCACGATACGGACCTTCTGTTCGGGCGAGACCCGGGCGAACACCGTGGTCAGCGGCACCCGTTCGAGTCGCTCGCGCTCCAGCAGCCGGTCGAGCTCCAATCCGGTGAGTACCGCGTCGCAGCCGGGAATGCCCAGCTGCCGGGCGATCGTCATGGCGGTGACCGGATGGTCGCCGGTGATCATGATGACCCGGATGCCCGCCTCGGTAAGCCGCTCAATCGTCGCGGATGCGGTGGGCCGGGGGGTGTCAGCGATCGCCACGAAGCCGAGCAGGGTCAGGTCGTGGGCGATCGCGTCGACATCATCGGGTACCGGTTCGATGCCGGGATGGCCCTCGGCGACGGCGATGACCCGCAGGCCGGCTCCGGCGAGGCTCTCGATCAGGTCCGTCGCGGCCCGCAGCCGGTCCGGCGTCAGCGGCCGGTCGTGGTGGTCTCGCACGCACCTGTCGAGAATCACCTCGGGTGCCCCCTTGATGGCGAGCACGGGGTCGGGCGAGTTCATGCCGAGCGATGCCGCGTATGACCGGTTCGTCTCGAACGGGATCTCCCGCAGAAGATGCCAGTCCTTGTCCGGGGGGAGCCGTTCGCCTGCCCGTTCCACGATGGCCCTGTCGGTGGCGTGTGCGAGTACGCCCTCGGCTTTGGGGCATGCGCGTGCAGCGGTGCGCAATAGATGACGCCCCTGCGGGTCGTCCAGGGAGAGCTCTCCGTCCAAGTTGGCCAGCCGGGCGACGGAGAGTCTGCCCTCGGTGAGAGTGCCGGTCTTGTCGAAGCAGAAGGTGTCGACGCGGCCGAGCGCCTCCAGCGTCCGCGAGGAACGCACGAGGATACCGCGCTTCGATAGCCGCCGTGCCGCCGCCAGCTGGGACACCGTCGCGACCAACGGGAGCCCTTCGGGAACGGCGGCGACCGCGATGGCGACACCAGAGGCGATCGATTGCCGGAAGGGTACTCGATCTAGCAATGACAGAGCGGTCACCGCGGCACCCGCGATTCCGGTCACCGGGATGCTGATGCGGGTCAGTTCTCCCAGCCGCGCCTGCACACCGATCGTTCGGGTGCTGCGGCCCGCGGCCGATGCGGCCCTGCCCGCCTCGGTGGCAGGACCGACCGCGACGACCACTCCGTATCCGATGCCGTTGAGGATCATCGTGCCCTCGTACAGCATGCAGGAGCGGTCTGCCAGGTCGGCGCCGGGAGTGGCAGCGGCGTCCTTCGCGGTGGGCAATGATTCGCCGGTCAGGGTGGACTCGTCGACCTCCAGGTGTTCGCAGTGCAGCAGGCGCACGTCGGCGGGGACGATATCGGAGCCGCTGAAGAAGATGACGTCGCCTGGCTTGAGCCGATCGCCGGGCACGGACTGGACGGCCCCGTCGTCGGTGACGAGTCGTGCGTACACCTGCTCGCCGAGCAACAGAGATCGCAGGGCTCGTTCCGCTCGGACCCGTTGCACGCCGCCGATCAGCGCGTTGCCCACCATCACCCCACCGACCAGGGCGGCGTCCACACCCGAGCCGATAATGGCCGAGGCCGCCGCGCCGAGCGCCAGCACGGGGGTCAGGGGGTCTCGTAGTTCTCCAGTCACCGCATGGGCGAGCTCCCTCGTCACATCGCTGGTCCGCTGTGCTCGCCTGTGGTCCCGTTCTCCGTTCTCGACGGCTCTGGCGGTTTCCTGAAGCCGCCCGAGTACCTGCTCGGGGGTCATCTCGTGCCAGCGGCCTCGCGGTGCCGGCTCGGGCGAGGGGAGCCGGGCAAGCCGCCGGGCACTGATCACACCGCTGAGGATCGCGATGCCCGCGGCGCTATGGGCGGGGGGAAACCGGGTTCCGGTGTGCCGCCGGCCCGATGTCGCCAGCAAGGCCCCGAGGGCGCCACCGCCCATCGCGAGCCTGGCCGCCCGTTCACTGACGTGCCGCGCCACGTCCAGGGCCTGCAGAACCCGCCACGCGTGCTCCAGGTCCGAGCCGCAGATGAAGTCGGCGGACCAGCACACCCGGGGGCCGCGGAGTACGGCGACCCCGATGTCGGCGGCTGCCAGGGCCGTGTCGTCGTGGGCGCTGATGACGAGCACAACCTGGCCGCCGGCCTGCAGCTCGCGGACCCGGTCGGCGAGTTCCACGCCGGCGGGCACCGTGTCGTCGGCCCAGGGCAGCAGGTCGGCGGCGGCGGGGTGCTCGGTCAGCAGTACCCGGCGTCCACCGGATCGTGCCGCCCCGATCAGCGCGTCGGCCAACGGGTCGGGTTCACCGTCGTCGCTGAGTACGGCGGAATCGATGACCACCATCGAGACGCGGTCCAGGCGGCGAAGCGCGGACACGTTCATCGGCAGGACTCCCGCACGGCTCAGCTCGTGGCCGAGCATCGCGGCGAATCCCTCCCGGCCCAACCGGGCCGCCTTCGGCACCGTCGCCAGCAGGAGCTCGGCGGCCATGCCAGGGTCACGGGTCCAGGCGAGCACACCGCCCGCGGCGGTCAGCGCGGCGAGCGAGGACAACTCGCTGGTCTTCTCGATCGGGCCTGGCGGCAGCGGCACTGGGCGAGGCGGGCGCGGTGCGGCGACTGCCGGAGACTGATACGAACTCAGCTCGGGTTCGCGTCGCTCCCAGATCAGGCGCCGTGACCGGGCCTCCACGAGCGACAGCGCATGGTGAGCCACGTCCACCACTAGCGGGAACGGGTCAGCGGTGGCGACGTAGGCGGCGGAATTGGTCAGATGGAAGACCAAGTCCGAGGGCACCTTGCCGAACCGGCTCTCCGCAGCGGCGCGTAGCCTTGGCTCGGATTCGGCGAGCACGATCGGCAGCCGTACCGCCCGGGGCAGCAGTGGGAGCCGGCCCAATCGGCCCGCGGCGGCCAGTCCCACCCCGACCACGCTCGAGGCGAGCGCCACGGTCGCTGAATGCTCGGCTGATCGGTCCCCGGGAATCTCAGGTTTTGATCGGGCGAACGTATGCGTGTGCGTGCCGTATGCCTCTTCGACCGCCTCGATGGTGCCCAGGACCGTGTCGAGATCGACATGGTCTTCGTCGAATGCGAGGAGGACCTGCTGGGTGACCATGTTGACCTCGGCGAAATCCACACCTTTCAGCAGTTCGAGGGCCTTGGTGACCTCGCCGCTCACCGTGCGAGCGGACACGCCCTCCAGCCCGCGAACCTCCAGGTGCGCACGGCCGTCCCGGTGCCATATCCGTCGCCGGAACCGGTGCGGCCCCGCGTCGATCAGCTCTCCCGTCACTGCGGTGAGGATCTCCCCGATCTGCAGCGCCACCTCACCGAGTGTCACCGGAATGTGCCACTTAGTGACCACGCGCGGCAATCCCGCCGACACGACCCCCCGGGCTTGCTCGGTGAGGGCATGCCGACCGGCCCCCGCGGTGCGGCCGACTCGCCGGGCGACGTCCTCGGCCGCGGCCATCGTGACCCCCACGCCCGTGCCGGCGAGTCGCATCGACTGCCCCGTCGCCGCCACGGCCAAGCGTCCGACCGCCCCGACCATGCCCACCCGCTCGCTCCTCCGGAAAATACTGTGCGTCCTGGTAGTGCCCTAGGGTAAGACCGGGTATTCGGTGAGTGACCGTAAAGAATCACCGGCGCCTTAGGACGGCGCGTTACGGGCGGGACAAGCAGCGCCTCAACCGAAGGAAGGCGACGAACATGCCCACAACAGCGAACCGGACACACGACCCGAAAGCGGAACACAAGACCGGCTCGGGGCGGTCTCGGCCATCACCTACACCAGCGAGGTCGAAGACGGCGGCGACCGCGAAGAGGCCCTCCCCGGCGGACCACAAGACCCACGAAATCACGGTGACGATCCCAGCAGACAAGATCTTCTCCACCGCCGCCGGCATCGTGACGGCCCCGCTCGCCATCGCGGGCCGGGTCCTACCGGCCAAGGGCGGCATCCTGCTCTACGCCGGGCTCGGCGTACTCGCCATCGCCGGCATCATCGAGTGGCCCGTCGCGGTGGCAGCGGGAGCCGGCTACGCGCTCGCACGACGCTGGACCCCGGCGCGAACGCAGGAGGAACCTCAGCCGGAACGTCAGCCGGAACGCACCCCCTGACACACCGGCGTTGTGAACGGCAGACCACCCGCCAGCTCATCGTGGGACGGGCAGTCGCTTCTGGGTTCAGTGGGTCTGGCGGGCTTTCTTGGGAGAAGCCGATGGCGATGAGGAAGAAGACGGCGAACAGCACGACCGGTTCTGTCGGACCTGCCGGATAGCGTGCGAGAGGTAGTCGAGGAAGGGCTGACGCCCATGGAGACCAAGCAGTGGAACATGCAGATCGACATCAGCGAAAGCGGCAAGGACACCCACGTCCGGGCCGTGATCACCATGAGGGACGGCACGACGGTCGAGGGGATCGGCCACGCCCGGCGCCACCCGCGCGACCGGACGGTACCAGAGATCGGTGACGAGCTCGCCGCTGGTCGTGCGCTCATCGATCTGGGCAGCCGGCTCGTGCAACTCGCGGCCCCGGACGTCGCGGAGTCGACCAGGCACCGGTGAACCGGTCGTGGAACTCCCCTGAGAGACCCCGTACCGTTTCCGCCTCGAGCCGTACGGGGCGACGCGCCCACCGGGCGTCGTACATCACGCGCTCCCCGACCCCGCGGTACGCGGCGCATCCGGGTGTGGCCTCGCCGAAGAAGCCCCTACCGCGCACAAAGACATCGATGCCGTCGTCGCCGCCAGCGAAGGCGCCCGGCTTTGCCTCGCCCGCCTGGTGCCTCTGGGCGTTGTCAAAGGCTGCCCGAGGGCTCTGCCTATGCGGCGGCGTCCTGCCCTGCCAACACGAACGCGGCCAGATCGGGTCTTCGACGGAGATCATCCATACGTGTTGACCACTCGTCAGAACCTGGCCTCCGCCTACCAGGACGCGGGTGACCTGAGGCGGGCGATCCCTCTGTACGAGGCCACACTCGCGGACCGGGTACGAGTGCTGGGCAGCACCTATGTTGACACCTTGGTCACACGGAACAACCTAGCCAGCGCCTACAACAGTGCGGGTGAACGTGAGCGGGCGATTCTGCTGTATGAGCAGCTCCTCACCGACTGCGCGAACGTACTGGGCGACGCCCATCCGATCACCCGGAGCGTCCGCGCCAACCTGGAAGCAGTAAGGCATAGATAGATCGCCTTCCAGGAACGTGGACCTTCCCGGACAGTCGCACGGCGGGCCCAAGCGAGGACAGATAGCGTTTCCAGACACCCACGCAACACAGCGGCACTGCACCCGTGTCAGGAAACCCGTGCATCATGCATCGTATTCATTATCCGTGTCGGCCTCTCTAAAGCAATAACTCCTGTTGTACGTCCGTGACGTCCTTGTCGGGTCGTAGCCCTCGCCAGGCTGGGTGGCGCAGGTGCCCGTCATCGGTCCATTCCGAGAACGCCGACTCTCCGACCAGCCGCGGTTCCACCCAGTGGGCATCGCGGGGAAGATCGGCCGGCAGCGGCTCGGCGAGCGGTGGATCCGGGCGTTCCAACGGGCCGAGCAGTTCGGCAAGGTCAGCGAGCATCGCCTCGGTGAACCCGGTCCCCACTCCCCCGACGAACCTCAACTCACCGGCCTCATCCGGGACGGCCAGCAGCAGCGACCCGATCCCACCCTGACGGCGGCCCGTGCCCGGCCGCCAGCCGACCAAAACCACTTCCTGCGTCCGCACATTCTTGACCTTGGTCCACGCCCGGTCACGGCGGCCCGGCCGGTACACCGAGTCCAGCCGCTTGCACACGATGCCCTCCAGGCCAAGCTGCTGGGACTGCGTCAACGCGGCCGTCCCGGGCCCGGGAAGCGGCGGCGGTACCGCCCAATGCGGCCCCTCTATGCCAAGGCCTTCCAGAATGCGGCGCCGCTCGATGTACGGCCGGCCGATCAGAGGCTCGTCGTCCAGGTGCATCACATCGAAGATCATGTAGGTGATCGGGGTGGACTCCATCAGCGCTTTGATCTTCGCGGGCTGACGCTGATGCATCCGCGGCTGCAAGGCCTTGAACGAGGATTGGCCCTTGGCGTCCACCGCGACGATCTCGCCGTCCAGCACCATTCGCCGGGACACCGCGGCGGCCAGGGCCTGCAGCTCCGGCCACGCCGCGGTGGTGTCCTTGTCGTTGCGCGACATGATCCGCACACCGTCCGCGCCACAAG
>JAOPYM010000535.1 GCA_025964615.1 Actinomycetes bacterium
CGATCCGGGCTTCGGCGTCGAGGTCGGCGGCGATCTTCGCCAGGGTCTTCGCGTTCACCGCGGCAGCCGTGGCCTGGGGGTGCGCGGCGGCGGCTCGATCCCGGGGCTTTCCTGGTTGTGCCTGGGCCGGGGTGGCGGTGTGGGTATCGGTGCCGGTTCCTGCCGGGCACTGGTCCCTGTCTGGGCCCGGGCCTGCCGGCTCGCTGTCGGCGGGGTCGGCGGGGTCGCCGGGGTCGGGTGGCAGGTCCACGACGACGCCCAGGAACGGGTCCTGGCCCAGGAGTAGCGCCTGGAACACCAGGGCGCGTACGAAGTCCAGAGGGCGGGGGTCGCCGTCGCTCTTCAACGCGGTCGCGATGGCCGTGATCCTGTTGAACGCGCGGGAGGCTTCTCCCAGCGGCAGGTCGCAGCCGGCGAGGTTCGCGGTGTCGTCGGGGGTCTCCCACAGCTCCACCCGCGCGGACGCCTCCGCGTTGTGCCGCTTGTCCTGCAACGCGTCGGGGTCGGCGACCATGACCGCTTTGCGGACTGTGGCCCGCAACCACCCCGTGGTACGGGCGGGGGCCAGCGGCAGGACCGCGTTCTCCACGAACTCTGATACGCCGGGGGAGGTCAGGTGGGTGCCGTCACAGATCACCCGCGCTTTGGCGATGTCGATGCGCCCGCCGGTCAGGGCGGCCAACGTGGCGGGCAGACGTTCGGTTAACGACCGGGCCAGGTGCATCAGGTTCCCCGCGGCCATCGACGTCAACGTGAGCGCGGCCTCGACCTCGCAGCTCACGAACTCGACCGCGTCGTCCCCGTCCGAAGCCACCGCGCGCCGCTCCAACTCGGCCGCCGCCCGCACTTCGAGGGAGGCGGCCCAGGACGCCAGCCGCCGACCGGCCTTCAACACTTCCACGACCTCGAACTCATCGACCGCAGACAGATCCACACAGGCCAGCACGAAGGCCAGATCCGGGCCCGGAAGCATCCCCGCAACGGAGGAGGCGGCAGTGGTGACGGTCATGTTCACCCACCCCCCTTTCCCGCGACCCCCGGCACATCCTGCCTCTTCGAACATACTATCTAACACCGGGTCGGGGTGGAAGGGGAAACCGGCTCTGAACTGGGCTTATTTCCTTGCTGACGTCACGAGATCTCAGCAAGGGGCGGGGGGAGTTGAAGCGATCAGTACGACATGAGGTTTGTTGTAACGGCCTCCCTCCAACGGAGCCGCACCCATCCCGGTTCTGATCTCCGCATCCTGTCGGTACCGAAGACCATGTCACCCAATCTGACCCCCGCGCGGACCAAGCCGCCGTACGGGCAGATGCCCAGTCAGTGGGACTTGCGAACCCTCACCAAGATGATCGGTCCCCACTTAGAGGACGAGGGTCCGTTGGTTTCAGCCGCACGGATCGCCCGGACGACCGTCTCGAAGTGCCCTGTCACCCAGCGTCCGTACGCCCAGTAGAGCCGCTCGCGCCAAAGATCTTGGCACGAGCCTCGGACAACTCCTCTTCCGTGAAGGCCCCGTGGTCCTCCTGATGGCGCAGCAGGTCGTCGCCGAGCAGGCGGTGACGGATCTGGCGAGCCACCGCCTCAGCAACATAGCCGGAGACGTTGTTAGTGAGCTTCCTCAATTCGGTCACCTGCTCGGAGGGAAGGGTTTGGTTTGGCCACGGTCTCGACACCGGAAAGAGGCCCCCTTCGACGATCGGATGGGGCCCCTGGGCAAGACCACCGGCCTGGCTGCACTGGGCGGCCTCGCTCCTGGCTACAACAACTGAGTCATGGTGGGCGCGGCGACGAGGGTACCAGGCACTCCCATCGGGGCCTGCCCATCTCGTCGCCGCGCCCGGCTCAGGCGAGTCCGGTCAAGCAAGCGATGACCGTCCAGAGCCGCCCGACCGCCTCACGGTCTGCGGCGATCGCGGCGGCGTGCGCGGGTGTGAGCCCTTGGTTGGCGCCACAATCAATAAGACGCCCGAACAGCGGGTTGCCCTGATCTCTTGACGGCTTCTTATCGGGGGCCGGATCGCGGCTTAGCGAATCCCTGACATCACTGGATCGACACGGAGGGTTCCCCTGCCTGCCGTCTCGACGAGGGCCATGGCACATGCCAGGGCCGCCCGCCTGACAGACGACCGGTGAGCCGTTCGCAGGTGGCGGACCCGCATGCCGTACGTCCGCGTCGCCTTGGGTCAATCCTCTCCGCTGCCATCGACGGGAGGGCCGGTTCGTGCCGCGACCACCCCTTGAATCTGTGCGAGGGCGGCGGTCAGGTCGGCCATCGTCGTTCGGCCACGTACCTCGAGAACGACACAGATGTCCTTTGCCGCGGTCGTGCTCGGCACGATGCTCAGCCCTTCCACCGAGCACCCGCTGCGGGTCAGTTCGGCCATGACCTGGCGCAGCACTCCAGTCCCTTCCCGGTAGGTCAATGACAGCTCTCCCACGATGTCCTGGTTGCGCCTGAGCCACTCTGTCGCCGGGGTGTACACCAAAGTGATCAGCAGTTCGCCGAGGGTGGTGGCGATGGCAAGGGTGTAGAGGCCGGACCCGGCGGCCATGCCGACGGCCGCCACCACCCAGATGCTCGCGGCCGTGATGATGCCCCGCGCGCTCTCGCGGCGCACGAAGATGATTCCGCCTCCCAGGAAGCCGATGCCCGTGATGATCTGACCGGCCAGCTGACCTGGGTTGAGGACCACTCGGCCCGGCACGAGGATGTCATCGAAGCCGAATTTGCTGACCAGCATGAAGACGGCCGAGCCCATCCCGACGAGCGCATGCGTGCGCAACCCGGCGATCTTCTGGCGGACCTCCCGTTCGATGCCGATGATCGAGGACAGCACGAGGGCGACCGCCAACGGGACAAGCTCAGCCTCAAAGCCGCTCACGGTTCCTCCAGTACTCGATGCGCGCTGGGACACGGGCGTCCACGCGTCTCGATCAGGACACGTGGATCCAGCCGGCCAAGTGCGCCGGCCGCCCCCGCACCCCAGGCCTGTGACCTGCCGTAACGACATTATGTGACCAGGCCCAACCCTTGACTCCATCGGATCGATACCGGCTCTGGGCTCTCGTGAGCGCCCCCGACCGGTGGGTGTCAAGGCGCTGTCAGATATGGCCCGGCCGCCGTAAGGATCGCGTATGGCTCCCGTTCAGCGGGTCATAGCGGCTCTAGCGTGAAACCCGGCAACACGCTTGTGAACAGGAGCACAAAGTCATGAAGGATGCGGAACAACCCCTCTTCGTCCCGGTCCGCCGCTCCAGCCTCGGAACGCTGACCCCGCTGACCGCCCGCCTCCCCCAGGGGCCACGAGTCGGAATCGCCTTCACCTCCGTCGAGGTCCTGCAGGCCGCCTCCCTGCCGGGGCAGGACTGGATCCGGCTGGCAGAACCCGCCCTGCGCGGGCTACTGCGCCCGCTGGGCATCGAACGGATCCAGGTCGATCCGGTGCTGATCGCGGCCGATGTGTCCCGGCCGAGCCTGGTCAAGAACGTGCCGGTGGCGGCCTGATGACCAGCTGCGGTCACGTTGATCGTGATTGGGCCCCTGACGGAAGGCCTGCACTGATGCCCCGTACCGCCGTCGCGACCGCCGACCAGCGCCCGGTCGAGGCCCTGGTCCGGGTCCGGCTGGCGAGCCGGACAGGGCCGGAGCTGTTCGAGAGCTGGCTGCTCGGCCGCCCGGCCGTGGCCGGTGTCTGGTCGCTCACCGGCGACTTCGACTACGAGGTACGGCTCGCCTGCCCGAACCTGGAGGGCCTCACCGGGGAGCTGCGCGCGATGCGCCAGTGCGGTGCCGAGCAGACCGACACCTGCCTGCTGCTCCGTGAGATCGTCGCGGCGGACCCCGGCTGCTGAGTCGTGGTGGGGCGCGGCGACGAGGGTTCCAGGCACCCCCACCGGGGCCTGCCCATCCCGTCGCCGCGCCGGCTCAGGCGAGACCGGTCAGGCGGGCGCTGAGCGTCCAGAGCCGCCCGACCGCCTTGCGCTCTGCGGCGATCGGGGCGGGACGCGCTGGTGTGAGCCCCTGGTAGTAGGCGCCGTTGTCCAGTCCGGTACCCGGCGCCGCGAGGTGCGCGACCACTGCGGCGCCTTCCTCGACCGGCCCGCCCACCCGGCCGTAGATCGCCATCAGCGGCGTGGTGACGATTCCCGGATGCACCGCGACCGCGACCGGGCCGCCCTGCCCGTACTCGGCCAGGCCCTTGGTGAAGAGGGTCAGCGCCAGCTTCGACTGGGCGTAGGCAGCGACTCGTGAGTAGCGGGCGGCGAAGTCGAGATCGCCCCAGTGCAGGTGGCCGGAGCGGTGCAGCGAGGAGGAGACGTTCACGACGCGGCTTCCCGGGCCGGCCGTCAGCGGGTCCCACAGCACCTGGGCCTCCCGGGTGGCGAGCCGCCGGGCGGTCTCCAGGCCGATACCGCTGGTCGCGCCGGTGATGAGGACTGTTTCAGGCATGATCCACCCAAGGAGAGGTGAGGGGGAGGTGTCCGTCCCGTGCCCGGCACCTGCCGGACCATGAGGAGAGGCGCCCGGCAGGCACCGGGCACGGGACGAACCGGATGAGCGTCGGCTCAGCGGCCTGGGTGTGAGCCTCGATGAGGCGGCCGGTCGTCGTGCCGTAGAGCGGTACACGAGGACGGGGGGCCGAACGCCGACCAGGGAGACGCCGTTCCCGGGTTCCTGTCATCGGTGGCCATGACGAGAGTCAACAGGTCCCGTACGCCCTCCGCAAGACTGCTTTACGCAAGCTCTACACCCGCTGAGCTGCGGCGACACACTCGTACAAGGATCGCCTACAGATCTGCGCGCCAGGCGTCAAGAACCCGCGAAGGACCACCGTCGCCGTAGATGTAGACGCAGCCGGCTGCGCGGAAAACCGCCCGTCCGGCGGAAACAGGATCGTCCGCGCCGCGGAGCCTTCGCACAGGGGCGTGCGGTTCAGAGGGCGCGAAGCACCTTGCGCCTGTTCGCGGTCTTCCAGACCGCGGGGAGGTCGTCGAGCACGCGGGTACCCTCACAGCGCTGAACGTCGGCGAGTTCGCCGAGGAGGAAGGCCTCGTACTGTGAGATGTCCGGCCGTGCGGCGATCTCGGTGATGTGCTGCTTCGCCACGACCCCATCGTGGTAGGCACCGAGCAGGCCCTGGACCCGCGCGGCGCCGCGGGCGAGCTTGCCGGCGGCCTTGCCGAGGACGGGCGTGGCGGCTTCGGCGGTGTAGCGGGCCCGCTTGGCCGCTTTGCGGGTCTTGTGCAGGGCAACATTGCGGTCGGGTCCTGCGGGGAGCCGCTCGGCCTCGTCATGAGCGCGGGCCATCTTGCGCCAGGACCGGGCCACCACCTGAGGTATCTCCTGGCCCGCCTTACGGTGGGCGCGCTCGATGACCCAAGGGTTGGCGATGAAGGCGTCGAGGACGTCGAGGAGTGTGAAATAGCGCGGCGTGAGCAGGGTCTTCCTGAGCCGGTCACGGGCCGCCTGCTCATTGAGCGCCATCTCGGCCAGCCAGCCCGGCTCCTGCGGCGTGTCCAGCGGATCAGTGAGCTGCTGCTTGTATCGAGCTCGCAGCACCTCAAGGTCGCGTACCTCTCCGAGCGCGTCGGAAAGCCATCTCAGCTCCGTGTCCAGCGGAGTGACGCGCTTACGGTCCAGCAGCCCGCGGTGGGTGCGCAGGATGCTGCGGATCCGGCGGACCGCGACGCGCATCTTGTGCACCGAGTCGTCGTCGTGGTCGGCGAGGCGTACGAGCGGATCATAGGCGAGCAACAGCTCGGCTTGCCGAGCCAGGTAGGCGGTCATGACCTCCCCGGCGGTACGGGTCGCATCCGGCCGTTCGACGTGGGAGACCTCATCGGCGAGCACCACATCCAGCTTCGCCGCGACCCGGCTCTTGCGAGCCCCTGAGCCGCACAGCCGCTTGCCGACGGCCTTCACCACGCCTGGGGAACCGTCGACGAGTTCGACCTCGATCTCCCGCCAGGTCCTCCAGCCTGAGCCGTTCGCCCGACGGCCGAGCCGCTGCGCCGTCACGCTGTCGTCGGCGAGCTCAGCCACGACCATGCCGTCGGCCCCCAACAGGGCGCGCTCGGTACGGCGGGTCACCAGCTGGGCGACCGGCGCGAGTTTCCGGCCTCGGGTGTAGGCGGCGACGAGTTCGGCGAGCTCGGCGGGCACGGTCTCGGCGCCGGCGCCGAGCGGGGCGTGGATCTCTTGTCTAGCGCCCTTGCCGACCGGCAGCTTGAGATGCCAGCCGGCATCGTCACCTCCGGTACGGCGGCGCAAGGTGATGCCGTAGGCGGCGAGGCGCAGGTCCTCGGTGTCGTAGTAACGCGCGATGAGCGTATGTGTCTTCGGCTCGGCTACACCCGAAAGGCCGGGCATGTCGCGCAGATCGGGGAGCGCGAAGCCACTGCCGGCCTCGTACTTCCGCTCGATCTCCAAATGGCTGGCCATGGTGATCCTTCCGTTGGGATTTCCGGTGCCTGCCCGGCTGAGCGACGGCATCAGCCCAAGTCCGTCGGCTCCTACCAGCGGTACCAGCGGGCCCGCGGCCCGCCACCGGTCCCCGCTCCGCGCAGCACGAACCCCGCCAGCCACAGCGCCAGGACGATCAGCGCGACCCACCACAGGAGGTGCACGGCAAAACCGGCGCCTCCGAGCAGCAGGGCCAGCAGCAACACCACAACGATGAGTGCCATGATGCACTCCTTTCGTGAGATGCCCTCTTCGTAGCCCCAGAACCCGACACGAAACACCGGTTCTGTCGCCCTTCTACGAAAAATTGCTTTACCTGCTCGAGCCCTCTTCAGGGGAGGGAGGCGCTGGCGGCAGCCGGACTGCGGCCTTCCGCCGACGCGTCGCGGCTCCGCGGCTCGTGTGGGGCGAGACAGGCGGTCGTGGGGACGCCGGTGCCCGGACGCGGCGGCGCAAACGCGCAGATCCTGCGTAGTGAGGTAGATAACGTTAGTGCCCCACCTCACCGGGCAGGGGATGGTTGACAGGCGACCGATCCCACGGTGAGGAGCGATTGCATGAGTGCTACCAATAAGGCCCGTAACAAGGCCGAAGAGATCAAGGGCAAGACCAAGAAGACCGCCGGCAAGGCCGTCGGCAACGACAAGCTGCAGGCCAAGGGGAAGGCCGACCAGGCCAAGGGTAACGCGAAGCAGGCCGGCGAGAAGATCAAGGACGTCTTCAAGAAGTAACATACGGGGCGTCACGCAAGGGCGGTCGGCTGTTCGTCAGCCGGCCGCCCCTCACGTTTCGCATCGCGGCGATCGCGTGGGTGCCCGAGCACCGGAGGCGCGCCATCCGCCAGAGGCCGGTACCCGGCGGCGTCGAGCTTGGCGAGTTCGGTGTCGACCTCGACCGTGATGGCGCCGAAGAAGTTGACGTTTTTCGAGCGGGCCGGAGAGGCGGTGGCCTGCCCGAAACCCAAGTGGTTAACGGGACGGAAATCATCGTGCCACACGCCCGAAAGAAGGTTCCCCTAGAACTGGCACGGTCCAGGTAGCGCCAACGCGCCACCTGGTCCGATCACTCATGAGGAGGGCCAGTGAACGCAGCCGAATACGGACGTCGCGCGCGTGCCACCATTGTTGAAGGCGTGGGGCGTCGAGGATTCCTGCGTGCGGCGGCGGCCGTGGGTGCCACCGGTGTCGCGGCACCGCTGCTATCCGGTGGCTCGGCTTCGGCGTCATCGTCGGCACCTGAGGTCACGATGCCCCATGAGATCCTGCAGCCCGGGGTCGGTCCGATCCACGGGGACCACTATCTGCAATCCCTGCCCGACCAGATCACCTGGGGCTACGTGCCGTCGCTCACCGCCCAGCCGGTGCTACGCATGAGGTCCGGTGAGACGGTGACCGTCGACGGCGTTTCACACGAGGGCATTCTGGAGGACCAGGGCCGCGACCCGGCGGCCTACTTCAGTTCTAAGGGAGTCCCCGCCGACCAGGTGCTCAAGGACGCGATCGCGATCGCGGCCGGGTACAGCCGGACTCAGCGCGACTTCAACGTCGACGGCCCGCACGTGGTCACTGGTCCGATCTACGTCGACGGCGCGGCGCCCGGCGACGTGCTGAAGGTCGAGATGCTGTCGTTCATGCCGCGCGTGCCCTACGGCGTGATCTCCAGCCGTCACGGCAAGGGCGCCCTGCCCCGCCTGGCCGGTGGCTCCGTCCCGGCCGGCATCACCCTCGACGAGATCATGCCCCCGGTCGGCACCGACGGGCGAAGCACGGGCATCCCCACCCAGTACGGCAACGTGTCCATCTTCACCCCGGTCAAGTCGGGTAGCGGCGGAGCGGTTGGCACCATGCCTGGTGGCGCCGGCCGGGAGGTGAGGTTCCCGCTGCGCCCGTTCATGGGCATCACCGGCGTCGCCTTCAGCGCGTCGACGACCCTCACCGACCCCGCCCTCAACTCCATCCCGCCCAACCTGGGCGGCGGCAACGTCGACATCAACCTGCTCACCGTCGGCTCCACCTTCTACCTGCCGGTCTACGCCGACGGCGCACTGTTCTACACCGGTGACCCGCATATGGCCATGGGTAGTGGCGAGGTGGCGCTCACCGCCATGGAGGGTTCGGTGCGTGCCACCTTCCGGCTGACTGTCTGCAAACCCGGCTCCGGCGATGCCCCCTCGGTGGCGTTTCACTACCCGTTCGCGGAAACCCGCGACGCGTGGGTCCCCATCGGCTTGTCCGACCCTGGCAGCTCTCCGGGCGCCGCGAGGAACAGCGACCTCAACATCGCCATGCGTCGAGCGGTGGTCAACGCCCTCGATTTCCTCCAAAACGACCGCGGCATGGACCGCGCGGTCGCATACGCTTACCTGTCCGCCGCCGCCGACTTCGAGGTCTCCCAGGTCGTTGACCGCACCACCGGGGTTCACGGTGTCATCCAAAAGTCGCACTTCGCCGACTGACCCGTTGAGTCGTGGCGTTTCCCGCACTCTCAGGTAGAA
>JAOPYM010000556.1 GCA_025964615.1 Actinomycetes bacterium
TGATCCAGCCTCGGCCGCCTGGTCTTCCGCCAGTACCCGACGGTGCTGCGCGGCCAGTTGTTGGTGACCCGGCCCGAGGCGGTCATGTACCAGCTCGTGCAGCCGCCCTCCCAGACGGTCCGGTGCAACCCGGCCCGGATCACCTGGTCGTACCTGCGCGTCACGTCGGCCCGGACATCCATCGACCCGAGCCCGCAGGCCCGCATCGCCTCGACGCAGCGCAGCACGTACCGGGTCTGCCACTCCAGCATCAAGATGATCGAGTTGTGCCCGAGGTTGGTGTTCGGCCCGTACAGCAGGAACAGGTTGGGGAAGCCGGGGACCGCCATGCCGAGATAGGCGTATGCCCCGTCCTTCCAGACCTCGTTCAGGGCGAGCCCGTCCCGGCCGGTGATCTCCAGCGGGGCGAGGAACTCGGTGGCGCGGAACCCCGTGCCAAAGATGATCGTGTCGACCTCGTGCACACGCTCACCGGTCTGGACACCTTTCGCGGTGATCCGCTCGATCCTGTCCGTGACGAGATCGACGTTGTCGCGGGTGATCGCCGGATAGAAGTCGTTGGAGATGACCACCCGCTTGCAGCCGATCGGATAGTCCGGCAGCAGGTTCTCGCGCAACGCCTCGTCGGTGACCTGCGCGCGCAGGTGGTCGGCGGCCCACTTCTCCCCCGCCGTCCCGGCACGGCCGCCGCGGATCATCATGAACATCATCTCGTGCCGCCAGTACAGCCATTTCCGGTATGCCCTGGCCACGCCCGGCACCTTGAACGCGATCCTCGCCTTCGTGCCGTACGGATAGTCCGTCTTGGGGGCGACCCAGGTCGGGGTTCGCTGGAAGATCTTCACGTTCCCGGCCTGCTGCGCGATCCTCGGCACGAACTGCACGGCGCTCGCACCGTTCCCGATCACCGCGACCCGCCGTCCGGTGAGGTCGTGCCCATGGTCCCACCGGGCCGAGTGGAACGCGGTCCCCTCGAAGTCCCCGAGACCGGGGATGTCGGGCAGCCTCGGCCGGTTGAGCTGGCCAAGGCCGGACACCACGATGTCGGCCTCGATCTCCTCGCCCCGGGCGGTCGTGAGCCGCCAGACGCCCTCGTCCCAGCAAGCTCTGATGATCTCGGTGCCGAACCGCAGGTGCTCCCGGAGCCGGTAGCGCCGAGCGCACTTCTGCAGGTAGGCGAGGATCTCCGGCTGCTCGGGGTACCGGCGGCTCCAGCCGGTGTACGGCGCGAACGAGTAGGAGTAGAGGTAAGAAGGAACATCGCAGGCCAGGCCCGGGTAGGTGTTGTCCCGCCAGGTGCCGCCGAGCTCGTCACCCTTGTCGTAGACGGTGAACGACGTGATGCCGGCCTTCCTGAGCCGGATGGCCATGCAGAGCCCGCCGAACCCGGCCCCGAGGATCGCGATCCGTGGACTCATGACGTTCCTCTCTCGCTGGTACGTGCATCATGACCGTTGCGTGGTGGTGAAAACCAGGACAGGATCTCCCGGACCATCCCCAATGGGAGGGATACTTCCGTGCGACGTCATTTCACCGCTGCCGCCGCCCTCGTCCTGTGCGTGACCGGCTGCAAGGCCACGACCAACGAATCCGTCTCCGGTGGCGGCACGAAACTCTCCGCGAGCCAGTCCATCGAGCTGACGGCCAGGAAGTCGAAGACACTCCAGACCTTCGCCGCCGACATCTCCGAGAGCGGCACCGCGGACGGGAAGACCACGCAGATGGTCGGCTCGTTCAAGTTCCGGCTCAACCCGAGCCCCGCCGTGAGCGCCGACTTCAGCCAGTTGCAGCTCGGTGGCCAGAACGTGTCGGGCAGCGGGCAGGTGGTGTTCCTGAACAACATCCTCTACGTCAAGGTGCCGATTCTGTCACCGCTGCTGAGCGGGGGCAGGCCCTGGTTCAAGGTGTCGCTCAACGGCATCCAGGCACTGACCGGCGTGAACGTCACGGCCGTGATCGGCGGGCTCCTTGAGACCACCCCGCTGACCCTGACGCGGATGTTCACCGCGTCGAGCGACGTGCACGACGCCGGCGGGGAGACCGTCGACGGCGTCTCGACCACCCATTTCCAGGGTTCGGTCACCATCCAGGCGGCGCTGTCCCGGCTCGACGCCACGGACCGCTCACGGCTCACCGACGTCTACCGGACCGACGGCTCGAACAAGATCTCCTTCGACGTCTGGGTCGACGATCAGCACCGGCCGCGCAAGAGCACGTTCAGTGTCCAGGGCACCAACACCCCGACCTCCACCACGATCATCTACCACTACGGGCAGGAATTCCAGGTGAGTGCCCCTCCTGCCGACCAGGTGGGCGGTATGGGATAGTTTCCGAATCCGATTCGGTACCTGTCCTTGTGGGGGCCCTCTTGTCGTACGACCCGTGGAACACCCCGGAGCGGGTGGCGCTGCGCCGTCTCGTGCGGGACTTCACCGCGCGCGAGGTACTGCCGAACCTCGATGCCTGGGAGGAGGCCGGGGAACTTCCCCGGTCGCTGCACCGGGCGGCCGCCTCGGCCGGGCTGCTCGGCGCCGGGTTCCCCGAGTCGGCGGGCGGGTCCGGCGGTGAGCTGTACGACGCGCTGATCGTCGCCGAGGAGCTCATCCAGTCGGGCGCCTCCGGCGGGCTCGTCGCCTCGCTGTTCACGCACGGCATCGCGATCCCGCACATCATCGCCTCCGGTGACTCCTCGCTGATCGACCGGTTCGCGCGGCCGGTGCTGGCCGGGTCCCGGATCGGGTGCCTGGGCATCACCGAACCCGACACCGGTTCCGACGTGGCCTCCATCAGGACCACCGCCGTACGCGACGGCGACTCCTACGTCGTCAACGGCGCGAAGCTCTACATCACCTCGGGGGTACGGGCCGACTTCGTCACCGCGGCGGTCCGCACCGGCGAGACCGGCTTCGGCGGCATCTCGCTGCTGGTCGTCGAGAAGGGCATGCCCGGGTTCACCGTCTCGCGGTCGCTGAAGAAGATGGGGTGGCTCTGTTCCGACACCGCCGAGCTCTCCTTCACCGACGTACGGGTTCCGGCCGCCAACCTGGTGGGCCCCGAGAACGGCGGCTTCCTGCAGATCATGCAGAACTTCGTGGCGGAGCGGCTGTCCCTCGCCGTCCAGGCGCACGCCCACGCGCAGCGCTGCCTGGACCTGACCCTGTCCTGGATCCGGGTCCGCGAGACCTTCGGGCGGCCGCTGTCGTCGCGCCAGGTGGTCCGGCACAAGGTCGCCGAGATGGCCCGCCAGGTGGACGTGGCCCGGACGTACACCCGCAGGATCGCCGAGCGGTACGCGGCCGGCGAGGACGTGCTCACCGAGACCGCCTACGCCAAGAACACCGCCGTGTACGCCTGCGAGCACGTCGTCAACGAGGCCGTGCAGTTGCACGGCGGCATGGGCTACCTGCGCGAGTCGGAGGTAGAGCGGCACTACCGCGATATCCGCATCCTCGGCATCGGCGGCGGCACCAACGAGATCATGAACGAGATCATCGCCAAACGGCTCGGCCTGTGACATCACCCGCGGAGCTCAGGAGGCGAGGTCGCGTTCTGAGATGACCTTGGTCATCCGGACCCGGACGAGGTACTCGCCCGGAACACCGTTGCGGGCACCGAACTCCTCGGCCCGGTCGGCGCCCATGTAACGGCCGCCGATGGCCGCCGCCCACCGCCTCAGCTCGCCGGGCTCCTCCGACAGGGCGGCCTCACCCTGGATGACCACAAAGGAGTACGGCGGCTCCTGATCGTCGACGCAGAGTGCGACGCGTGGGTCCCGCCTGAGGATCCTTCCCTTGAGGCTCTCCACCCCGGTGTTGAACAACAGGTCGTCACCGTCCAGCACGAACCAGACGGGGGTCACGTGCGGCGAGCCGTCCTTGCGGGTCAATGCCACCTTCCCCGTCCGGGTACCGGCCGACACGAACTCCCGCCACTCGCTCTCAGTCATGATCGCCATGAATCCAGTATGGACTTCGCCGATTCCGCCCGGCCTGCACGACGTGACTCAGCCGACGACCCGGAAGATACTCGGCGGGGAGCCGTGGTCGGCCAGATCGCCGGTCACCAGGACCGCGTCGATCGGTCCGGGCAGTTCGTTCAGGTACGCCATCACCCGCCGCGCCCGCTCCGCGGCCCCTGCTCCGCCATCCTCCCGATCCTGACCTATGTGGATGTCGCTGACCTGCGCGAACACGAACACCGCTCCTCCTTCGCCCTCACCAAGTATCGACGAAACGCCCGGTCTCTTCGACGGGCGGCGCCTGGCGCAGAGCGGTCACGATCCAGCGGCGGGTCTCAGCGGGGTCGATGACGTCGTCGATCTCGAAGATGGTGGCGGCGTTGAGCGCCTTGCCCTGGTCGTAGGCGGCCTCGACGAGATGGTCGAACAGC
>JAOPYM010000578.1 GCA_025964615.1 Actinomycetes bacterium
CCGTTCACCGAATCGGTGCGGGAAACGCCACGACTCAACGGATGTCGCCCATCGTGGAGCCTCCCGTCACTGGAGACTCAAGTCTGGTTTCCCGCGTCCGCGGCCTGATCAGGTCGGACATTGATCATAAATGCTCTTACTGCCGTCTTGGACATAGTCCATTGAAACTTCTTCATGTACCGTTCTTGTGTTGTAGTTAACCAGCCAGTAACGTACTCGATTATAGGCTGGCGAACCCTTTGCGGCGCCCTGTATATTCTCCTTGAATTTCCTGGTGAATGCATCATCCTCGCACCCCCTTCGAGGCTGTGAGAAACCTCGATGATGCCAAGAATCAAGGGGGAACGATGTGGGCTGGCATCCTCGATGCAGGCATTTCTCTGCCGGAGAAGACGCTCCGCACGGTCATGGTGTACTTCGGCGTGGTCCTGCTGCTTCGCATGATCGGCAGACGGGACCTCGCCCAGCTCAACGCCATGGACCTGGTGGTCATGCTGCTGCTGTCCAACGTCGTGCAGAACGCCCTCATCGGCCCGGACAACTCGGTGTGGGGCGCGCTGTACGGCGCGGCCGTGCTGCTGGCGGTGAACTCGCTCACGGTACGGGTCGCACGCCGATGGCGAAGTGCCGAGTGGCTGCTCGAAGGCCCGCCCGTGGTGCTGGCACGCGGCGGCTCGTACGTCAGGTCGGCGGTGCGGCGGTACGGCCTGCGCATCGCCGACCTGGACGCGGCGATCAACGCCCAGGGCGGGGACCGGGTCACCGACACCGAGCTGGTCACCCTGGAGCCCCGGGGCACGCTCCTGGTCCGGCTCCAGCACGCGGAGGAGACCGCCTCAGCGGGCGACATCGCACGCCTCGACGCGCGCCTTGAGCGAATCGAGCACCACCTGGCGGCACTCGTGGCCCGGCCGGACTGAGGCTGCCCCTACTCCGGGCTCGGGGGCTGCCCCCATCGACCGGGGACCGGGACTTCGCCACCATGAGGTCAACGTTCTCGGGCTCCCGTCAGGGGTAGGCATGATCGAAACGCGTGACCTCTCAGAACGGCGGACTGCTGCCGGCCTTGTCCCGTTCGCGGTCGTCCCGGTCGCGGGGATCGTCACCGTGCTCGTCGTCGTGCTGACCGCGCTGTCGGGCCGCTACGGCTTCCATCGCGACGAGCTCTACTTCCTGGAGGCCGGCCGCCATCTCGCGTGGGGATACGTCGACCAGCCACCGCTGACGCCCCTTCTGGCCAGGACCGGCACCGCGTTGTTCGGTGACACGCCGGCCGGGTTGCGGGTCATCTCGACCATCGTCTGTGCGGCCTCCGTCATGCTCACTGCGCTGATCGCCAGAGAGCTGCACGGAGGCCGGCGCGCTCAGGTCATCGCGGCGTGCTGCTCGGCGGGTTCAGGGGACTTTCTCGCCCTCGGTCACATGGTCTCCACCGCTACGTTCGACCTGTTCGCGTGGCTGGTGATCAGCTGGCTGGTCCTGCGGTTGCTGCGTACGGGAGACACACGGCTGTACGTCCCGACAGGGGTCGCCGCCGGAATCGGCATGGAGAACAAGTACCTGGTCGCCGTGCTGGTGGTCGCGCTGTTGCTGGGCGTTCTGGCAGTCGGCCCCAGGCGGGTTCTGCGCGGCTGGTGGCCCCTCGCCGGGATCATCATCGCGGCCGGTATCGCGCTGCCGAATCTGTGGTGGCAGGCCGCGCACGGCTGGCCGGAGTTCAGCGTCGCCGCGTCGATCGACGCCACCGACGGCATGACGAACCGCATCCTGTTCGTCCCCATGCAAGTGGTGTTGCTGTCACCGCTGTTCGTGCCGATCTGGGTGGCCGGGCTGGTGCGGCTCGTGCGCGATCCGGCGATCCGATGGGCACGCTCGATCGCCCTGGCCTATCCGGTGCTCTGTGCCGCAGTCCTGCTCGGCGGCGGGAAGCCGTACTACGCACTCCCCCTGTTGACCGTGGTCATCGCGGCCGGCTGCGAACCGGTGGCGCGCTGGAGCGGCGATGCCCGGCGCGGCCGGCTCCTCGTCGCCGGGATCCTGCTCGCGGCCCTGGTCAACACCGTGGTGACGTTGCCTGTGCTGCCGCCCGGGGAGCTGTCCTTGGTGAACGGGCTCGACAAGGAGCAGGGCGAGCAGATCGGGTGGCCCCAGCTGGCCGAGGCCACGGCCGGGGAATGGTCGCACATACCCGCCGACCGGCGTCTCAAGGCAGTGATCTTCACGCAGAACTACGGTGAAGCGGGAGCCATCGCACGGTACGGCCCCGCTCACGGCCTGCCGGCGCCGTACTCCGGGCACATGAGCTACGCCGACTGGCGACGGCCACCGGATTCCGCCGACGGGCCCGTACTGCTCGTACGTCAGTCCACGGACACCCGGATGCGCCGGTACTTCACCGCCTGCCAGCAGGCCGGCCGAGTCGACAACGGGCAGGGCGTGCACAACGCGGAGCAGAACGCCGTCATCGACCTCTGCACGGGAACCGTGGCGCGCTGGTCCGTCATCTGGCCCTCGCTACGCCGCTTCTGACCGCGCCGCCGGTTCAGATCAGGTCGGTGTCGGGTTCCGTTCGGGTGGCGACTGCAACGCCGCGACGCAGCACGGGTCGCGAGTTCAGTGACCGGTGCTGCGGCGCTGCCGTCGTGGATCAGTGCAGCGGGTTGCCGTGGCCTGCGCCGCAGTGGCCGTACCACCCACGATCAGGGCGGCGACGGCGACCGGCGCCATTCGTTTCAGCATGCTCATGGTCTTCATCCCTTCGACGGCCAGCGTGCTCTACTGGGCGCATGGGCACGGGCGCGGCCAGGTTCACTGGCGGCCATATCCGGCCAGCCCGTGAGCCCGCCGCGTCACCAGGTCGTGCAGACCGGCGTACGGCCCTGCCGACAGGCCGTATCGACACCGGAGGAGAACCATGGCTGATCGAGCACAGAACCCCGTCCGGCGTACGCTCGCCGCGGTCGCGCTGTGCGGCGTCGCGTTGATCCACCTGCTCGACCTGCCCGGCCAGCTGAAGGAGACGTTCTACCTCGGCGTGCTCTTCATTGCGCTGATCATCGCTGCGTTGCTCGCGGCCGAGCTGCTGGCCCGGCGGGGGACGCCGCTGCGCTGGGCGGCTGCGGGAACGGTCGCCGCCAGTCCGCTGATCGGGTACGTGCTGAGCCGGACCACCGGTCTGCCGGACTCGAACGGCGACATCGGCAACTGGCTGGAACCGCTCGGGCTGGCTTCGCTCTTCGTGGAGGGGACCCTGGTGCTCCTTGTCATCCTGGCGTTCACCGAACCGGACACCGGCACCGGTTCCTGAGCCGGCGATTTACAGACCGACAGCGCTGACCTGGCCTTTGACTGTCGCCGAGCCTGATTTCGGCACGCATTCGACATGATCAAGCCAGTCACCGCCTCGCTGTCACATGCGAACGGTCGGACCGCTGCTCGCGAGCGTCGTCTTGGTGGCCGAGTGGTACCAGCGCAAGTAGCTGCCTCGGCGCTCACGGATCGGCTTGAAGCGGACGACGTCGTAGGGTCACGGAGGTCCGGCCTGGCGCAGCTGGTCCCGCAGGGCGGCTCGGACGGTCGCTTCAGCGAGTCTCCTCCCGGGGGGTGGGTAGTCCTCGTTTGACCATGAACTCGACGGGGCCGATCATGCCGGTGGGCTGGACGGCGGTGCCTGGGTGCTGGCTTGGCCAGACTCTCAGGACTTCGTCGACGAAGCCTTGACCGACTTCTTCTATTGCCGGTGAAGTCGACGAGTACTTCCTGGAAGCGTTCCAGGCCGCGCATGAGGCGTTTGGCTTCGGATCTGCTGACGAAGCGGACCCCGAACCCGAAGAGCCGTACGACGGTACGGGTCTTGGTGAATTGGAGGTCTTCGTTGGTGAACGCGTTGAACACCTCGGAGAGCGGGCGGGTCGTGCCGTGGACGTCTTCACCCTCGAATCCGCCGGTCTGCGCTGGACCGTTGACAACGTCCGCCACGACCAAGCCGTCGGAGCCAGCGAGATCACCCTGGGCACACGCGTCCGGTGGGAAATGGACCCAGCCCTACCGGAGAGAATCTCTCCAGTCTCAGCGCTTACTGCGGCGCTGCTGATCTCGTCCGCGGGCGGACCGGGGGCGCTTGCCTGCCGGTGTGCCTTCGCGCTGGTCAGGCCGTGATCGCTGAAGGCCGGGGTCTATCATGGAAGGTGATTCCAGACGGCTCCGCAGGGGCGGCGGGCCTCCCGTTTCCCGGCTGGTGGAGCCGGTTCCGCT
>JAOPYM010000582.1 GCA_025964615.1 Actinomycetes bacterium
CGGTCGGCCGGGGACATCGCGAGAACGACTTCGCCGCCCTGCTCATCGAGGCGGCGGCCGCGGCCGGCCTTGAACTCCGGTCGGAGAACGTGCAGGTCTCCGACGGGCTGGGTGCGTCATGAGCGCCTCTCCAACCCGGCCGACCTGATCGGCCTGTTCGCGGCGGCCGTCCGCGATCCCGACCCGATCATGTTCTTCGAGGCCAAGTCCCTGTATCCGGTCAAGGGTGAGGTTCCGGACGGTGAGATCGTCGGGGAACTGGGTAAGGGCCAAGGTGGTGTGTGACGGCGGCGACGTGACGATCGTCGCGCTGGCGTCCATGGTGCCCCGGGCCGTCGCGGCGGCCGCGGAGCTGTCGCGTGACCAAACGCAGACTGAGGGAGCCCGAACCGTGCTGACAGAGAATACGGGCCTGTTCATCGGTGGTACCTGGCGTCCGGCCTCCGACGGGGGCCTGATCGAGGTCCAGGATCCCGCCAACGGCAAGATCATCGCCGAGGTCGCCTCGGGCACCGTCGACGACGCCCTGGCGGCCGTCGCCGCGGCGCAGGCCGCCCTGCCGTCCTGGCGCCAGACCCCGCCCCGGGAGCGCTCCGAGATCCTCCGCCGGGCCTTCGAGTTGATGACCGAGCGGCGCGAGCAGCTCGCCGAGCTGATCGTGCGGGAGAACGGCAAGGCGCTCACCGACGCCCGCTCCGAGGTGGTGTACGCGGCCGAGTTCTTCCGCTGGTACGCCGAGGAGGCGGTACGGGCCGAGGGCTCGGTGCAGACCGCGCCCGGCGGGGCCAACAAGATCCTCGTGCTGCGCCAGGCGGTCGGGGTGGCGCTGCTGATCACGCCGTGGAACTTCCCGGCCGCGATGGCCACCCGGAAGATCGGCCCTGCCCTCGCCGCCGGGTGCACCGTCATCCTCAAACCCGCCTCCGACACCCCGCTCACCGCGCTCGCCCTCGGTGCCATCCTGGCCGAGGCGGGGGCGCCCCCCGGGATCGTCAACGTCCTGCCGTCGCGGCGGTCCGCCGCCGTCGGTGAGGCCGTGCTCGCCGACCCCCGGGTACGGAAGCTGTCGTTCACCGGCTCCACCGAGGTCGGCCGTGGCCTGCTCGCCGAGGCGGCGAAGACGGTCGTGAACTGCTCGATGGAACTGGGCGGCAACGCCCCGTTCGTGGTGCTCGCCGACGCCGACCTCGACCAGGCGGTCGCCGGGGCGATGGTGGCCAAGATGCGCAACGGCGGTGAGGCGTGCACGTCGGCGAACCGGTTCTACGTGCACGCCTCCATCGCCGGGGAGTTCGCCGCCCGGTTCGCCACGGCCATGGAGAAGCTCACCGTCGGCCCCGGACTCGAACCCGGGACCGACCTCGGGCCGCTGGTGAACGCCGCCGCTCTCGAGAAGGTCTCCGAACTGGTCGAGGGCGCCATCGGCGCCGGGGCCCGGGTGCTCACCGGCGCACGGGCGCTGGACCGGGCCGGGTACTTCTACCTGCCGACGGTTCTGGGCGACGTGCCGCCCGACGCACCGATCCTGGGCGAGGAGATCTTCGGCCCGGTGGCGCCGGTGGTCCCGTTCGACACGGTGGACGAGGCCGTCGCGATGGCCAACGACACCGAGTTCGGCCTGGTGTCGTACCTCTACACCGGCGACCTCGCCACCGGCCTGCGGGTCTGCGAGGCGCTGGAGGCCGGGATGATCGGCCTCAACCGGCCGGTCGTCTCGGACCCGGCCGCGCCGTTCGGCGGCGTCAAGCAGTCCGGCATCGGCAGGGAGGGCGGGCACGACGGTCTCCTGGAGTTCACCGAGACGAAGTACATCGCCGTGCAGTGGTGATCAGCTCCAGATCGTGACGTACACCGGGGGCCGGATGCGGTCTGTCGGTGGTGTTCGATAGGCTCCGGGTTTCCCGGGTTTCCCGGGTGCAGTGGGTGAACCCGTTAGTTCGGGATCGTCGCCGGGAGTGGCTCGGAGACGAAAAACCGCACGTGGAGCCGGTGTAAGACCTGGCGTTGTCAGGCGGTCGGTGGTGAAACGTGAACCCAGCGCCAGGCCTCGGTCTGGGTAGGACTGGGACTTCTGTTCAGTAATGAGCGGATCGCTGAGATTCACTGATAGCTCAGCGAACGGTGCTCAGAAACCGCCGGAACGCGCCGACCGCGGTGGGCCGCCGGTCGGCGACGAGAGTCGTCGCGTGCCCAGCACACGTCCATCGGGGTGCTGGGCACGGCCACCACCGACAGTTCACCGCAGTACAGCTAGTGGGTGACTCGTGGCGTTTCCCGCACCGAATCGCGATTCGGTGCGGGAAACACCACGAGCCAACGGTGACCGGGTGGTCAGCTGTGGAGGGTGGTGATCAGGTGGTCGAGGACCCTTCCGCCGCTGGTTCGGAGGGCGTCGTGCTCGTACTCGTTGGTGACCCAGGGGCGCATGCCCCTGATGGTGGCGGCGGTCCGCATGGACAGGGCGCGGTCCACGTACATGTCGTCGTAGTACACGGCGGCGGCGACGGGTACCTCGTTGGCCGACAGCCGTGCGGTGTCGTACAGGCGGGGCCAGTCGGAGTGCTCGGCCAGCAGGTCGGCCGTGTCCCGCAGCGGCTGGAGCACCGGGTCCGTGTCGACCATCCACGGATAGATCATCTCGCCGGTGAAGAACAGCGGGGCGTCGCCCGCCAGGGCCGGGGCGGGGTCGAACTCGGGGAACTCCGCCCGGATCCGCTGCGCGGCCCAGCGCGTCGCGTCCCGCTGTGCATAGCAGGGCTCGTGCAGCAGTGCGTAGAGCGGGCCGCCGGCGAAACTCAGATGGCCTTCGACCTGGGACAGGAACCCGTCGGAGAGTTCTGAGCCGCCGGGGAAGGCGTCTTCGAGCAGGTAGTGCAGCTTGTGGGCGCCCGCGGCCGTCCCGAGCAGGCGGCCCAGGGACTGGAACGCCTCGACGGTGAGGGGCCGGCCGCTCGGCAGCCGTACGTCGTGGTAGCGCAGGTGCCGGGCGACCCGCCTCACCACCTCGGTGTCGTCGGGATAGGCGGCGTAGAACGCGGTGTTCTTCGCGGCCACCCGGGGATAGGTGGCGCGGTAGGTGTCGTCGGCGGTGGCCCGCAGGCCCGGCAGGCCGCCGGTGATGAAGACCTCGCGCAGGCCTTCTGGCGCGAACGACAGGTATGTGACGGCGCAGAAGCCCCCGAAGCTCTGACCGAGCACGCTCCACGGCTCATCGCCGATCAGTGCCTGGCGCACCAGCTCGGCGTCCCGGACGATCGAGTCCGCGCGGAAGTGCGTCAGATACTCCGCACTCGCCTTCGCGTCGCCCATCCGGGCGAGCAGGTGCCGATCTGCGGGCGTGGAGCGGCCGGTGCCGCGCTGGTCGAGCAGAAGCACCCGGTAGTCGCGCAGCGCCCGGTCCAGCCAGCCCTCACGGCCGACCGGCCGTGGCGCGGCGAACCCCGGGCCGCCCTGCAGGAAGACAAGCCACGGGAGCTCCTTGCCGGTCGCGGCGGCCGCGGCGACCTCCCGCGCGTACACCTCGATCCGCAGGCCGTCGGGCTCGTGGTGCCGCAACGGCACCGTGAAGGTGTGGTCGGTGAGGACGGTGCCCGGCTGACGAAAGGAAACCATAACCCAACGTTACCTTGGTACTACCTTGCGGCGCGGCGAAGGGACGGGTTGGTCAGCACCGGCGGGACGTACCAGGCGACCGCGGTCAGCCGGTCAGCAGCCGGTCCCTGACGCGGCCGTCGAGGGCGGCGTCGACGGCCGTCCAGGCCAGTGCGGCGGCGCCCTCCAGGAGGGCGCGGTCGGCGGTGGGCCCGATCGCGAAGGCGGCGAACTCCGCCTGGTGCTCGCCGACCGTACCGGAACCGATGTCGATCAATGGCTGGATGGCCGGGATGGCCAGGGACACGTTGCCCATGTCCGTCGAGGCGATCATCCGCTCCTCGGCTGCTGTGAGGACGGGGAAGACCCGGCCGAGGGCGACGGCGTTGCGCCCGTACGCCTCGACCAGGTCCGGGTCGTGCCGGAACTCGGTGTAGGCGGGCGACGGTGAGGAGAGGGTGAGTCTGGCCCCGGTCGCCACCGCACCCGCCTCGAAGCACGCCCGCACCCGCACGTCCAGGGCTTCGAGTTCGGCCAGGTTCGCGGCCCGTACGTAGTAGCTGGCCTCGGTGTGAGCGGGTACGACGTTGGCCGCCTGGCCGCCCTCGGTGATGATCCCGTGGATGCGCTGACCAGCGGGGATGTGCTGGCGGAGCAGCCCGATGGCGACCTGGGCGACGGTCAGCGCGTCGGCGGCGTTGATCCCTTCCTCCGGGGCGGCCGAGGCGTGGGCGGGCCTGCCCTCGTACTCCACCTGGAGATGGGCGCGGGCCAGGGCTGGAGGGGCGAGCCGTTCGTGCGGCGCGGGGTGCACCATCATCGCGGCGTGCACGCCGTCGAAGCCGCCGCGCGCGAGCATGAGCGCCTTGCCGCCGCCGTTCTCCTCGGCCGGGGTGCCGATCACCTTGACCGTGATGCCGAGGTCGTCGGCCACCCGCGCCAGCGCGAGCCCGGCCCCGACCGCGGCCGCGGCGATGACGTTGTGCCCGCAGGCATGGCCGATGCCAGGGAGCGCGTCGTACTCCGCACAGATCCCGATCACGAGCGGCCCGGTCCCGGCGGTCGCGGTCCAGGCGGTCGGGAGCTCGCACACGCCGCGTTCGACGCGGAAGCCGTGCCCGGCGAGTTCGTCCGCCAGCCATGAGCAGGCGAGCTCCTCCTCGAAGCCGAGTTCGGGATGGGCGTGCAGCCGGTGACTCAGCGCGACGAGCGACTCCGCGTGCCGGGTCAGCTCGTGGTGGGCGGCGGCCTTGACCGGGGAGGTCGCATCATCGGGACGCATGGGGTGATTGTGACAGACAAAAGGCTACTTTTCGGACGACTCTTCCCCTGGGTTCAATGGCTCGGCATGATCGGGCTATGTGTCGATGTACAGGCCAGAACGCTGACAGGGGCGAAATCTCGCCGTTCACGTCGTGGTGAGCGCAGCTGGGCGGCCCGGCATCGGACGTGCGCAGCCTCGCGCGGTCACCGCTCTGGAGTTCGAGCGCGAGCTCAATGATCTAGCCCTCGGAGGCGAGGGATGGGGGGTGATCCTGAACCGGATCGCGGCCCAGACGGGTCGTGAGTGCCGGCTGATCGGGGTCCACGGCGGGGTCTTCCACGCCACCGACGACAGTACGGCGGCGATGGTGCCGACCGAGGTCGCCAAGGTCTTCGCCGAGGACGGCGCGGTGACGGTCACGTGCGAGGACCACTGGCAGGGCAGGGCGCTCGCGGTCCGGGCGGGGCGCCGCAGGGTCGGCCTGCTGATGCTCGCCGAACCGGTGCCCGAGGAGGCACTGGCCTTCCTGGCCGCCGCCACCACAGCCGTCGCCATCGTCGCCGTACAGCGCGACGCCGCGGCGGTCGCCCGCTCGGAGACCGCCGAACGGCTGATCGACGAACTCCGCTTCGGGTTGCTGCGCGGCGAGCCGGAGATCACCCGTACCGCCGCCAGGTTCGGGCTCCGGCTCGACCTGCCGCATGCCGCGGCGGTCTTCGCCTACGACGGGTCGAACCGGCGCACCTGGTCCACCGCGCTGTCCTGGCTGGAGATGCCGGTCAGGGAGGTCGACGGGCACGGCTGGGCGGTACTGGGCGGCGACATCCCCAAGGAGGTCTCCCGGATCCGGGTACGGCTGCAGGGCATGGTCGGTGACGCCCCGGTGCTCGCCGCCGCCGGTCCGCTCGTGACCGGGCCGAAGGAGACCGCGCGATCCTTCGGCGACGCGGAGACGGTCCTCGACCTGCTGCGCCGCAGGTCAGGGGAGGTGGAGCTGCTGCACTCCTCGCTCGGCCTGGCTCAGCTGCTGCTCGGCATCCCCGCCGAACGGCTGGACGCGTACGTGACCCAGCAGCTCGGGCCGCTGCTCGAACGGCCGGAACTGATGAGCACCCTGGACGCGTGGCTGGCCACCAACGGCAGCCGGGCGGCCGTCGCCGAGCGGATGCACCTGCACCGCAACTCCGTCGGCTACCGGGTCGCGCAGATCAGGCAGCTCATCGGCACCGATCCGCTCGACCCGGTCATGGCCCCGAGGCTGCGGGCCGCCCTCATCGCCGGGGAACTGCTGCAGATCCTCACCGGCGGTACGCGGGAGGCCCTGGAAGCACGGACACAAACCCCGTAGTGGCGCATTGTGCTCTCGGCCCCGTGCCCGGTGCCGAGCCCGGATGCTCTGATTACCACACCAGGAGATCAGGGCATCTGACCAGGTCACGGGCGAGGGGAGCACTGTGGGAATCACAGGCATGAACCACGCCGTGCTGTACGTGCGGGACGCACGCAGGACGGCGGAGTTCTACCGGAGTGTGCTGGACTTCACGACCGTCATCGAGGACGCGGGCGGCGGATTCGTGTTCCTCCGCGGGCCGGACTCGGCCAACCACCACGATCTCGCGCTGTTCACCATTGGCGCGCAGGCCGGGGACTCCGAGGCCGGTCGGCGGACCGTCGGCCTGTACCACATCGCCTGGGAGGTCCCCACGCTCGCCGAGCTCGCCGCCGTACGAGAGAGATTGACCGGCGCGGGGGCGCTGATCGGCGCAAGCGACCACGGGGCGAACAAGAGCCTGTACGCGAGGGACCCCGATGGCCTGGAGTTCGAGGTCATGTGGCTGGTGCCCCCGAGGTTCTGGGGCACCGAGGAGCATGAGGCCATCGTCCGGCCGCTCGACCTCGACGGCGAGCGTGCCCGGTTCGCCGCACTCATCGGAGGAAACTCATGATCACCAGTGATCGTCACGTCATGTTCTTCGACGAGGACGCGTTCACCGAGGTCAAGCCGGGCTTCCGGCGGCGCATCATCACCGGCGACGGTCTCATGCTCTGCCTGTGGCGGATCACCGGCGGCGCCGGGCCCACGCCGTACGACTGCCACCCCGACAACGAGCAGTTCGGCGTGATCCTCAAGGGGCAGCTGGACTTCCGGATCGGCTCCGACGAACGACGGCTGCTCGGCCCCGGCGACACCTACTGGGCGCCGCAGGGATTCCTGCACGGGGACAGCCGGTTCATCGGGGATGAGGAACACGGCGAGACGTGGATTCTCGACATCTTCTCCCCGCCGCGGGAGGACTACCGCGCCGGTTGAACGGTGCGATCGGGGGAGAGCGGCACAGATACAGTACGGCCCGCACGGGTCGTACCCCCACTCACCAAAGGCAGCAGCGATGAAATACCAGACCCGGGCGGCCCTCGCCGCCCTGCTCGTGCCCGCCCTGCTCGTCACCGGATGTGCGAAGAAGTCCGGCGGCACCACCGCGCAGAGCGGTGCTCCGGCGGCGACCAAGGGACAGCCCGACGTGAACGGCGACGGCAAGGTCGTCATCGGGATCATGAGCCCAGGCGACACCCACGACCACGGCTACTACGAGAGCTTCGTCGACGAGGCCAACACCTTCGCCCAGCAGAACAGCTGGAAGGTCATCACCGTTGACAAGATCAACCCGTCCGAGGCCGTCAACCAGGCCCGCAACCTGTGCCGCCAGCACGTCGATCTGATCGCGATCGGCGCGAGCGAGCTCAAGGACGCCCTCACCGCCGCGCCCGAGCCGGTCTGCCAGGGCGTCAACTGGTACATCAGCGCCGGAGTCGGCGTGGTCCAGACGCCGTACTTCGCCCAGTCGAAGGACTTCGTCAACGAGTCCCTCTACGCCGCCGGGTACGCGGCCGGGCTGATCTTGAAGCAGAACGGCGGTACCAAGGCCGGGTACATCACCGGTCCTGAGCTCGACTTCTCCAAGCAGGCCGCCAAGGCCTACACGGTCGGGCTCAAGGCCGTCGTGCCGTCCGCCAGCGTGATCACCACCTACACCGGTGACTTCAACGACTCGGCGAAGGCCAAGGAGGCGGCGACGGCCCAGCTCGCCAAGGGCGTCAAGGTCCTCTACCCCTACCTCGGCGGGGCCACCGACGCGGTGACCGCCCTGGCCAACGCGGCGAACGTGCCGGTCCTCACCCCGGGTACCGACCGGTGCACCGATCCCACGGCCAAGTACGCCATCTCCGTCATCTTCAGCCCGGGGGCCTACTTCGCCGCCTCGCTGCAGGACTTCAAGGCGGGCACCCTGAAGATGGGGCAGGCCAGGGTCTTCCACCTGGGCAAGGACGCGTACCCGACGGTGAAGATCTGCCAGCCGCAGGGTGACCAGCAGCAGCAGCTGAACCAGGTCATGCAGGACATAGGCAGCGGAAAGATCAACGTCGACGCCATCATCGGTGCCGCGAAGTGAGGTCGTCCTCGACCGCAGGGGCCGCGGCGGATTCCGCCGTGGCCCCGGCCGTGGAGATGCAGGGGATCACCAAGGGCTTCGGCCGGGTGGTCGCCTGCGATCGGGTCGAGCTGAGCGTGGGCCGTGGCGAGATCCACGGCCTGCTCGGCCAGAACGGCGCGGGCAAGAGCACGCTCATGAAGATCCTGCTCGGCCTGGTCATGCCGGACGCCGGGCGGATCCTGGTGAACGGCAACCCGACCGCCATCACCGACCCGCTGATCGCCGCGAAGGCGGGCATCGCGATGGTGCACCAGCACTTCAGCCTGGTGCCGGCCCTGCGGGTCTGGGAGAACGTGACGCTCGGCGAACGCGGCCGGGTGGACCGTGAACAGGCCAGGCGCCTCGTCCGCGAGGTCGGCGAGCGGTACGGCCTGGAGGTCGATCCCGACACCAAGGTCGCCGACCTGTCGACCGGGCAGCGGCAGCGGGTCGAGATCATCAAGTGCCTGCGGCGCGACCCCGCCCTGCTCATCCTGGACGAGCCCACCTCGATGCTGACCCTCGCGGAGTCCCGTGAGCTGTTCACCGTCCTGCGCCGCGCGGTACAGGACGAGGACAAGACCATCATCCTGATCAGCCACAAGCTCGACGAGATCGTGCACGCCACCGACCGGGTGACGATCATGCGCGGTGGCGCGGTGGTCGCGCGGCGCGAGACCGCGCAGACCGACGTACGGGAACTCGCGCGCGAGATGGTCGGCAGGGAGCTGTCCAAATGGACCGCCGCCACGGCCGTCGGCACCATGGACGCCCTCGTCACCCCCGCCGCCGCCTCCTCCTCCTCCGAAGGGGAGGTGCGGCTCCGGATCACCGACGCGCACGCCAACGCCCCGGACGGGCGCCCGCTGCTGCGCGGTCTGTCCCTTGAGGTACGGGCGGGGGAGATCCTCGGCCTGGCTGGGGTCGAGGGCAATGGCCAGACGGCGGTCGGTGACCTGCTGTCCAGCCTCCTTGAGCTCGACCGTGGTTCGGTCGAGGTGTGCGGCGGGGCGGTCTCGGCGGGCCGCCCCGGCGCCATGCACGCGGCGGGTGTCGGTGTCGTCCCCGAGGACCGGCACGTGTCCGGCTGCGTGCTCGACATGAGCGTGGCCGAGAACCTCGTGCTCGCCGACCTCGGCCAGGTGTCGGGCCGCGGCTTCGTCAGCCCCCGGCGCCTGCGGGCGCACGCGGAACGGCTGATCGGTGAGTTCGACATCGCCGTACCGTCACCGGACACCCCGATGCGGCTGCTGTCCGGCGGCAACCAGCAGAAGGTGGTGCTGGCCCGCGAACTGGCCGCCCAGCCCAAGGTCCTGGTCGTCGCGCAGCCCACCCGCGGCCTCGACGTGGGGGCCATCGAGTACCTCACCGAACGGGTCTACCGGGCCGCCGAGAACGGGATCGCGGTACTGCTGATCTCCACCGAGCTGGAGGAGATCCTCACCCTCGCGCACCGTGTCGCGGTGATCCACCGGGGTGCCGTGATCGGCGAGATGAGCCGCGCCGACGTCGACGTCGAACGCCTCGGGCTGATGATGGGAGGGCAGGCGGCATGAACCGGTTCTCGACACTGGGGCTGTATGCCGCGTCACTGGGCGGGGCGCTGCTGATCGTCGCCGGTCTGGTGACGGCCAGCGGCTACTCCGCCTGGGACACGCTCGTGGCGCTCTACCAGGGCAGCCTGCAGGGTGGTGCGTCGATCGGCCTGACCATCGACGAGGCCGCCCCGCTGCTCCTGGTGGCGGTCGGCTCGATCATCTGCACCCAGGCCGGGATCTTCAACATCGGGCAGGAGGGGCAGCTCGCCGTCGGCGCCATGACCGGGGCCGCGATCGCGCTGTACTGCCCGGGACCGGGGCCGGCCGTGCTGATCCTCGCGCTCCTCGGGGCCGCCGCCGGCGGGGCCGCCTGGGCGGGGATCGCCGGGCTCCTCTACTACTGGCGGCGTGTTGACGTCGTCATCTGCTCGCTGCTTCTGGTCTTCGTCGCGATGCAGCTCCTGTCCTTCGCGGTCAACCGCTCATACCTGCTCCAGGAGAACGCGGTCCCCGGCCAGGTGATGATCCCCGAGTCGGACCTGCTGCCCCTGAACGAACGGCTGCCCAGGCTCGGCTCCTACCCCGGTCTCAACGTCGGCACCGGCGTCTTCGTCGCGCTCGCGCTCACCGCCCTGGTGGCGCTGGCGCTGCGCTACGGCCGCTGGGGCTTCCGGCTGCGGATGCTCGGCCTCAACCCCATAGCCGCACGCCGTGCCGGTGTCCGGGCGGCGCTGCTCGGCACCGGCGCGGTGGTGCTCTCCGGCGCGTTCGCGGGCCTGGCGGGCGGCGTGATGCTGACCGGCAGCTCGTACCGGATCCAGGACGGCTTCGCCGACAACGTCGGCTGGGAGGGACTCCTGGTGGCGCTGATGGCGCGCAACCGGCCCGTCCTGGCGGTGCCGGTCGCGCTGTTCTTCGGCGCGCTGCGCGCCGGTGGCGGCTTCCTCGCCTCCACCGGGGTGCCCCGTTACCTGGTGTCGATCGTGACGGCTCTGCTGGTGCTGGCCGCGGTGTTCCCGGTCGCGTTCCAGGAGGCCCGTCGGTTCCAGCGCGGCAGGGCGACCGCCCGGGCCGCCGCATTGGAAGGGGTGGCGTCGTGAACGATCTCGAACTGATCGCGTCCAGCGCGGTGCGGCTGAGCCTTCCGCTGGCGTTCGCAGCAGCGGGCGAGTACGTCGCCGAACGCGCGGGGACGCTCAACATCTCCGTCGAGGCGATGATGCTCGGCGGCGCGTTCTGCGCCGTGACGGGCGCCTCGATCACCGGCTCGGCGAGCCTCGGGCTGCTCGCCGGGATCGCCGCCGGGCTTCTCGTGGCGTTCGTGCACGGCACCTTCAGCCACCGGCTCGCCGTGAACACCTACGTCGTCGGGCTCACCCTCAATGTCCTCGTGCTAGGCCTCACCAGCTTCCTGGCCGAATCCGCGAAGGCCACAGGCCATCAGGTCGACGTGCTGCGGATCCCGCTGCTCGCGGACGTGCCGACGCTCGGCCCCGTGCTGTTCGCGCACCGCTGGCCGGCCTTCCTGCTCGTAGGGATCGTGCCGCTGGTGTGGTGGCTGGTCCATCGCAGCCGGTGGGGTCTGGAGATCCGCGCCTCAGGCGAGAGCCCGCAGTCCGCCGACGTCAGCGGCATCGACGTCAACCGGCGGCGCCGTCAGGCCCTGCTGGTCTGCGGGCTGCTGGCCGGTCTCGGCGGGGCCTACCTGGCCGTCGGCGAGGTGGGCAGCTTCAACCAGGACATGACGGCGGGCCGGGGCTACATCGTGATCGCCGCCGTGATCTTCGGCGGCTGGACGCTGCGCGGCACCCTGGCCGGCTGCCTGCTGTTCGGCGCGACGGACGCGCTCCGGCTGGCGCTGCCCGCTCTCGGGTACGCGCTCAACCCGCAACTGCTCATCTCCGCGCCCTACCTGCTCGCGCTCATCGCGATGCTGGTCTTCGCCAAGAGCCGCCAGGGCCCGGCCGCGCTGGGCACACCGTTCATCCGGGGGATCACATGAGAGCAGTCGTCCACACCTCGCACGGCGGGCCTTCGGTGCTGCGCGCGGTGTCGCTGCCCGATCCGGTGCCCGGCCCTTCCGAGGTGCTGGTGGCGGTACGGGCGGCCGCGCTCAACCGGCTCGACCTGCTGCAGCGGCGCGGTCCCGGACTGCTGCCCGGCTTCGCCCTGCCACATGTGCCGGGGATGGACGTGGCCGGTGAGATC
>JAOPYM010000595.1 GCA_025964615.1 Actinomycetes bacterium
AGTGCCTCCACCGCGTCCGCGGCATGCACCACGCTGAAGTCGAGCTCCTTGCGCTCCGCCGCGGAGAAGTCCCGCAGCACGAAGGTCGCCGGATCCATCCGGCCCGGCGGCCTGCCGACCCCGAACCGCACCCGCAGATACTCCTTGTCGCCCAGCGAACGGGTGATGGACCGCAACCCGTTGTGGCCGTTGTCGCCGCCGCCCCGCTTCATCCGGATCGTCCCGTACGGGATGTCCAGCTCATCGTGGACCACGATCAGCCGTTCGACCGGCACCTTGTAGAAGTCCCGCAACCTGGCCACCGGACCACCCGACTCGTTCATGTACGTGCGCGGCTTCGCCAGTACGACCCGTACCCCCGCCAACCGGCCCTCCAGAACCTCGGCCCGCGCCCGATGGCTCTTGAACCTCCCACCGGCCCGCCCGGCCAGCACGTCCAGGACCATGAACCCGGCGTTGTGCCGATGCCCCGCATAGTCCGGCCCCGGATTCCCCAAACCCACGACCAGCCACGTGTCGGTGCTCACGGCGTCCACTCATCTCTCCTTACATGCCTCGGCCCCCGCGCGTATGAAACCGCACGGGGGCCGGAGGGAAGAACTGCGGGGGTACTACTCCGCGGCGGCCTCTTCGGTCGCGGGAGCCACCTCGGCCTCGGCGCCCTCCTCGGCCTCGGCGGCCTTCGGCTCGACGACCTGCAGGACCAGCGCGTCCTCGTCGCCCGCCAGGGTGGCACCGGCCGGCAGCTTCAGGTCCTTGGCGTGGATGACATCGCCGGGCGCAAGACCGTCGATGTCCAGCTCGACGACCTGCGGGATGTGGGTGGCCTCGGCCTCGACCGAGATCTGCACCATCTCCTGGTTCAGCTGGGCGCCGGACTGGATCTCACCGTTGAGCTGGATCGGAATCTCGACCGTGACCTTCTCGCCGAGCTTCACGAGCAGCAGGTCGATGTGCTCGAGGAAGCCCTTGAGCGGGTCCTTCTGCACGTCCTTCGGCAGCGCCAGCTCGGCGCCCCCGGCCAGACCCTCGACGCGCAGCAGCACGTTCGGCGTCTTCAGGGCCAGCATCAGGTCATGGCCCGGCAGCGAGATGTGCTGCGGGTCGGTGCCATGACCATAGAGAACGGCGGGGACCCTGCCGGCCCGGCGGGTGCGCCGCGCGGGACCCTTGCCGAACTCGGTGCGCGGTTCGGCGGCGATACGTACCTCGGACACGGCGGAAACTCCTCGTTGTTGCGATCCACGGCCGTCCAGGTGGACGTCCGCTACGGACAGTCGAAATCGGCGCATGTTTCGATGCGTCAGCGCCTCGAAGATTCTTTGCGTTCCCCGGGGAGTACGGCGGAGCCGTACTGAACGACCAAGGGCACACGCGGGTTCCCAAGTCTAGCTGAACCTTCGGGGCGCGCGACCCGCACACCCCGAAGAACAGCCCCGTTCCGTACGCATACGGAACGAGGGCCGGGTCATGCCTAGCCGCCGGCTCGCGCGGTACTTGGGCCTTGACACGCGGCCCGAGCACCTAGCTGTGGCCGCCGAACATGCTGGTCACCGAGCCGTCGGAGAACACCTCGTTGATCGCGCGGGCGACCAACGGTGCGATCGGCAGCACGGTCAGCTTGTCGAAACGCTTCTCGGGCGGAATCGGCAGCGTGTCGGTCAGCACCACCTCGGCGATGCGCGAGTTCTTCAGCCGGTCCACGGCGGGACCGGAGAGCACACCGTGGGTCGAGGTGACCACGACCCGCTCCGCGCCCTTCTCGAACAGGGCGTCCGCGGCCTTCACAATCGTGCCACCGGTGTCGATCATGTCGTCGACGATCACACACGTACGGCCGGCGACCTCACCGACCACCTCGTGCACCTTGGCCTCGTTGGCGACCTCGGGGTCGCGCCGCTTGTGGATGATCGCCAGCGGACAGCCGAGCCGGTCGGTCCACCGCTCAGCGACCCGTACCCGGCCCGCGTCCGGTGCGACCACGGTCACGCGGGAGGTGTCCAGGCTGTTCTCCACGTGGTCGGCGAGCAGGTCGAGCGCGAACAGGTGGTCCACTGGGCCGTCGAAGAAACCCTGGATCTGCGCGGTGTGCAGGTCCACGGTGATCAGCCGGTCCGCGCCCGCGGTCTTGAAGAGGTCCGCCATCAGCCGGGCCGAGATCGGCTCGCGGCCACGGTGCTTCTTGTCCTGCCTGGCGTAGCCGAAGAACGGAGCCACCACGGTGATCCGCTTGGCCGAGGCGCGCTTCAGCGCATCGACCATGATCAACTGCTCCATGATCCACTGGTTGATCGGAGCGGTGTGGCTCTGGATCACAAAGGCGTCACTGCCCCGCACCGACTCCAGGAACCGCACGAACGTCTCACCGTTCGCGAAGTCGTAGGCCGCGGTGGGCGTCAGTTCGACGTCCAGGTTCTCCGCGACCTCCCTCGCCAGATCCGGGTGCGCCCGGCCCGAGAAGAGCATCAGCTTCTTCTGACCGCTCGCCTTGATACCGCTCACCGTTCGCTCCCCCTCAAAGACTCTCTTGCTGGCGTTCGCTTCGCTCGCGCGGCGCTTGGGCCTTGACGCGCGACCTTCCCTCGTCGCTTACTCGCTGCGCTCCCTCGCTCCTCAGTCCAGATCACGCGGCCCAAGCACCTACCTATCTTCCCGGGCACGCCTGGCGGCCTCGGCCGAAGGGGTACCCGGGCGCCTGCGCTCCACCCAGCCCTCCACGTTGCGCTGCTGGGCACGGGCGACGGCCATCGCCCCGGCCGGCACGTCACTGATGATCACCGAGCCGGCCGCCGTGTAGGCGCCGTCCCCGATCGTCACCGGCGCGACGATCATGTTGTCGCTGCCGACCTTCACGTGCTCGCCGATCCTGCTCTTGTGCTTGGCCACACCGTCGTAGTTCACGAAGACGCACGCGGCCCCGATGTTCGAGCCCCGGCCGATCTCCGCGTCCCCCACATAGGTGAGATGGGGCACCTTCGCGCCCTCCCCCACCACCGCGTTCTTCATCTCAACGTACGTCCCCGCCTTGACCCGTGCGGCCAGCCGGGTGCCCGGACGCAGGTAGGTGAACGGCCCGACGATCGCCTCCGGGCCGATCTGCGCGCCGACGCAGACGGCGTTGGTGACTTTCGCCTCAGCTCCGACGGAGGTGTCGGTGAGGGTGACGTTCGGGCCGACCTCCGCCCCCTCGGCGAGGCTGGTGAGCCCGTGCAGCTGGGTGTTGGGGTGGATCACCACGTCCCGCTCGGCGGTCACCTGTACGTCGACCCAGGCGGTGGCCGGGTCGATCACCGTGACCCCGGCGCGCATGTGGCCCTCCAGGATGCGGTCGTTGAGCTGCCTGCGGGCCTGGGCGAGCTGGACCTTGTCGTTGACACCCTGCGTCTCGATCCAGTCCGGGCTCTTGTACGCCCCGGTCCTGCGCCCGTCCTGACGGAGGATCGCAATGACGTCGGTGAGGTACTCCTCACCCTTGGCGTTGTCGGTGGTGACCCGCTTGAGTGCGCTCTCCAGGAGCGTGCCGTCGAAGGCGTACATCCCGACGTTGATCTCATGGATGCCGCGCTGCCCGGAGGTGGCGTCCTTGTGCTCGACGATCGCCAGGACGTCCCCACCGCCGCCCCGTACGATCCGGCCGTAGCCGCTCGCGTCGGGAATGTCGGTGGACAGCACGGTGGCCGCGTTGCCCTCCCGCTCGTGGGTGCTCACCAGCTCCCGCAGGGTGGCACCGGTCAGCAGAGGATGGTCGCCGTTGGTGACGATCACGGTGCCCGGCAGGCTGCCGACCTGTTCCAGGACCATGCGGACGGCGTGACCGGTGCCGTTCTGCTGATCCTGTACGACGGGTACGGCCTCCGGCGCGGTCTCCTTGAGGTGCTCGACGACCTGCTCGCGCAGGTGACCGACCACCACGATGAGCCGCCGGGGTTCGAGCTCCGCGGCGGCGGCCAGCACATGGCCGACCATGCTCCGCCCGCACAGCTCGTGGAGGATCTTGGAGGTACGGGACTTCATACGTGTGCCCTCACCTGCGGCGAGGACGATCACGGCAGCCGGGCGGCTCGCACTCACTTTGGAGGCTCCTGGCATCGCGGACTGGGGATGGTGCAGGCCTAGGGCGCTATCCGACCTGCGTATACGCCGGGGGCGGCAAGCCGTAACCCACCCGACATCAAGAGGATACCGCCCACCCCCGGC